>JBPCYD010000093.1:0-11049 GCA_051007895.1 Woeseiaceae bacterium
GTCGTGCGCGCAAGCTGGTTTAACCAGAATTTCTCCGAAGGAGAATTCCTGGGTATGGTGCGGGACGGTTTGATCACGCTTCCGGCTGCAGACGTGCCGGAACCGTTCGTCGACGTCAATGATATAGCTGACGTTGCCGTCGCGGCATTGAGCGAGGACGGTCACAACGGTGAGATTTACGAAGTCACCGGACCACGACTGCTGACATTCACTGAAGTCGCGGAGGAAATCTCCCTGGCCGCCGGACGTCAAGTGCAATTTATCCGGCTTCCGAAAGAGGCGTTCTCGAGTGCCATTGCCGATTCGGGCGCGCCGGAAGAAATTGCATGGCTGCTGAACTATCTGTTCGATACCGTCCTTGACGGTCGTAACGCCTTCTTGGGTGACGGCGTCAGGCGTGCGCTGGGTCGCGAGCCAACCGACTTCGCCGAATACGCTTTTCGTATTGCGGCATCTGGCGTTTGGCGGACAGCAGCATGAGTTTTCTAACTTACGTCGCTGGCTTGACAGCAGTACTTGGCTCGGCCCTGGTCGGCGGGGTCTTCTTCGCGTTTTCGAGTTTCGTCATGAAAGCCCTCGCACGCGTGCCGTCCGCAGAAGGCATTGCGGCGATGCAGTCGATCAATGTCGTCGTCATCAACCCTTCTTTTCTGAGTGCGTTTATAGGTATGGCCATCCTGTCTGTCGGTGCGGCCGCATTCGCATTGGGTGATCCAGGGAAACTGTCTTCGATGTTGCTCCTGGGAGGTGCAGTTTCCTATTTCGCGGGCACCTTTCTCGTTACGATTCTGGCAAACGTACCGCTTAATGATCAACTGGCGGCCATTTCGGTAGGGGACCCCGATGCTGTCAGAATCTGGACGACCTACCTGGATCAGTGGACATCGTGGAATACAGTGCGAACGGTTGCCGCCATCGTTGCGTCTGTACTCTTTACGATCAGCCTACTCCAACACCATTAGCCGACCGCAACGCGCGGGACCGTGACCGGGTTTGCACCTCCCTGACCTACGCTTGCAATAGCAATACCAAAACATCTGTTTAACGCTATAATTGGCCTTTCAACGCCGTTGCGATCGAATCGGCGCAAAATCGTTTGGGCAAACGTATGGAGATTGATATGAGTGTAATGGGCATCGTGCTGCTCGGGACAGGCCTGTTCTTCGTTGGCGCAGCGCTGGGATTCCTGCTGGGTAAGCGCGGCAAGTCTGCAGAGCATGCCAGGTTTGAAGCTGTGCAAACCGAGTTCGATGATTATCGGCGCGAAGTGTCGGCGCATTTCGGAGAGACAGCAAGTCGTTTCCAGTCAATTGGCAAGCAATACAAAGATCTCTACGAGCATCTCGCGTCCGGCTCGCAGGCATTATGTGACAAGCAGGCGATGCAGGAAGGGTTAGAATTTGTACCCACTATCCTTGCGGGACTTGAGGAAACGGTCGATGACATCGCCGAACCCGTCGCGGCGGCAGAAGACACCGGCATTACTGCAGACGAAGAATTAGTAACGTCTGAGGCCCCTGCCGACTATGCGCCGGAGGGTGAAGCACCTCTGGAAGAGATTCAGCCAGATCCGGAAGTTGCTGACGATTCGGTTTCAGATGCACCAACGGAAGGCCACCCGGACAACGTTGTAGAACTGATTCCGCGCGCCGAAAACGAGGGTGATACTGAAGATTCGGCGCAGGCGTCCGGCGATGATCCTGACGACGCTGAGCGAACCTTTAAGTAAGCCAGAATTCGGTGATCGACAGCCGACAGCCGCTGTCGGCATTTGGAGACATATTTGACCCACGGATGATTTGGTTATAATTCAATTCTGAATTCAAACTGGATCGTTTGGGCAAATGGATCTAAAGACAATGAGCCTGCAACGCAGCTGCGTGCAGGCCGTTTTTTTCGTGTTGTTGGCAGGCTGCGGAAATTCGCCACAACAGCAGGCCACGGTTGAGCCGGAAGCTGTTGAACCGTCGAATTACTACGTTGGCAATGACGCCGTCTACGCGGTCCTTAAGTCCGGGTCTGCCGGAAGCTGGGTGTTTGGTGAGGTTACCGAATCCGACCTGCCGCCGGAAAAAGGATTTCTGATCCGCTTGAACGATCTTGCTCCTGCGTTCGATACCCGCCTCGCGGAATGTCAACCGCAGGCGTATTCAACGAACCATAAATGCAACCCTGTCCATCCTTTTCGCGATAAGGATGTCGGCGTTATCAGCAAGATAATTAACGGTGGGATTGCGGCCGGCACGGCCGGGAAGGTCACCGACGTCGCCAGTACTTACAAAACCACATTCAACGAAGCGGCATTTAACCAGGCAGTTGATGAAGCGCTCGTCAATTCCGGTTTGAATCGTGACCGCCAGGAACTTCTCCACGCGCTCGACAACTATGTAACGATGTATCGTGACAGTCGGGCAACGCTCGACGAGCTCAGGCGGAACGCCGACGACGAATACAGAGATACCAGTACCGTCGATCTCGATATTCAGCCGCGTTTATCCGGCCTCACCGAATACTATACCGGTGACCTTGATTATCGTGAGCTTGTCGAGCTCGTGCCGATTTCCGAGGGCGATTCGGGTAGAACCGAGCTCAAGCAGGCGAAGCTGCTGCCCTGTGATGCCAGGGAGTGCGTACGCAAAGCAAGGAATGCGATGACGTCGATGCAGGCCGATGTCGAGAAATCCAGACGTCGCATGCAGTCATCGCCGAACGATGTCTACGCGGTTCGCTGCAGTAAAACCACCCATGCAGGCTACTTGTTCCAAATGCAATGCCCGGGCCAGGTAGAGCGGGGGGCGTCCGGTTCGGCGGCACTGCCGCTCGAGGTCGAACTACTCGCGAGAGACTTCGAGGGCTTGTACCCTGAAATTCGCTTGGGTGATGACAATCTCGCTATTGTGATTGCTGACAGCGAGCTTTCGTTCATGAATAAAACGTCCGACTA
Source organism: Woeseiaceae bacterium (assembly GCA_051007895.1). Classification (GTDB taxonomy): domain Bacteria; phylum Pseudomonadota; class Gammaproteobacteria; order Steroidobacterales; family Woeseiaceae; genus SZUA-117. Next base: position 2,945 of record JBPCYD010000093.1, read on the forward strand.
TTTGTCGATTACCGCACAAACTGTCTACTACAACTCTCAGATTCAAACCTCTGCCACGCAAATCAGTCTCGCACCCGGCGCCGTCGTCAAACGGCCGGTGAGCGAATTTGTCTCTCCGTCCATTCATATCGAATCAAGCTATCGGCAGATGACGCCGGACAAAGCCGACAGTTCGACCTTCCAGTTTGGCTTTGCCGCGAAGTATCGCGGTGCCCGGGACTCGGCTGAAACAACGCTGTTTGAAAAGCGTGAGTTCAACGTCGGTTGCGTAATCAAAGACCGGATCGGATCCAGACCCTGCGACCAGTCACCCAATGAAAATCTACAGGTGACCGAGAGAACAACCGTTCCCTATTGAGTAATCCCGCGAGCAGGTCGCGGCACCATCAATTGCAGGACCTCGCGGCACGCCCCAACGAAGCCCACTCGTGGCCGGTTGAGCCTGAGGCGAATTTATCCCCAAATTTTTTGCTGCCGGGCGCATCTGAACTCGCATCGATCGCATCTCTTGTAGTATCAGCACTGGATACAGGAGATACAAAATGGACGTAGCAGCGAGCTTTGGTGCGCTGGGTTTCTGGCTCTTTCTCGCGGCCGTCGTGGTGGGCGGCATCTGGTTCGATGCGCGCAAGCGAGAATCCGATCAGGAAACGCTGCGCCGCCTCGTCGAAAGTGGCCAGCAAATCGATGCGGCCGTGATCGACAAAATTCTGGCAGCCAGCGGCGGGCGGGCGCGCATAGATCGGGATCTAAAGGTGTCCGGCCTGATTGTCCTGTTCGTAGCGCCTGGTCTCGCAATCCTCGGATGGTTTCTCGGCAAACTTGAGGAAAAACTCTTTGGCGTGATGCTTGGAGTCGCTCTACTGGTTTTCTTCGTGGGAATAGGGCTGCTCGTGGCGGGAAAGATTTCCGAGCGCTGGTATCACGAAGACCAAGCGTAGCAGATGCCGGCACAACCCGGTTATTACGCGGACGGCCCGGAAGCCCTCGTGGTGAGTCTTGCATCGAAAGGCGACCGTGACGCGTTTGCAGAGCTCGTACGCCGGCGTCAGTCCTGGATTCGTAACCTGTTGCGACGTTGCTGTAACGATGCAAACCTGGCAGATGATCTTTCTCAGCAGGTGTTTCTGCAGGCATGGCGCAAAATCAGACAACTCAGGGAAGCACATAAGTTTGGCAGCTGGCTGAAGCAAATGGCGATCAACGAGTGGTTACAGTACGTACGAAAGAATGACGCGCTGCGGGGTGCTACCAGTGACGAGGTTGCAGTGCTGTCACAGCAAGACCAAACCTCCATCGGCATGGACCTGGATCGAGCGCTTGCGCTGCTGACCGAACCGGTGAGGCTCTGTATCGTGCTCTCATACCATGAGCGAATGTCGCACCCGGAAATTGCCAAAATGACCGATATACAACTGGGCACGGTTAAATCCCACATTAGGCGCGGCAGCGAACGCCTTCGGGAACTACTGTCTGCCTACGATGAATCCGCGACTGCGGAGGATACAAAATGAATGATGCAAGAGACCCTTTTCTCGAATCAATGTTCGTGCAGGCCGAACAAAACTTGGCCGACGACGACTATATTAAGCAGGTGATGGACCGTGTGGAGAAACGCCGCCGCAATGTCCTGGCCGGACAGTTTGCCCTGATTCTGCTGCTCGTGGTGTTCGAGTTATTGCTATCTGCGCCACTACAGAACACGGTAGGCGCCATTACTCAGGCACTGAGTGAATCGTTGCTGGAACTCGAGAACGAGTGGATTGCGCTTTTGTTTGCACCAATGAACAGTATCGCTGGCCTGATCGGAATTATGCTGCTCGGAATGCAGTTTTTGTATCGAAAAATCATGCATTAGTGGCATGGAGCCGGTGCAATAACGAATTCGATTAATCTGACTCGTGGATATCCTTGACCTGGATAAAAGGCCAATGCTGCAATGTGCAAATGCAGTCAAATAGCGCAGAACTTGCGGCGTTCCTGTCGCGAACGGGAACACTGGCCGTGCTGAGTGGCGCCGGTATTAGTACGGGCTCGGGGATTCCCGACTACCGGGATCACAACGGCGACTGGAAGCACTCGCAGCCAATGCAGTTCAACGAGTTCGTCAGGAGCGGCAGGTCACGCAAGCGTTACTGGGCGCGCAGTTATGTTGGCTGGCAGCGTTTCTCCGGTGCGAAGCCTAACGCCGGTCATCACGCGCTGGCAGGTCTGGAGGCCAGCGGCAAGGTCGATACATTAATTACGCAAAACGTTGATCGACTCCATCAGGCCGCCGGAAGTGACCAGGTTATCGACCTGCACGGTGAGCTGAGCAGAATACGTTGCGTAGACTGCGACATGACACGAGCGCGGGCCGGTTTTCAGGCCGACCTGAAAGCCCGTAATCCCGCTTGGCACTCCGCTGTTTCAGAATTCAAACCCGATGGGGATGCGGAACTAGCCGCAGGAAGTCATGGCGATTTCGTCGTGCCCGACTGCGGTCATTGCGGCGGGATCGTAAAACCGGACGTCGTAATGTTCGGAGAGGCAGTGCCGAAGGAGCGTGTCGAGCAGGCGCTGGATGCTGTGGAACGAGCGGATGCACTGCTGGTGGTAGGCTCGTCGCTGATGGTCTTCTCAGGTTTCAGGTTTGCTCGTCATGCGCAAAAATTACGAAAGCCCATTGTTATCGTCAACCAGGGGCGAACACGGGCAGACGACATGGCCGCGCTCAAGCTGGAAGCTGACTGTTCTGAGGTGCTGCCCAGGATTCATGAGTCGCTAATGTCGATCTGAGGCTGCGGTGTTGGCTAACAGTCAATCGGGCCTCACGTCAGTCCTTATTTTTCTTTTCAAAGCGTTAAGCGATTGAGCCGCAGCGCATTTGCAATAACGGATACTGAACTGAAGCTCATTGCCGCCGCCGCAATCATCGGGCTAAGCAGAATGCCAAACGCCGGATAAAGAAGACCGCCAGCTATGGGTACGCCGATCGCGTTATAGGCAAACGCGAAGAACAGATTCTGGCGAATGTTCGTCATTGTCGCAGCGGAAAGTCGCCGCGCCCGGACCAGTCCCCGCAGATCGCCCTTCACTAATGTTATCCCGGCGCTTTCCATTGCGACATCGGTGCCAGTACCCATTGCGATTCCGACGTGCGCTTGTGCCAGCGCCGGTGCGTCGTTGATACCGTCCCCGGCCATCGCTACGACATGACCTTCGCCCTGCAACTTTTGTACATGCTTCGCCTTTTCACCCGGTAGAACGCCGGCAACCACGTCGTCGATGCCGAGTTCCCCGGCCACAGCTCGCGCTGTCGATTCATTGTCGCCGGTAAGCATTACGATGCGCATGCCGTCCTTGGCGAGTGCATTGATGGCCGCGTATGAACTATCCTTGATGGGATCGGCAACGCCGATAAGCCCGGCCACCTGGCCGTTTACGGCGACGTACATAACGGTCTGGCCGGCTTGTTGCATAGCGTCGATCTGCTGGTCCAGTCCGCCGGCTTCAATACCGAGAGATTCAAGCAAACGCAGGTTACCCAGTGCGATTCGCTCGCCGTCGACGTCGCCCGTTACGCCCATCCCGGTAACCGACTCGAAATTGTTGACTTGAGCAAAGCCAGCCTTGCGTTCGTCAGCAGCAGAAACAATGGCCGCCGCCAGCGGATGTTCGCTGCCTTTTTCTATTGCAGCCGCCAAACGAAGAAGCGCCATGGGCTCCATGCCGTAAACGGCTTCAATATGCGTGAGCGTAGGCTTGCCTTCTGTCAGCGTGCCGGTCTTGTCGACCACCAGCGTATCGACCTGGCGCATGATTTCGATAGCTTCGGCATCCCTGAACAACACGCCCGCAGTCGCACCTTTTCCGGTCGCGGTCATGATGGACATCGGGGTCGCCAGACCCAGGGCACAGGGACACGCGATAATCAGCACTGCAACCGAGTTAATAATTGCATATGCCATGGCTGGTTCGGGGCCGAGCCAGGCCCACGCTGCAAACGCTAAAATTGCGGCCAGCACAACGGCTGGCACGAAATATCCCGCTACAACATCAGCCAGTTTCTGAACAGGTGCACGACTGCGTTGTGCCGCGGCCACCATATTTACGATCTGTGAAAGCAGTGTGTCGGCGCCGACACGGCGAGTCTCGATGATCAGGCTGCCGGTACCGTTTACAGTTGCACCGATGACGGAATCGCCCGCCTGTTTCTCAACAGGAATCGGCTCACCCGTGAGCATCGACTCATCGATGCTACTGATTCCATCGACGACGTCACCATCGACGGGCACTTTTTCGCCGGGTCTTATACGCAGCCGGTCGCCAACCTGGACATCGTCAATGGACACGTCTCGTTCATGACCCGCGACGTCGATCCGACGGGCCGTCCCGGGTTGGAGTCCGAGCAATGCGCGTATCGCATCGCCAGTGCGACTGCGCGCACGCAGTTCCAGCACCTGTCCGAATAGCACCAGCGTTATGATGACGGCAGCGGCTTCAAAATAGACGGCAACTTCCCCGTGTATGTCCCGAAAAGACGCAGGAAATACTTCCGGCACGACTGTCGCGACGACGCTATAACCATAGGCGACGCTGGTGCCAAGACCGATCAGCGTGAACATGTTCAGGTTGCGACTGACAATCGACTGCCAGCCGCGTTGCAGGAAAGGCCACCCGCACCACAGCACTACGGGAGTCGCGAATGCGAGTTCGAGCCAGGAGAGCATGTGCTGTGATGCCAGCCAATCGAACGACAGGCCGACCATCTCGCCCATGGCGAACAGCAACACCGGCAAGGTCAGGATGGCGCTTATCCACAAGCGACGCGTCATATCGTCGAGTTCCGGATTTTCTTCCTGTTCGAGCGTTACGGTCACGGGTTCGAGGGCCATGCCGCAAAGCGGGCACTCGCCGGGCGCGTCCTCTGCAATTTCAGGGTGCATCGGACACGTGTAACGGGTCTTCGTCTGTAACGCAGGTAGCGCTTCGGACTCTAGTGCCATACCGCATACAGGGCAGGGCACAGGATCGTCTTCCCGAACCTCGGGACACATGGGACATATGTAGGGCCCGGGCCCTGAAGGCGCCGCAACGTTGTCAGCATCCTTCGAAAGGCTGCGATTGATGTAAGGCGATGGATCGGCCGCATACCTGTTTCGACATCCGGCGCAGCAAAAATAGACTGTGTCACCGGCATGCTCGAAGTAATGGTCCGAATCCCTGGTCACGGTCATGCCACAGACGGGGTCTCTAAGTTCGCTTACCGTTTCCCGGCTGTCATTGTGGTCACAGGTGGGCATTGATTGTCTCGTTCAGGTTCGGCGGGAAGGTGCGCCTAAGCCGCGAGACTATCAGACCGGCAAATGGTGAGGAACTGGTCGCGGCAAGCGCGCTGTACGCACACAGGCCAGGCATCGTGTATTTTGGCATCGTCGTCGAGCACGAGACCGTGTTTATGACGCCAACGGGTCGATTTGTACTGCTATTGCCGCGCGCAATCGACTACTATTTCGGGTAGTGGAACATCGCCAGGGACGGAGCACTACAGGGGTGCCAATGAAATATCCAAACTCCGAATCGACTTCGGCAGCACTATTTGAACGTGCACAGAGTGTGCTTACCGATGGTGGCTCGCGCAGCACCATTCGAATAGCCCCCTACTCAATATATGTTCAGTCGGCACAGGGCAAATACGTGACGGACGTCGACGGCAACCGGCTAATTGATTTCAATAACAACTACACCGCGATGCTGCACGGGCACGCCCATCCCACGATCGTCGACGCGGCCACCAAGCAGATCAGGCGCGGCACCGGCTTTTCGTTTGGCAGCGAGGCCGAATACGCACTCGCCGACCTGCTCTGTGGCAGAGTCGGAAGCTTCGACAAGATACGCTTCATGAACTCGGGGTCCGAAGCGGTCATGAAAGCAATCAAAGCGGCCCGTGCTTATACCGGCCGACCGAAAATTGCCAAATGTGAGAATGCCTATCATGGTTCCTACGATTTTGCGGAAGTCAGTCTCGGCGTAGAGCCAACCAATCTTGCTGATGGAGATCCATTATCCAGGCCATACTCCCAAGGCACGCCACAGGGCGTACTCGACAACGTTGTCGTAATTCCGCACGATGATCCTGAAACGGCACGGCGTATCCTCGACTCCCACGCGCATGATCTCGCCGCAGTGTTGGTCGATCCGATCGGGCTTGGCATGGCACGGATTCCGCACACTGATAAGTTTTTTGCGATGGTCCAGGATTTCTGTGAATCGAGTGGCGCTTTGTTTATTGCAGATGAGGTCGTGTCATTTCGTGCCGGGCTCGATGGTATTCAGGGAGCACGTGGGTTAACTCCACACCTGACGACCCTGGGTAAGATAATCGGCGGCGGATTCCCGGTAGGTGCAGTTGCAGGTTCGGCCGACGTCATGTCTGTGTTCGAAGCGGGCGAAGGCAAAGCGAAGCTGCCGCACGGCGGTACCTACAACGCCAATCCCGTTTCCATGGCGGCTGGTCACGCCGCAATGAGCATGACGAACGCTGAATCTTTTCAGCAGCTTAACGCACTCGGCGACGCGTTCAGGCAGGGTTGCAGGGAAGTACTCGAACAAACGAATACCGACGGCAGCGTTCAGGGACAGTATTCAATTTTTTCGATCACGTTCGGTGAGCCTGAACTGAACGACGACGCTCCGCGTGGAGCGGTCTACCGAAGCAGCGGAATGCATCAGTACATGGTGCAGAACGGCTACTGGATGTCGCCCGGCATGCTTGGTATTTGTTCTACTGTTATGGATCTTAAGGACGTGGACGCATTTTGCGAAACGCTCAAAGCCGGCATCGGAGCTATCAGGGACCGATGCAGTAGCGCCGCATGACCGCTCAGACCGGGTGAGTCACTCTACTGCCAGAACCATCATTGAAATTGGCGGCGGTCCGGGTCTGCCGTGGGGGTATGGCAGGTTGACCGGGACCGTTGCCGCCGAGTTTGTTACCGGGCCTGGTAGTATCGTCGACCCGCGGAAGAGCGTCGGAAAGAGCGAGATTCTTTCTTTCGCCAGCGTAGATTTTTCGCATACTCTCGATCCAGTGCGACGATAGAGCGTATGGGCAGTCGTTCGCCGTTCACAATAACCCGGTCGAATTTCGTTACACGCCCAGCGGTCGAGGTAACACCAATGTAACGTGCAAAGCGCAGGCTTGAGAAAGGCCGCCAAATTTTCACCAGGTAAGCACGCGACGGAGAAGCCCAGATAAGCAGCTGATCGCGACCAACCGCACGCCAGTCGTGCAGGCGATTGCCGCGAGGAAGCCAGATTGAATCACTTCGCCTGAATTCGGCATGCGACTTCGATACTGCCAGCGCCGGCGTCGAAACAGCGAACAACGTGGCAAGCAGAGCGACGATCATTTTAGTTTTCATCGTCTTGTCCTCTCAGTTGTGAACAAATCATCTTAAACACGGCTTCAGTTTGCGCTGGCGATGATGAAGGTGAACTGAATGGACCAAAAAAAACGTCGGTCTTTCCGGAACTTTGGGGCGCAGCATTAATACAGCGCAGGCACACCGTGAATTATCGGGAACTGATAGCGATCCTCTCAGGCATCGACGTCAACGTAATCGCTTGCCACGCGTTAAACGGATACATGACGAGTAAAAGGACTTACACATGAATACTTTAATACGATACAAAATGATGGCTCTGGCAGTCGCTCTGACTGTAACTGGCGGATGCGCGACGAAGACGATCGTTGTGCCCAAGGCACACGTTCACCAGCCAGTGGTCAATACGCATGTCGTTCACACCGTCAGGCCGGCTAAAAGGCACTGCTGGCGACACCGGGGACACTGGGATTGCCGATGAGTAATTGCCAGAAATCCTGATCCAAACACAGCAGATTTGGCGTGCAAGGACACGAGGGAGATGGATTCGCGGACGATATCCCGCTGGCGGCGAATATGAGATCGTTGCCGAAACAAATAAATACAAATTTATGGCTGTTGGAGTCCCATTAGCGGTCGCGATGTTCTAGAATACGACCACATTTCCTTTGGGGTATTCGACAATGAGAAAAATTCTTTCAATTGCCTTCATGGCATCAATCATAGGCCTGGTTGGCT
>JBPCYD010000094.1:0-21599 GCA_051007895.1 Woeseiaceae bacterium
GGGTGCATGCGTTGCTCGCGTTCGATGATTTACTGCCATTCGCCAGGTTCTATGCTCGCTATTGCAGACAGCAACTTGGAAAATGGCTATCTGCACGTCAGCGCGCCAAGTATCTTCGCGGTCCGCGTCGTCTGCTGCAACGGGTCAGTGCCTGGATGTTCTAAGAGTCGGCGGCAGTTGTTATAAGACAATTCATCCATGCCAGTCGTCCGAATTCTCCTTCGTCGGACGGGATTCCTAACGGCACGCCTTACAATGCAGGGTGGTGTATTCGTACCCACCAGCTGTTTCCAAGTCTGCTGCAACGTACAGTCGATGTATTGCTGGATAGTTCTTCGCTAAGGATGACGGGGCTATCGGTCTATGGTTTCTTGCATGTTTCCCTGTTAAGGGCGGCGTGGTGTTCGATCAATGTATTCCTGCATGCGGCCTTCATTGTATAGCTGTCGGAAAAACGCGTCAGGGTCACACTCGAACGGAAAAACTACGGCGTCAGACTGGCGCGTCCAGACTCTCCTGCGAATCGAGGGACGAGAATAATTGTCGGGATCAATCAAGGTCACGACCACGGTCAAGCGATTGCCATCGTCTCCGAGCCGATAGCGCTCTATTATCCTGGCGTTCTCCGAGATGGGTTCGCCGTTAAAATCCCTGATTGTCTGTGACAACAAAACGGTCTCAATGATGAGTTCACCGTTCTCGAGTGCGCCGGTGGAATACCCCATTGCCGAGTTCGGATAAAAATCCGGGTTCTCGCGATCGTCCGTAAAGACGCGTCGCAGGAGGTTGAACGCCTCGTACAGGAACACAAGTTTGTCGTCGTCAACCACTATCTCGAAAGGAAATGACCAGGTGATAGCCGAGTAAAGGCCAGGAGAGATGCAGCGTTTCTGCGGCTCGTCCATTCTTGCATCGTAACCTGCGTGCCATTCCTTGGCCGCGGGCGTCATTTCGGTTGTCCACTTGCGAAAATCCAGTCCCCGCAGCGGTGCCCAAATTCCGCCTACCTGGGACAAGTTGGTAATCGGTGTTTGCGGCGGCTGCTCTGTAAAAGGTTGCGCTGTCCAGCTCGAACCGTCTTCGCCGAATTCGGCGGCAGTCTCAACAACATCGATGGACTGCATAACGCCGGACATCAAACCGTTTTGCAGTGTCCCTGTCAGCCGTCGCTGAAAAAGGTATCCCTGCCGGTCGCGGGAATCAATGAACACTTCGATGGAGTCGCCATCGATCGTGACGGGTGCCGGACCACCTTCAACCCAGGCAACCCAGCCGCCATCTTCCCGGGTTATCTCGAGCAAGCCAACCAGGGGCTCTGCGGGAATTTCTACATTCAGCAGCCAGGCGCCCTCGAAATTACTTTCGTCTGCCAGGACGGTGGGGGCAAAATACGCAAGCAGAAATGCAACAGCGAATCTGCGCATCAGTTCTTGATGTCGTAGGCTACGGAACGAGATGTCAGTACCCGTCCGTCGGGCAAGGTCACATCGATAATCGACATGATGGTTTTGTTCGTGTGCCCGATATGACCATACATTTTTATGCGGTCTCCAACCTTGATCGTATCCTTCATCCAGCCCTGGCGTACCAGTTTTGTTGGTGTCAGACCACGCGTGTCCCAGAGAACGTCATTGCCATCTTCGTCGGTGACGCTTATGTAGTAGCGAACGTGCGGACTCCGGAACCAGACTTCCGTAACAACGCCTTCTATAGTCTTCGGTGCGTTGCGGTCGAATTCCGCTGCATAGGAATGGTGTGCAGCGGCATACCTGGCGGTGCCGATGGCGCCTAACAATAGAACCATCGTCGCGATTGTGAGTTTCATAGACCGGTTTCTCTCGTGCACTGGAATTGCCACAAGATTATAGCCCTTAATGGCGACCAATTACCGGGTCTTGAATGAATCCGGGTTCAGGTCGTGACGGGCAAGCAGCTTGTAGAAATCCGTCCGATTACGTTTCGCAAGTCGGGCTGCCTGGCTGACGTTGCCAACGGTGATTTGCAGGATCTGGGACAGGTAGTTGCGCGTAAATTCATCGCGTGCGTCGGTAAATGACGCCAGTTTTCCAGCGTGTTCGCCGAGTGACGATTGCACCAGCTCGCCGCTGATGACGGGCGAGCGTGACAATGCGACATTCTGCCTGACGATGTTGTAGAGCTGGCGAATGTTACCCGGCCACTCCGCCGTGACGAGCAATTCGACAGCCTCCGGTGCGTACACCTTCCTCTCCTGGCCGGCTTCGGACGCAATCTGCTGCAGAAAATGCGATACGAGCAGGGGAATGTCCTCACGACGCTCGTCAAGCAAGGGCAGGCCAATATTGACGACATTCAGCCTGTAATACAGGTCTTCCCGGAATCCTCCGTCGCGCATCATCGCAGGCAAATCTCTATGCGTTGCAGATATGACACGAACGTCAACCTGTATCGCATCTGTGCTTCCAACCGGACGAACCTGGTGTTCCTGCAAGACACGCAGCAACTTCACCTGCAATCGCATTGGCATATCGCCAATTTCATCGAGCAGCAGCGTGCCTCCTTCTGCCGCCTGGAACAGACCTTCATGATTCCTGGTGGCGCCCGTGAATGCGCCCTTTAAATGACCGAATAGTTCCGATTCGAGCAGATTTTCCGCCATGGCGCTGCAGTTGATGGCAACGAACGGTTTATCTCGCCTTGGGCTAGCGCGATGTATCGCCCTCGCGAGTAATTCCTTGCCAGTGCCGCTTTGCCCGGTGATAAGAACGCGCGCATCGGTAGCGGCGACCATCTTCGATTGCGCCAGTATTTCTTTCAACTTCTGATTGCGCGTGATGATCTCCATTGCCCAGTCGTCATCGACCTCGGCTGAGCCGGACACCTTCATTGCGCGCTCGACTGTTTCCATGAGCTCATCTTTGTCAATGGGTTTGGTCAGAAAACCAAACGCGCCGCTTTGGGTTGCCGTAACGGCGTCCGGTATCGTTCCATGCGCAGTAATAATGACGACCCGTAATCCAGGTGATTTAATCTGCAGCTCGTTAAGCAGGCCGATCCCGTCCATCTTGTCCATTTTCAGGTCGGTTACGACAAGGTCAGGTCGAAATCGGTGCAGAACGGCAAGCGCCTTGTGGGCGCTTTCCACCGCTTCGACCTCATAATCCTCCGCGCGAAGTCGAATGCTCAACAGACGCAAGAGCCCGGGATCGTCATCGACCAGCAGGATCTTGCCTTTGGATTCGGGATGGTTACTTGCCATAGTCATTTGCAGATTCGCTACGTATTGAGAATTAATACGTCAACAGTTTACAACGGGAGGACCGAGGTTGGTCAATACGCGTGAAACGTCACCGAACATCATCGGACTAACGAGGCTCCGTCTCGTCAGCCTGTTCGCGAATCGACCGTTCTATAGAGGTTATCGCCTCCAGTTTGGATTCGGCATCTGCAAGCGATTCACGGAGCTGCCGGTTTTCGGCCTCGATAATCGCGATACGTCTTGCAATCGCGGCTTCTTCGGACGTCGCTGCTCTCGTGTTCTCACTACGTAAGCGACGCGCCTCGTTATCGACCACGATGCGCGATTCCACCGCGTTCAGAAAAATCGTTGCCAGGGCGATTTCCGAATTGGTCATCAGCTCCGTTTGTGCGAGGAGCTCACGCAGCATGCCCTGAGCCTGCACGCTATCGGCCTCTGCATGGCCCGGCGTTGCGAGCACGAGCGCATAGCGAAGCCGACTGGATGTGCCCGGCGTAAGTTGCGCAGCGGCCTGTGCGTCGGCGAAAATTTCTGCCTGCGTGGCCGGGTCGCCGCCGGTCAGCGAATACAGCTCTGTCAGGTAGGTATTGGCTTCAGGGGCACCCAGTATGACCGTATCGTCGGGCTCCGCCGTTTGCCGGCCATTGAGCCAGTCTGACGTCATTTCACATCCGGACACCAGCACTGCTGCGGCCAGCATGCTCGCCGCTATCATGCAGTGTTTTCGTGAATCTCTACGCATTTGCCGCGATCCTTTGATTCGCTGCCTCCCGCTTTTGCGGGATATGTATCTGGAAATGGGCACCCGAAAATTCATCCGAATTGACCAATTCTACTGATCCATCATGTGCCTGTATGCATTCGAGAACGACTGACAGTCCGATCCCGGTGCCGGCTATATGTCCACCTTGCTCCTGATTGCCCTGGAAAAAGGCCTCAAATATCCGCGGAGTCTCATGTTGCGGAATTCCAGGCCCCGTGTCCGCGAACTCGAGCACAAAACTCGTGGGTGTCGATTTCGCTCGAATGGTAACAATGCCGCCGGTTGGCGTGAATTTCACGGCGTTGGACAACAGATTGTCGAGCACGGTGCGTAGTTTGTCCCGATCCGCCGTGACGACAATATCTTCGACGTCAAGTTTGAGCTGTATTTGTGCCGCTTTGAGTGCAAGACGCTGCGCTTTGGCGACCGATATAACCAGCGCGCGTAGCGGAAAGTCCGTTAATGTGAGCACCTCGTTCTTCGATTGCCAGGCGCTAAAACTGAGCAAATTTTCGATAAGTTGCTGTAGTTTTAGTCCATTCAAACGGAGGATATCGGTAACTTCGCGTTGTGGTGTTTCCAGTTCACCGACCGTGCCGTCGAGCAGCAATTCGGTGCCTTCACGAATATTGGCCAGCGGCGTTTTCAATTCGTGCGACATATGCCTTAGAAAACGGTTCTTTTCCTGAGCTAGTTCCAGCAATCGCAGCCTAAGCCATTCGAGCTGGCGGCCAAGTCGTTCCAGATCGCTGGGACCCTTGACTTCGATTGGCCTGGAGAATCCACTCTTGCCTAGCTGTGCAATGGCCCTGTCTATCTGCCGGATTGGTTTCGCGACCAGCAACGTGAAGAATAATACGAGTATGAGCGTACCAGGGACCAGCGCTGCAGTTTGCCAGGCGGAAACCTGCTGCGCCCGTCGTGTACTGTCCTGCAGCCGATTCAGTTCAAGTTCGATATGGTTGCTCAGGGTCAGCGACAAACGCGTAACACGTTGTCGCAGCGTCGCGAATTCGGCGACCACCGCCTCACCTGCTTCCTCAGTAAACTCTGTGTCGGATAAAGTGCCTACAATCCGCCGGGCCGAAACGAGTATGGAACGCGCAAATGAATCAGCGTTTGCTTTTTCTGCCAGCGGTGACATCTTTTCGATGCGCTCTTCCAGTCCTTCCGCATCCTGCTGCAACAGATTCAGACTGTCTTCGTTCCTTAAAACGAGGTATTGACGAGCGACGCGCTCAAGCGAATCGACCTGCTGCGATAGCAGGCGGTTGTCTTCCGCCGCCGTGATGCCGGTGACCACAAGTTGTTCACTTTGCTCGGCAAGACGATCGAGATTGACCAGCGCCCAGACAATTGCAATCAACAACGGTAATGCGACCAGTCCGAATCCGACGAGAATCAGACCGTTAAGTGACTGTGGGCGAAGGAAAGCCATGTCTCAGTGTAGCACTCGGAAACTGTACTCAACCTGCATTTGCGTTGGAATCCGGCCAGTACGCCTGCGGATCGCGAGCAGCTATTTTCTTTTCCCAAGCGAGAGCGGTCTGCACGATGGTATCGAGATTGTCATATCTGGGCGTCCAGCCCAGAACCTCGCGTACGCGATCCGCGACAGCGATCAATGCAGGGGGGTCACCGGCACGTCTTGGCTCATCATTGATTTTGAGATCCGCGCCATTGGCCTTTTCGACCGCACGGAGCACCTCGCGCACACTGTAGCCATGTCCATAGCCACAATTGAGCGTGGTCGAATCGCCGCCATCGCGCAGGTAACTCAGGGCATCAAGATGGGCGCTCGCAAGGTCATCCACGTGGATGTAATCTCGCAGGCCCGTGCCATCCGGTGTCGGATAGTCCGTGCCGTAGACAGCGACGTGAGGACGCTTTCCAACGGCCGCTTCACAGGCCACTTTGACCAGCAGCGTTGCTTTGGGCGTTGACTGTCCGATAGTGCCGCTTGGCTCACAACCCGCAACGTTGAAATAGCGCAAAACGACGTACGACGGCCCTCCGGCAAGCGCAAGATCTCGCAGCATCCATTCGGTCATCAGCTTGGACGTGCCATAGGGATTGATTGGGCGCGTTGGTGATGCCTCCGATGCCATGCCGTCTTCCGGTATTCCGTAGACGGCGGCCGTTGAGGAAAACACGACATTCTTCACGCCATGGCGATGACTGACTTCGAGGAGGGTACGACTGCTCGCAGTGTTGTTACCGTAGTATTTCAGTGGATCGGCGACGGACTCAGGCACGATCGTGTGTGCGGCGAAGTGCATCACCGTATCAATATCATGCGCTGCGAACAGTTTTTCGAGCAGGTCGCCGTCACCCGTGTCGCCTAGCACCAGCTCCCCGCTGGTCACGGCAGATTCGAAACCGGTTGAAAGATTGTCCAGCACGACTACCGATTCGCCAATTTCTCCTAGTTGACGCACGACATGGCTGCCAATATAGCCGGCGCCGCCGGTAACCAGTATTGTTCCATTTTTCATAAAGTCTTCAATAACCCTGAACAAAAGCGCAAATGCGCATTCTAAGTTTGATGATTCTACCAATACTATGCCGCGTATCAGGACTTGTGTCGCACTAACTGTTTGAAAAAACAGGAAGTGTCGCCAAAAAAGGACGATCCAAGTCCTGTTTTCACTTGGAATTGCTGGATATGATTCCTAAATCCCGAGTAAGGCAGAAGAATTGGCGCTTGGGCAGCAAATTGGAGATTGAAATTGGGTATGAAGGGAATCATTAACCGCGCGACGTCGCTGCCAGCACTGGCCGTCCTGTCGTTGTTATCTGCTTGTGGCGGTAGTAGCGGCGGAATCAGTGGAGCGCCACCGCCGCCAGGTCCACCACCGCCACCGCCGCCGCCCCCGTCAGCGACAGTGAATATTTCCGGTGCCTTGTCCTACGAGTTTCCGCAGCGAAATAGCAATTGCAGGGGCCTCAACCTGGACAATCCCGTGCTTAGACCCATTCGTGGGGCGACCGTACAGCTCCTGGACGCTGCCGGTGCCAACGTCCTCGATTCCCAACCTGCAGGTGCGGGTGGCACATATTCTTTCGATGTCGCTTCGTCAACTGATTTTATCTTGCGGGTTCGGGCCGAACTGCAGGCATCGAACTGGGATGTGCAGGTGCGCAATAATGTCGATACGTCCGCGAGTCCGCCACCACTGGCAGAGCGGCCGATATATGCTATGGATATGGCGTTTAACAGCGGTGGCGCCAGTGTGACTGACCTGGATCTGACGGCGTCGACAGGTTGGGATGGGAATAGTTATTCGGCAACCCGTGTTGCGGCGCCGTTCGCCATTCTCGATTCAGTTTATTCTGCAATGCAATTCATACTGGCCGAAGATGGCAATGCCGTGTTCCCACCGCTTGACGCATTCTGGAGCCCGGACAACCAATCGGCCAGCCCAACGGACATTGCGGCCGGTGATCTGCCTACTTCGTTCTATGATGGCAATAATTCGCTATTCCTGCTTGGCCAGGCTGCGACTGATCCAGACGAATTCGATGACCACATCGTGGTTCACGAGTGGGGGCACTACTTCGAAGACAACTTTTCGCGATCGGATAGCATTGGAGGCAGTCACGGTCTCGGCGACGCACTCGACATGCGAACTGCTTTCGGTGAGGGTTGGGCGTCGGCGTTGGCCGGGATGGCGTTAAACGACCCAATCTACTGCGATACCCGCAGCGCCACGGCTGGCGGTGGATTTAGTGCGGAAACGACAACGGGCGGCGTAAACGGCTGGTTTAATGAGTTTACGATTATAAGGTTCATCTACGACCTTTGGGACACTGACAACGATGCGGCTGATAACGACACTTCGAGCATAGGGTTTGGCCCGATTTACCAGGTCATGACCGGCCCTCAAGCGACAACCACAGCATTTACCAGCGTATTCACCTTCGCGACCTACCTGAAGCAGCAGGGCACCGGGCAGGAAAGCTTCATTGATGGATTGCTGACAGACGGCGGCATCAACCCGACCGGAATCGATATCTGGGGTTCGACGGAGACCAACGATGGCCCGGCCTCGCCGCCGGATGTCCTGGATATCTACACGCCCCTGACGCTGGGGGCAGCGCCCGTTAATATTTGCGTGAACAGTCAGTTTGACAATGGAAGGGACGGCAACAAACTGTCACAGCATCGCTACTTCACGCTGAATTTGCCGATTAGCCAACAGGTGACATTTACTGTGGCAGCCAATCCGGCGCCTTCGCAACCTTCTGGCGGCTTCGATTGCACGGCCGACGCTAACGATCCCGAAAACAATGAGCACAGTGATCCCGACATCCTGGTCTATCGCGCTGGCCAGTTATTCGTTATAGGGTTTGCTTGCACACCGAACAGCGAAGTTGCGACCAGTGGTGGCCAACTTGCTGCAGGTGACTACGTCATTGATCTCAACGAATTTCGACACGAGGACGATGATTCTCCTGGCAATTTTCCGGAGCAGGTGTGCTTCGACGTATCGGCCAACTAGATAATCCACCTCTTTAACCTGGAATCAAGCATGAAAATCATAACTACAACCCTCCTATTAGTGATTGCGACGTCTGGGTTGGCGGGCTGCGATGGTGGCAGTCAAGCCGGGAGCGGCGGCGACAAGAATACCCCCGCTGCGGCGGACCAAGCGGGGCCCGGTACCGGCAAGTTCAACGAGGCTTCGCCGGGCAAGCCGGGCGCCCCAGTCGATATTAGCTACGAGGTCGTTGGCAATGCATTCGTCGGCGTGCCGGTCGCAATCAATATCAGGTTTGAGGCAACTGACGGACCGTTGGATGTGAAATACAGCATCAATGACACGAGTGCAGTCCTGTTTCAGGATGGCCAGGTAGAGCAATTGGAGATTGTGGATCCAGGCGTTGGCAGCGTGCAGCAGATTACGGTTGTTCCGCAGCGCGAAGGGCGCGTATATGTCAATGTGTCAGTCGAAGTACCTGCAGACTTCGGTACGATGATTCGCTCAATCGCTATTCCCGTAAACGTTGGCACAGCCACAAAAGAAACAACGATCAACGGCGAACTGAAGCAGGGGCCAGAAAATGAGACCGTTATCTCGATGCCTGCTCAGGAATCCAACTAGGGATAGCCAATAAAAAAGCCGGGGCGCACAGCCGTGCAGCAAGAATGGTAGACCGGCACTTTAGGCTAAGGCTGGCGCCATAACCGCAGCGACCGGCGACGTTCTGATTATGTAAGACAATTTCTGCCAAATCTGGTTCGTGCATTGCGCTATATCGGCAGATGAATTGCGCCGAATTCATTTTCGGGAAAATTTTCCCAATTTATTTTCCAATACTAGAGCCACTTCACAGACGTTTCAGCCAGAAGCGCATAGGGTATGCGTCAGACTGCTGCAAATGTGCCGAAATGCCATCGAATAGTGGTCAAGCCCAATAAAACCGTCCGCAAAACGAGCTCGTCAGCACACGGAATTATGCGGCAGGGAATTCACGGCAATTTATCGGGGTAGTAATGCATCGCGATCTGAGGAAGCAGATTACTGAGGCAACGGCGAAATCGGGCATTAACAAGCTTGACTTCATCGAACTGCTCAGAATGATCGATCAGCATTATGACAAAATGGAAGCGACGATCTCCCAGTCGCTTACCACGCAGACGCTATCTGTCTCAACGACACCAATCGAGTTTATTTTCGATAGCGTAACCGAAGCACTCCTGTCTGTGAGTGAAGAAGGCACGATTCGCAATTGCAACAAGGTTTGTTCGCGTTACTTCGGCCTGGACAAGGACGCGCTAATCGGCTCGTCAATTGTATCCATCCTGCCGAAGTCCCAGGGCAAGACACTTGCCGATTTCTTGCAGCCCTTCCAATCTGACATCGAAGATACCAGCGTCGATTTTGCCGGTGGAGAGGTGGTTGCCGCCCGATACGATGGCAGCGAGTTTGATGCTGAAATTAATTCCAGCTGCCTGTTCGTTGGTGATGAACGAGTATTTGTCATCAGCTTGCGCGATATAACGGGTCGCAAGAAGGCGGAAAAGTCGTTGAAGGAGAACGAGGAGCGGTATCGGGCACTCGTTGAGAATGCGCCGGAAGCGATCGTCGTGCTGGATGTGGACAGCAATCGCTTCGTGGACGCCAATGAGATTGCCTGCGAACTGTTCAACCTGTCGCGCAAAAGACTGTTGAGCATCGGACCCAAAGCGATTAGCCCGACGATGCAGCCCGACGGTTCACCCTCATTCGGCATTAACCGCGGCTACATCGAACGAGCGCTTGCCGGCGAGCACCCAGTATTCGAATGGACGCATAAGAATTTTCACGGCGTAGAGTTCCCGTGCGAGGTTCGATTCAGCCAGCTACCGTCGCAGGATCGACAATTGATTCGTGTCAGCATTTCCGATATCGCTGAACGCAAGCGCAATGACGAATTTACCTATGCTCAGAATAAAATTCTTGAAATGGTCGCCACCAATGCGCCTTGCGATCGGACGTTGCGGTCGATCTGTCGCTGCATCGAAAAAATCGGCACTGGCCTGTCAATTGCCATTATGCGCCTGGATGTGAAAAGCCAGACGCTGTCGGTCGAACAGGCGCCAAGCCTCCCGGATCCATTAAAAATTGCGCTGGACTTTGTATCAGTCGATGAAAACGGCGTAGCTTGCGGTGCCGCAGTGTTTGCGAATTCGCAAAAGTTTGTGGAGGACATTGGGTCCGATGACGCGTGGAAAGGCATTCAGTCGTTAGCCTCAAAGTACGGGATCAATGCGGCGTGGTCTTTTCCACTACATGGACAGAAAGAAAGAATAATTGGCACGCTTGATATCTACCTGGAGCAATCGAGGCAACCGTCCACCGATGAGCTCGACAAAATCGGTCAAATGGCAAGATTGGCCGGATTGGCGATTAAAAAGCAGATCGACGAGGAAAAGCTCAAGTCGAGCGAGTCCCGGTATCGCGGATTGTTCGAGAGCGTCGTAGATGGTGTGTACATCGCTTCGCGGGATGGTGACATCATTACCGTCAATCCAGCGTTGGTCGAGATGCTCGGTTATGAAAGTGTCGAGGACCTGAAACGGGCGGGCCGTACAACCGTCTTGTATGTCAACCCAATCGATCGAGAACGCGTGTTTGCCAGGCTCGAGGCTCAGGGTGTTGTCAAGAATTTCGAATACCGATTGCGGCGGAAAGACGGGCGCGAAATCGTTGTGCTCGAGAATTCCAGGGCGATATACGACGATGAGAATCAGGTTATCGCCCACGAGGGAACGATTACCGATATAACGGAGAGAAAGGTTGCAGAAACGCGGGTTTTCGAAGAAAAAGAACGTGCTCAGGTTACGCTGCAGTCGATCGGCGACGGCGTCATTACCACGGATGCCGACGGCTGTGTCGACTACATAAATCCGGTTGCACAGGACCTGACTGGCTGGGACATGCGTAGTGCGCGCAGTGAGTCGATCGAATCGTTGATGACTCTCATCAACGAGCACACGCGCGCTACTGTCGACAATCCAGTGTCCCGTTGTCTTAAAGAAGGGCGTGTCATCACGCTCGCCGAAAACTCGGTATTAATTAACAAAGAAGGCAACGAGGTTCCCATTCAGGATTCGGCCGCGCCCATCCGCGACCGGATCGGCAATATTATTGGCGCCGTGATGGTTTTTCATGACGTTAGTAAAGAGTCACGCCTGTTTCGTAAATTGTCCTATCAGGCATCACACGACATGCTGACTGGCCTTATCAATCGTCGCGAGTTTGAAAACCGCCTGGTATCGGCGCTCGACGATGTACATGAACACCCTGATCACACACACGCGCTCCTTTATCTCGACCTCGATCAGTTCAAGGTGGTCAATGATACTTTCGGCCACACTGCCGGGGACGAGTTGCTTACTCAAATTGCGGAAGTCGTCCAGAGCAATATTCGCTCAACGGATGTTCTGGCGCGACTTGGCGGCGATGAGTTCGGAATACTTTTGGAACGGTGCAATGAAGAACGTGCACTGGAAGTTGCAGAATCAATTCGATGCGCCGTCGAGGATCACCGTTTTCACTGGAAAGATGCATTTACAAGCGCGCGCTGCTCCATCGGCATCGTCATGGTGTCCAGGGAATGCGACGATGTCGCCAGTATTATGAGTTTCGCTGACGTGGCGTGTTACTCGGCGAAAGATATGGGTCGGAACCAGGTTCACCTTTATCAGGATAGCGACGCGTCAACGCGCCATGAGGAAATGAAATGGGTTTCCCGAATTACCAGTGCGGTTGAAGAAAACCGCCTCGAACTTTTCTACCAGCCGATCGTAAGTATTGGCAAGGAGAACGGTCACGCTCGTGGACACTACGAATTATTGCTACGAATGCGAGACGAAAAGGGCGAGCTGGTCGGCCCCGACCAGTTTATTCCAGCGGCAGAGCGATACAACCTGATGTCGACTCTCGACCGCTGGGTAATACGCCAGGCCTTGTCGCAACTGGCGGATCGAAGTTCGGGGGCGGATCGAGCTCATTTCACACTGGCAATCAATTTGTCAGGCACGTCTCTGAGCGAAGACCGCTTCCTCGAATTCGTGATAGAAGAACTCGAGAAACAGAACCTGCCCCAGGGCGCGATATGTTTCGAGATCACCGAGACTGCGGCGATTTCAAACCTGTCGCGCGTGATTCACTTTATGCAGGCACTCAAGAAACTTGGTTGCAAGTTTTCGCTGGACGATTTCGGCAGTGGCTTGTCCTCATTTACCTATCTTAAAAACCTCCCCGTTGATTACCTGAAGATCGACGGTCAGTTTATTCACAATGTTGCTGAGGACAGGGTCGACGAAAGCATGGTCAGAGCGATCAATCAGGTCGGTCAGGCCATGGGGATCGAAGCTATCGCTGAGCGGGTGGAAACCAAGGAAGTTCTTGAAAAACTTAGCGAATTGGGAATCGCATTTGCACAAGGCTACTATATCGCCAGGCCGACATCGGTCGAGACATTCGAACCCTGGTCGAAGCCGGTGGCATCCTCGCGACGGGCCTGATCGATTGAAGTTCGCCATATTCTATCCCGATCACCGCCAAGCCTGATGTTGGGGTACACTGCCAGCGTAATCACACGCCAGATAATTTATGCCCACAGAAGGCACTGACAACCAATCAACACCAGATCTGCTGCTGAACAATGACGAGCCGCCACCGTTCGTTACGCGCAACCCAGACTCTACGCGGCCAATCCTGCTGGTCTGTGACCATGCGAGCAGGCTGTTTCCTGAATCGCTGGGTACGATGGGGCTGGACCCGGGCGCTCGGCGCTGTCACCTGGCCTGGGATATTGGCGCCGGCGCGCTAACGGAGCACCTGGCTGCAAGCCTTGAATCGACAGCGGTTCTTTGCCAATACTCACGCCTTGTTATCGATTGCAACCGGCAATTGATGGATCCTGGTGCGTTTCTGGAGTTCGGCGATGGTGTTGTGATTCCTGGTAATCGCAATATTCGGCAAGCAGAAAAAGACCGGCGAGCGGCGGAAATCTACTGGCCGTATCACAACGGCATCGAGAATCAGCTGGCGCGCTTCGGTGAACTTGGCATCCAGCCAATTTTCGTCGCAATTCACAGTTTCACGCCGGTCATGAACGGACATTACCGGCCATGTGAAATAGGGATCCTGTGGGATACAGACCGCGTAACCGCAGAGTTCTTTATTCACGACTTTCGGGAAGCGGGGTACGTCGTCGGAGACAACGAACCCTATTCAGGGAAAGCGCCTCAGGATTTTACTATTGACCATCATGCTGAAGCAGTCAATCTGTCGCATGTCGGCATCGAGATCAGGCAGGATTTGATTCATCATGATTACGGCGTTGAGAAGGTAGCAGAAACTCTGCACAAGATTCTCGAAACTTTGCCGGCGCGCTTAACGCCAACCAAAATCGAACCACACAACCCTGGACAAATAGCCTGAATACAGAATAAAAGGGCGTCTATCGTGCTAGTGAAAGAACCGAAATTTACGCTCGGAGTCGAAGAAGAATACCTGCTGGTCGACAAAGAATCCCGTGAGCTGGTGGTAGATCCACCCGAATCGTTGCTCAGCGAATGTGAGGAGCTGCTAGGTGGGCAGGTGACCACCGAATTGCTGCGCTCACAAATCGAAGTGGGTACGAAGGTCTGCAACAATGTAGACGAAGCCCGAGAGGATCTGGCCAGGCTGCGTGGTTGCATAGTGGAAGTCGCCGACAGGCACGGTATAGCACCCATCGCTGCGTCGACACACCCGTTCAGTCGCTGGAGCGATCAAAAACATACGCAGAAAGATCGCTACGAATCCCTGACGGCGGAAATGCAGGGGGCAGCGCGACGTCTTGTGATCTGCGGCATGCACGTACACGTTGGAATTGAAGACGATGCGCTGCGCATTGACCTAATGAACCAGGCTGCCTATTTTCTGCCGCACCTGTTGGCACTGTCGTGCTCATCGCCGTTTTGGAATGGCAGTGACACCGGGCTCAAGAGTTATCGATTGACAATCTTCGATGCGCTGCCGCGCACAGGTTTGCCCGAAAAATTTCAGAGCTACAATGAATTTGAAAGGCATGTCGATATCCTGATCAATGCCGGAGTCATTCAGGATTCGACAAAGATCTGGTGGGACATGCGGCCCAGTGGAAGATTTCCGACGCTGGAGTCGCGCATAATGGATGTTTGTACGCGGCTCGATGACACCATTTCCCTTACCGCGCTACTCGTTTGCATTATGCGAATGCTGTACCGATTGCGGACGAAGAACCAGCGATGGCGTACATATACGCCAATGTTGGTCAACGAAAACAGGTGGCGCGCAATGCGTTACAGTTTCGACGAAGGTCTCATCGATTTCGCGAAGGGTTCAATTGTTCCATTCGATCAATTGCTCGATGAGATCCTCGAACTGACCTATGAAGATGCTCGCGCCCTCGATTGCGAAACACAAGTCGCGTCAGTGCGGGATATTCTGAGTCGCGGCACCAGCGCGCATCGACAGCTGAAGGCGCATGAATTATCGCTGGCCGCGGGAAACGATCATCAAAGTGCCTTGCGAGCTGTGGTCGATACGTTGATCAGCGATACGCGCGACGGTTTATGATCCGGCTGAGACGATCTGCTGCATATGCCCTGTTGCTTGCTAAAAGCGTGATTTAGAACGCAAAATCCGTAGTTGGAATGCGCTGCCTGTCGCATCAATCCCGGGTGGTGGTCGTTAGTATGTGACAATGACCGCAACTAACACCTACCGCTTCGATTCGTTGCTATGACCGGCCAGATCACTGCCGTTTTGCCGGCCGTATTCGCGTTCGCAGCTGTCGTGTATCTCTGGTTGGCGGTCAGGGTTGCGCGTGTATCCAGGGAAGCGTCCAATAATTCGATTGCGTATTTCCTGTTCCTGATAGGCATGATGGTAGCGGGTAGTGCGTTTTCGTATAACACGAGTGACCAAAACCTGTACGGTATCGGGCGCACGCTGACGTTTTTCAGCGGCGGCTTCAGCCCGGTTGTCTTCTACTACATCTATCGCGAATTCACAGTGGGTAAGGCACATGGATTCGTGCTGGCGGTTTTGTCGGTCATACCCATCGTATCAACCGGACTGGCTATCACCAATCCGATACATCATTTGATCTGGACATTGGTTGAGTTTGACGGTCAGGTCAGATTCTCTGATGCCAGCAGTCATACCTGGTATGCGCGCATTCATGCGCCATTTGCCTATGGCCTGTTCGGGTTTTCTATCATTGCGATGGCCGGCAGGCTATCGACAATCGCGCGTGCACATCGTCGCAAACTGCTCCTGCTGATCGTGTGTGCAATATTTCCACTGGCCGTTAGTGTTGCAATCAACGTATTCAAAGTTGGTCCGGTCGATTTTCCGTTTACTTCGCTTACCCTGGTTTTGCTGTTACCGCTGTACGGATGGGCGAGCGTCGCGTTGCGAGTCTATGAGTTCAGCCCACTGGCGTACCAGACAATGTTTGATCATGTGCGCGACCCGATCATAGTGCTGGACAAGTCGCAGCGAATTATTAGCGCTAATATTCCGGCGCAGGGGCTCCTTAGTTCGGATGAAAACGACTTGCTCGGCCAGAGACTGTGGGAAGACGTTCCGGAGGCCCAGGCTATTCTCGACCACAGCAGGGATCGGGAGCTTACACAGACGCTGCGCCTGGATTCAGACAAATTTTACGAGCTGAACAGCACGCCGCTCAAGGGTCCTTCCGGACAGCATCAGGGTACGGTCGTCGTCTGTCGAGATGTAACGGAGAGAAAGCGAGTGCTGCGTGCCCTGGCAGATAGTGAGCACCTTATCCGGTCGCTCGTCGAACATTCGTCAAACGGAATTCTGCGTTTCGGCCGCGAGTCTGATGCCGACGGCGAACGCTTTCGCTGCATATTTTCGAATCGTGCGGCGGAACGCTACTTACAAAGTGATGGCGGCACATCGGTTGGCATGCCTCTCGAAAAACTTGAACTGCTGGTTCCTGAAAAGCTGCAGGGACACTTCGGTGAGAACGAGCCAAAAAGATCGAGTACCAGCTATGAAGTGCAGGTTCAGACTGACGATAACGAAATCTGGTTGCGCGTAATTGGCGAGCCGGTAGGATCGGATTTTTCTGTCACGTTGATCGATATCACGCAGCGAAAACACAATGAATCGAAAATTCTCGCGGATGCGCTGCGTGACCCGTTGACAGGCATTTTGAACCGACGAGGCTTCGAGGAACGCGCTGCCGAGTCAATTGCCGCTCATGCGACCGGTGCTGTTCTGTATCTTGATCTCAATCACTTCAAGTCAATTAACGATCGCTTCGGACACCAGGCGGGCGACGCTTTGTTGAAAGCATTTGGGCATCGCCTCGAGTTTTGCCTCCGTCCTGAGGATATTCTTGCCCGCCTGGGAGGCGATGAGTTCGCTATCGTCCTGCCTGGCGTTACGGTTGACGACGCAAAGCATGTTGCGGAACGGTTGGTCGATACCGCTTTCGAAGCCTATATAATTCAGGGGCAGGAGATTGAATGTTCCGCGAGCGTCGGTATAGCCCTGATGCCGCAACACGGTCATGATCTTTGGCATCTTCTGAGCGTTGCTGATCAGGCTATGTATAAATCCAAAAATATCAGCAAAGAAGATGCGGCGAATGACAAGGCCGCCTACGTGGCGGCATCGATCGCTTCCTGAGACGCCTGAAGCGGTACTAAACCGGCGTTCTCAAAAATTGCCAATCTGCCTGTCTCAATAAGCGTTTATAATACGCAGCTCGACCACTGTTGGATCGACCGTGTCCAGAATTGCCGCATCCAGCACGGCACCGTTTTGAAGCGTCACCGACAGCGGTGCCGATATCGGAATCTGTGAGCCTGCCGCGGCAACCAGCATGTCAAATGTGCCGCCATCGGGTCCAACGAACCCGGTATCCAGAAGAAAAGGCAGGTTAAAAAATAATGGCAGTGAATCTGCTGAAATTGTCGTGCCTGGTTCGACCAGGTAGATATCGACAGGACCCGCATTGACCGAAAAACTGGTAAGCCTGAGCTGCGGGAATGTGGATATTGGCCGTGCGTTGTCGTTCAGCTCCCGCAGAACCGGATTAGCGGGATCACCGGCCAGGGCGATAGTTTTACTGGCGTTTGCTCCCAGTGTGACGTCCTGTTCCACTATCGGCGCGCCCGAATTGCCGGCTGCCGTTATCGTGGTCGGCAGTGGAAATACCAGCGTGTCGACATAGTTCGCGATTTCTCCGAACGCAACGTTCGGAAACACAGCGGTGGTCAGGTCGTTATTGACAAAGCCGT
This sequence comes from Woeseiaceae bacterium, assembly GCA_051007895.1. GTDB lineage: Bacteria > Pseudomonadota > Gammaproteobacteria > Steroidobacterales > Woeseiaceae > SZUA-117. The sequence goes on from JBPCYD010000094.1 coordinate 17,803, forward strand.
CTATGTTGCCGGTTCCGGACGCCGCATGTAACAGGCGTACGCGTGACGGGCTGTTGACGTCCGGTATCGCTAATGACGTGCCATCTGCGGTAATCAGTGCTACGCCTATGTTCGCTGTGATGCTGGGGTCAGGATCGAACAACCCCACACTGACCCGGGTTGCCGCCGCAGCCGAAATGTCGCCGGATTGATGCAGGATTACATTTGGATCGTCTTTCGCCGTGACAATCAATTCGAACGCACCGTCCGGAAATTCCCGATAGGAAATTCGTTCGCCCACGTTCAGTGAGCCTACCGCTGCGCCAAGGACTGGTGTCGTGCCGACTGTAGCGAAATAAATATCCACTTCACCTACGCTCGCAGCGAGATGATAAAAATCCGCCTCAAAGACGGTGTCTGTATCGCTAAACTCCCGTGCCGGATCTTCCCAAACAGTGGTCGTTGGACTAGCGAGGGAGCCTGACAAGATAATCGTATGCTCGGTGTCCGCGCGAACGTCGAGTGACTGAGTGGCTATTCGGGTGATGTTCGGGGCCGATGTCAGGAATCCATCAAAATTGAAGTTGTAGGTTAGGTCGTCATATTCCGCGAAACCGGCTGCTTCCTTGAAAAAGGCGGTGTCTATCGACCGTTCTTCAATCAGGAAATTGAGTTCAGGCGCATCAGCAATCGAATTGATTCCTCTGATGCTGCCTTTTCCCGTCGCATCAACACGTGCGGTGTCAGAACAACCGAGCAAAACTGCCAGGGCGAGAACGACGACAGAATTTCCGATGGACGCGGATAGTGTGTTTCGAAGGATGCCGTAAATTTTCAATTTCTTCATTTTCCTGCTATTGCGACACGCGAAAAAGCCGCAAGTTTCGCCAAGCGTTCACAATTCGTGTTTGCTTACCCGGCGTCGCGATAGCCGTAGACGGATTTAACTTCCAGAAATTCCTCGACGCCGTGCGGACCCCACTCGCGACCGTTACCCGATTGTTTGTAACCACCAAAAGGCGCCTGGTCGTCCAGCGAGGCGTTGTTTATGTGTACCATGCCGGCCTCAAGGCGTGCAGCGATGGCGCGGGCATGATCGAGGCTCTTCGACGAGACATAGCCGGAAAGGCCGTACGGCGTGTCATTCGCGATCGCAACGGCATCGTCTTCACCGTCATAGGGCATTATCGATAAGACCGGACCGAAGATCTCTTCACGCGCAATGGTCATGTCATTGGTCACATCTGAGAAGACAGTCGGTTGCACGTAATAGCCTTTTTCCAGACCGTCTGGCCGTCCCGCGCCGCCTGCCACAAGCGTGGCGCCCTCGTCGATACCCGCCTGGATCAATCGCTGGATTTTGTCCCATTGTGCCTCCGACACGACAGGACCGATTCGTGTTCCTTCGGCCTGAGGATCACCGGGCGTCGTCGAGGTGGCTCTTTTTGCCGCGATCGCAGCCGCCTCGGCCAGCTTCTCCCGCGGCACGAGCATGCGTGTCGGTGCATTGCATGACTGCCCGGTGTTCTCGAAGCAGTTGCTCGCTCCCCGAGCAACCTCACGGTCGAAGTCTGCGTCATCGAGAATGATATTGGCGGACTTGCCGCCTAATTCCTGGGCAACACGCTTGACCGTGGGTGCGGCCGTTTGTGCGACCGAGACCCCGGCACGTGTTGACCCGGTGAAAGACACCATGGCAACGTCAGGATGGCCGCTCAACGCGACGCCCACATTCGGGCCATCTCCGTTGATCAGGTTGAAAACACCGGCGGGAACGCCGGCTGCATCCAGTATTTCGGCGAATATTATCGCGTCAAAGGGCGCGATCTCACTGGGCTTCAGAACCATCGTGCATCCGGCCGCCAATGCGGGAGCAACTTTGACGGCGATCTGGTTGATCGGCCAGTTCCACGGCGTAATAAGTGCGCACACGCCGATCGGTTCTTTCACGATCTGCGTGGTGCCATGCCGAACTTCGAAGTCCATTTCTTTCAACGTATCGATTGTCGCCTGGATATGCTGTGGGCCACTGGCAGCCTGCGCATACTTCGCCAGTTTCCACGGGGCTCCCATCTCTTCCATGATGGCGGTAGCGACCTCGTCGTGGCGCTTCTTAAATTCCTCCAGGATTCGCTCCAGTAAGGCGATCCGCTCTTCCCGACTGGTGGCCGCGAAAGCCGGGCCTGCACGTTTTGCGGCAGCAACCGCTTTATCTACATCAGCAGCAGACCCCAGGCTGATTCGACCGCAAACTTCCTCCGTAGCGGGGTTGATTACCGGGAATGTATTGGGCGTTACCGGGTCGACCCACTGGCCATCAATATAGAACTGCAGCATGTCACGCATGGGGTATTTCCTGTTAAGTCTGTCGCTGAAACGACCGCGAATGATATCGCAATCGGACCCGAATCGTCTGAAAAAAAGCCGCTATCGAATGGCGAAGCGGCGCTTAGGCCGATAGCATAGGGTCCTATGCCGGATATTCTGGAGACGCTCGCGCAAATTGTCGGTGCTGACGACGTGTTGACCGGTGACGAGCGGTTTGTCCGCGGCACGGAATGGGAGACTCATCAGCCTTGCCGTGCGCGAGCGATCGTTCGCCCGGCAACGACTCAACAGGTTGCCGAGGTCATGCGCGCGTGTCACGCCATCGGGCAGACAGTTGTGCCTTATGGCGGGTTAACCAACCTGGTCCAGGGGTGTGTCACGACACCGGCTGACATTGCATTGTCATTCCAAAAAATGAACCGGATTGAAGCAATCGACAGCACCGATCACACGATGACAGCACAAGCTGGCGTCACCATGCAGCAGGCGCAGGAGCAAGCTGAGTCAGAGGATCTGTTCTTTCCGGTTGATATCGGGGCCCGCGGAACCTGCATGGTCGGCGGAAACGTATCCACTAATGCTGGCGGGACGAAAGTCATACGTCACGGCATGATGCGCGATTCAGTGCTGGGTCTTGAGGTTGTTCTCGCTGACGGCACGATTCTCGACTCCATGAATCGATTCCTCAAAAACAACTCCGGCTTTGACCTGAAGCAGCTTTTTATTGGCACCGAAGGTGTGCTGGGTTTGATCACGCGCATCGTGTTTCGGCTGGATGTCCTTCCCAAGTCTCACAATGTCGCATTCCTGGCCTGCACCGACTATGCGAAAGTCGTCGATGTTTTCAAGCGTGCCAAGCAAAGCCTCGGCGGTGGACTGTGCGGATTCGAGGTGATGTGGGATAACTTCGTGCACCAGGTGGTAGAACCGATTGGATCTTTGCGGGCACCGATTGCGCCCGAGTATCCTTTTTACATCATCATCGAATCAATGGGAACGCAGCAGGACACTGACGATGCAGCATTTGCGGCGGCCATGTTTGAATTGCTGGAAAGTGAACTCGTTGCCGACGGCGCGATCGCGAAGTCGGCCGGCGAGCGCCAGGAAATCTGGTCAATCCGTCATGAAGTCGAGTGGGTCGTCAGAGAAGCGTTTGTGTTTGACGTCAGCCTGCCGATCGAAGCGGCGAATGACTACGTAGACACTATCACCCGGCTTGTTCGCGCCGACATTGCGGATGCACGGATCGCTGCGTTCGGGCACCTGGGTGACAATAATATTCACATCTCCGTACTCACTCACGACCGCTCTGTGCAGAACGCAGAACGCGCACAAAAGCATGTCTACGAGTCGCTCGTGCCCTATAGAGGCGCGATCTCCGCAGAGCACGGCATTGGCCTCGAAAAGCGCGAGTGGTTGTCTATTAGCAGAACCGCGGCGGAGATCGAACTAATGAAAACACTCAAGCGGACACTCGACCCTGGCAACAT
>JBPCYD010000095.1:0-3845 GCA_051007895.1 Woeseiaceae bacterium
TCATCTGATTTTTACAAGCGTGAAGTCGATTACGACCTCGACAATCTCAGCGCGGCGCTCGAGCCTATTCTGATTGTCACGGTTGGCGTAGTAGTGCTGGTGTTGGCACTCGGCGTATTCCTACCGATGTGGGACATGATTTCGCAGGCCCGAGCCGGTGGATGATGGCAATGCGATTAGTGCAACCTCGCAGTCCCAGGCAATTTTCGAATGTCTCCGGCCCAGGCGGGTTTTCACTGCTTGAGCTGGTCGTTGTCATTGCACTCATAGGTCTTCTTGTTGGAATCGCCCTGAACCGTCTGTTGCCCTATGTTGACGAAGCGGAGCGGGTCGCCGTGGTAACGCTGGAAAGCCAGATCAAGAGCACGCTCTTAACTGCAGCAGCCAAACGCATTGCGGGCGGAAAAGCTGCCAGCATATCCGAGCTCGACGGCAGCAACCCGATGCACCTGATGCTTGAGGCGCCGCAGAATTACGCGGGTGAGCTGCACCGGCGAGACAGCGACAACGTTCCTTTTCGCAGCTGGTATTTTGACCTGGATTCCCGTCGGCTCGTGTACCGAATCGGGCGCAGGTTTGGCTGGAAGAACGATGACCAAGCCCTGCAGGATCCCGAGTTCGGGGTGCGCGTTGCATTCGACGATCGCAACCGCAACGGTCAATTCGATCCCGGCGCCGATGAGCTCTATGGCGTTCGCCTGCATCGTGAAGCAGGTGCCAAGTGGCTGGCGGGTGACGCACCTGTGCGGTGAACGTATCCGGCGAATAACTTTTGAGCGCCGTCACAAATGTGAAGCCGGTCACACAGAATCCTCCATCGACTAAAGATCGCCCGGCTTGAACCGATAACTTCTATGGTGCCTGGCGAAACGACTGTTTGCCCTGGTGCAATTAGTTGAGCGGCGAGGTCAATATGACCAGGCCTTTTAACTGGTTGTTTTAATTATATTTTTACGCGGGACATACTTGCCACATGCAATTCGGCGAAGAGTATTTGGAGATTACAAAATGAACAAAGCAACGAAAGGTTTTACGCTCATCGAATTGGTGGTCGTAATCACAATTCTCGGAATCCTGGCGGCTTTCGCCATTCCGCGCTTCGCGAACCTGGAAGTCGAGGCACGAATAGCCGCGGTGCAGGGTCTCGGTGGCAGCATTCGTAGCGGCGCCACGCTGGCGCACAGCCTGTCGCTCGCGCAAGGCCTGGCGCCTGCCGCATCGGTCACGATGGAAGGCCAGACCATCACGATGGTCCAGCGTTACCCGGCTGATGCGAGCATAGACAATACGCTCGTCGATTTCACCGGCTTTTCTTTCGTTCCCGCGACGGGCGTATTTACCAAGGACGGCGCAACGACACCGGCCAACTGCAGCGTCACTTATGCCGAGCCTGCTGGTGCCAATCTGCCGCCCACGGTCACCGTTGATGTCAGCGATTGTTAATCGATCTGTATTGGTAGTACGCAACCTACGGAAGCGCCCCTGTGGGCGCCTCTTCCTCGCGCGCCCGAATCAAGTCCGAGATCACTGAAATGAGATCGATAACGCACAACAGGCAACGGGGATTTACGTTGATAGAACTGGTCGTCGTGATCACGATTCTGGGCATCCTCGCGGCATTCGCTATCCCGAGATTCGTGTCACTGGAGACAGAAGCACGAATCGCGGCAATTCAGGGATTGGCTGGTAGCGTTCGCAGCTCTGCTGCACTCGCCCACAGCCTCTCGTTGACGCAGAACAATCCACCGACAGTGAATGTTGAAGGCAGTGTCATCAACATGACCAACGGCTATCCGAACGACGATGATATTGACGACACGCTCGCCGATTTCACCGGCTATTCGTTCACCGCCGCTGGTGGCACAGGAACATTCACGCGTCCGGGGTCTCCGACGCCGGCAAATTGCAGCGTCAGCTATACCGAAGCCGTCGCCGGTTTCGCACCCGCAATCGTGGTAGACGTGTCGGGGTGCTAAATGTCGTGCCGTTTTCGAACGCACACAACCGGGGCCGCAACTTGCAATAGACGACCCCGTGTTATCTACATTCGTCACTTTGTCCACGGCTTCACTATCATTGAGCTCGTCCTTGTTATCGTCATCGTCGCAATCCTGGGTGCGATCGCGGGGCCCCGATTTTTTGACAATGCATCGTTCAACGAACGTGCTTTTCACGATGAACTGGTCGCTGCGATACGTTATGGGCAAAAGATTGCCGTTGCCAGCGGTTGTTCCGTCCAGGTCGATATCTCCACGACGACCTGGACGTTGACCCAACAATCGCAATTGTCGGGCCATTGCGATCCTGCCGATTCGAGCTTTCCGGTTCCCGTGTTGTTGCCATCGGGCGATGCTATGAACGGCGCGGCGCCCGGCGCGGTCACGGTTGCTCCAGCCGTCACCTTTATATATGGGCCGCTAGGCCGCACCAATCTTGGCGCCAACCAGGTTCTGAATATTGGCAGCCGTGTGCTGTCTATTCAGGCAGAGAGCGGAACGGTGATCACGCAATGAGGTCGCTGTTGCATTACGAGCACGGTGTCACGCTGGTTGAGCTACTTGTGTCGATCGTCGTGGTATCCATTGCGGCCAGTGCGGTGCTCGGTGTTATTTCGATGAATACTGCGCGCAGCGCTGACCCGATGATTCGTCACCAGGCGGCCGCCATTGCCGAGTCTTATATCGAGGAAATTTTGCTTAAACCAGCGAATGATCCTGACGGTGTCGATGGCGAAGCGGCGCGGTCTGATTTCGATGACCTTGACGACTATGACGGCTTGGTGGATGCCGGTGCTCACGATCAGTTCGGTACGCCACTGCCTGGTCTCGGCGACTACAACGTTGCTGTAACAGTTGTGCCGTCGTCTGCTCTGCCTGCCGTTCCGGTCGCGGATGCGCTGCGTATCGATGTCGTCGTGACGCATGCGAACTCAATAAACTTCGCGATAAGCGGATATCGCACCAGGTTTTGAAAGCATGTGTCGTAATCATCAAAATGGTTTCACGCTGGTCGAACTCGTCATTACGATTACGCTAACGACTATTGTCGTTTCATTCATGTCGATGTTCATTTCGGGACCGATACGGGCCTATAACGACCAGGGCCGACGTGCGGCGCTGGTCGATCTGGCCGAGAATTCGCTGCGCCGAATTACGCGTGACGTGCACCGCGCGTTACCGAACAGCGTTCGACTCAGCACCTCCGGCAGCGTGATTGCACTGGAACTCCTGAACACGATTGACGGCGCGCGTTATCGCGACAGGCCACCGCCGGGAAATCCATCGAAGCGTCTGCAATTCTCCGCGCCGGACGACGCATTCAATAGCATTGGCACTTTTCGCCATATAGCGAAACCGTTTTCGTCGACCACGCACTATGTATCGATATACAACGTCGGCGTCCCGGGCGCTGACGCCTACGAGCTTGCTAATGTCATTACGCCACCAGGCACCCAGATTGATATAGCAGCTGACGCTACGCCCGGCGAAGACAATATCCGCTTGTCGCCGGCATTCAGATTTACCTACGCCTCTCCGGGTCAGCGGATGTTTCTTATCGATAGCCCGATCACCTATCTATGCGATACAGGCGCCGGCACGTTGATACGCTATACCGCGTACACGATTGAAACGGATCAGGCTGATCGCAACAGTCACGCCGAGTTAATCGCGGCGGGTGCTGCTTCAACATTGGTTACCAATCGTATCAATGCCTGCTCGATGACCTATGCACCGGGAACGTCGCAGCGTGCCGGGCTGGTCACGATTGCGCTCGCCGTATCAGACACGGGTGAAACGGTATCGCTCCTGCACCAGGTCCATGTGGACAACGTCCCATGAGCTGGT
>JBPCYD010000096.1:0-4163 GCA_051007895.1 Woeseiaceae bacterium
CAGCATTGGCCAGTTTCGAATTGCCACGGGTTGATGACGGTGAGTGTTTGGTCACTTTCATCAATGATCGCCCACTTCTGTTCTCGGCCCGCCATTCCTTCGCAAAAATTGCAGGGGTCTCTTACTGGAAGCTCGATCAATCGCAATCTCCGACTCATGCCGCCATTCAACCTAAGGACCCTTACGGAGTCCGCTTCGGATTATTAGCGAACTAATTGTCCATACTAGCCTAATGTCCAGAATCGGAGGCAAAGTGGCCTTATTTCAGACTTTACGGTTGACTATAGAGGTCTGTTTTCGGCCAGAAGCGGGCCTCTCGCTACACAAAGAAAACCCCGCATAAGCGGGGCTGCTAGAAAAACCAGTCGTTTAGACTTACTTACGTTGTTTTTCGCCTTGTTATGCTGAGAAAGAGAAGACCTATACCAAGGAGTGCGAGGGTGCCGGGCTCGGGGACGCGAGTGACCTGGCCCCGAATTTCGCCGGGCGGAAACCCACGTGTATGAGTATTTATGTACCAAAGGCCAGCCAGCAATCCTTCGGCTTGACTAACGCTCAACACCGATGATCCCGAGGCGAACGATTCGCCGGGACCACCACATAAAGGTGTGCCTGCTGGCCCAGCTCCGAGGTTATCGCAGATCCACACCTGTACAGCTGCATTCTGCATAGGTGTTGCCGGTCCGTGAAAATGCGCGAAGTTGACATCCGAATTGAAGAATGGCGTCACTTCGCTAATAGACCAGATTAGCGTCATCGTAATGTCGTCGTACGACATTTCGGCTAATGCCATCGAAGTACTTCCGGTGCCCATTCCGGCGCCGGCTTGTGGACCATCGATTGGAGCCTCTAGCAATATAATATCGGCATTCGCCGCTATCGGTGTTAGTAAAACGGCCACTAAGGTCAGACACGTGCTATATGTTCTTCCCATCTGAATGCTCCCAACCCGGCAATCGCCCATTTCTCACAAATGAAGCATGAACCGTGCCGCTCTTTTGGATATTTTTCGTAATCAACTGCTTGAATAGATTAATTATAATTTTTCTTGATCGTATGGACTGTATTTGTAAACGAGCTCGACGTTTGTCAAGCCAGTCAATAAAAGTGCTAAATCGCATACATTACAAGCACCGCAACCTTTCGTAGTTTTGTCATTTGTTAACTATCCTGGATTTACAACGCTGCGACGTCGCAGGATGAGTGCATTGGGACAGTAGCGGCCTGTTTCATGGGCAAAGCAGACTTGAAGTCAATTCGCAGCCGCTGAAATCGGGCCAGAACCAGACATATGCCCTCGTTTTGAACGCGCGCCGCGCATATCACGGTGCGCGGGACTTTTTTTTGGCGTCACACCTAAATTTTCTCCGGATGCTGCCGATAAAAACGCCATTGGATTCATGTCTTTATGGAGAATGGCCTGATGTCTGCAGAAGCAATGCAAACTGCTGCCGGATTTGTGCAACAACTCGCGGGAGATCTGAACAAGGGTGATCTCGAATTACCCATGTTCCCGGACTCGGTCATAAGAATTCAGCAGGCGTTCCAGGTAGAAGAGGTCAATATCGACGAAGTCATTCGCATCATTGGCTCCGACCCGGCGCTGGCGGCACGCGTCCTCGAGCTTTCAAACTCGGCCGCAATACGCGGCGCCTCAGAGATTTCTGATGTTCGCCACGCGGTCATTCGCATGGGCAACAAGCTGGTGCAGAGCTCCGTCGTCGCGTTTGCCATTCGCCAGGCCGAACGGAATGAAGGTCTCTCACAGGATGCACGAAAGGCGCTCAAAAATATCTGGGAAGAAAGCGTAGAACTGGCAGCCCGGTGCTACGTCATCGCCAAGAAATATACGAAACTCAATGCCGACGAAGCGCTGCTGACGGGCCTTTTGAGCGTGCTCGGGCGTCTCTACATTTTCCTGAAGTCGCAGGACTACGGCGCCATGGAGTATTCGGAACTTGAAGAAATTCTCGCCGATTGGCATCCGTCCATCAGCAAAGCGATTGCCGAGAGCTGGGACATGTCCGAGGAGTTGGTCAATGCGCTGGAATCACAGCTGGATACGGACCCGCCGGTGCAGGAATCAGCCACGCTTACTGAAGTTCTGTCATCCGCAAGGTTGATTCTGTCATACAGTCTTTCCGATGAAGCGCTTCCCTGCAGTGAATTTCCTCTGTTGCAGCGTCTCGGAATCGCGGACCACGACGAAGCCTCTGTCACGCTGGACGAGCACGCCGATGCGATCAATGAAATCCGCCAGGGCTTGAGAGGCTAGACGGAAATATCGAATTCCGACTGCCTGGTAACTTGTCTTTCTGGCACACAAGTAGACACACACGGACTGATTCAGACGTTGCACCTGTAAGTCTGTCACGCCTACGGTAGGGATCCCGCGACACTCAGTGCGAAAATAAACTGTGCGGCGTAGTAGAGCGGAAGACCCCATAGCTTGTTGACGATGGACGAAACGACAAATCGTTCGCGTGCAACAAACAGGTCGGATACCGCAAACAACGCTGCGCCAATAAGAATGTTTGTACCGAATTCATTTGCCGCCCCCGCTGCGAGTATGACCATGAGCGATATCGCTCCCATGTAGGCTATGACTGCGGCGCGAAGACTTTGCGGTAGATGCGGCCACAGCCAGCGTATGACGATCACGGCGACTATCAGCATTATCAGTGACGCAATCGATAAATACATCGCATCCAGCGAGTGCAAGTAAAAAGCGCCACTGAATGCGACATGGGCAAGCAAGAAGCTGACTAATCCCGCGATGAAGAAGAATTGGCGGTCCGGGATAAGCAATACGTCGCCGAGCCACGATAGAAGTAATCCCAGCAGGATCAACTGTCCGTAAGCCCAATCGAGTGCGCCAGCCATCAACGCTGTTACGACGAAAAGCGTACTGGCGACCGGTTTCATCATCCAGACGCCTGCGCGGGAATTCTTGATCTCGGCCCACAGGAGGGCAGCAACTGCCAAGCCAAGAAGAAGACCGCTTAACATTACTGACATGTCAGACGCCCGGAAGAATCATTTGTCAGGTGCTGTGCATCCGGGAATCCCCTATTGACCGCTAGTCGCCCTCGAGCAGACTCAACGCTGCCGCGAGAACAACTGCAAAGCTGGTGGAGTCCGAATCAATCATCTCGAAATGCCCTGATTCTGGTGCTTTGATTAGGGTGACGTTGTCGCCACGGGAAGTCGCGGTTCGAAAGTAACGCAGACCGGTGGGAGCCCAATCGGCGTCATGTGCTCCAATCATCAGGACCTGCGGTACATCGCCAGGTGAAATCTGCATGGGATCACCCAGGCGGTAACGATCCGGATATTCCGCCGGTGATCCGCCCATCAGATTGTCGATGACGTGCCCACAGACCTGCTGTTCATGAAGACCCGCAAGATCCGGTGCCGGCGCCAGTGCCAGCACACCGAGCGCGGACTGAGGATTTGGGGCACTAACCGCAGTGCCGGGTGGGATTTGTGGCCGCGCAACAAGCCATATGGCCAGTTGACCACCTGCGGAATGCCCCATAAAAATCACACGATTCAGATCCAGCTCATATTCTTTTGCAATCGACGCGAGGTGATCGGCGCCGCTTGCAACGTCCTGAAACGTGCCAGGCCAACCGCCGCCCTCATCCCCTACGCGCCGATATTCCAGTGACCACGTTGCGATACCGTGGCGCGCCAACGCTGCGGTCAGCCTACCGCTGTGTGCAATGTCGAAAGCAGACAACCAGCAACCGCCATGGACAAAGACAGCAACAGGGTGCGGGCCGCTACCCGCCGGAAGCCGCAAATCGCCGAACTGTAATGCACCATCGCCGTAGTGGATGCGCGCAGCGGCGGGAGGATTCTCGAAATTTGCCAGGTCCGCAGAAGTAAGAAGATCCGGTTCGGCAGCAGCCAGGCCGAGAGATATGGGCATCATCAGAATGAACAGGATTGCGTTCATTTTCCACATTGTCGCGCTCCCGGGCATTGTTTTGGGGACAGGCGATGTATTGGGGACATTCCGGTTTTATCGTCTAACGAAAAATGCGGAATGTCCCCATTTAATTCTGGCTATTGCGGCGCCCCGTCTACAACGACCTGGTTTCGCGCATTGTCAACCTGCACAAAGGAGTCGTAGAACAGAACGGTCGGCCGCGCACCGT
>JBPCYD010000097.1:0-5755 GCA_051007895.1 Woeseiaceae bacterium
CCACTAACGCGTCAGCATAGACTTCTTCGGGAATCTGCCCGTCGCCGAGTAACGATGCGAACAGCCCCTGCACGTCGGGGCTCCCTGCAGCTTCCGCGATTGCACCAATATCCTTGCCAACAGAATACTCCTCGAGATATGCCGGGAGATCGGTCATCACTTCGTAAAGTGCAATCGGAAACGCACTGGTTGCCAACAATGCATCGATGCCCGGCGGATCTGTTTCCACCAGCGTTATTCCTGCGTCACGAAGTTTTCCCAGCGCAATTTCGATTACAGCACTTGCCTGCGCATCGACGTTGTCAAAATAATAAGCACGCGGAACGCCAAGACGAATACTCCCGGCGGAAACCGTGGTAATCCGTTGCCCGCCCGGATCAATGACGTGGTCCATGACAACAAGATCCGCGACGCTTCGCCCGATGAGACCAACCGTATCGCGTGTATGCGAAATCGGCGTTACTGCGGTCGAATCGTAACGATCCGTGCTCGGTCGAAAACCGACAATACCCGTCAAGGCTGCCGGAATCCGGACTGATCCACCGGTATCAGTGCCAAGTCCGGCTGGTATGAGCCCAGCCGCGATAGCACTCGCCGTGCCGCCGCTGCTGCCACCCGGAAACATCGTTCGATCATAGGGATTGGCGACCGAACCGTAGGTCGCATTGTCGCTCGTGATGCCGAATGCCAGTTCATGCATGTTGGCTTTGCCAATAATTAACGCGCCCGCCTCACGCAACGCGGCGACAACATCGTTGTCTTCGTCGGGAACGAAGTCTGCCATGCCGGGCGTTCCTGCTGTGTTTGGCATGCCCGCAACATGAATATTGTCCTTAGCCACCAGCGGAATGCCGTGCAGCGGTCCAAGCAGGTTGCCCGCTTCGCGAAGTTCATCGAGTTCCCGCGCCCGATCAAGCGCCCTGTCAGCATCAATGATTATGTAGGCATTCAAATCTCGCTCGGCATCTGATCGCCTGAGTAATTCCGCGACGATCTCGGTACTCGTGGTCTCTCCAGACTCCATCATCGCGACCAATTCTGATACACCGGGATAGGCCGGGATCGGCTTCATAGTCTGTTCCTCAGCACAGGCTGACAGCACTGCCGTGACTGCCAGCAGGAATACTCTCTTCATTTCATGTCACCCAATTCACTTCGCACAACCTGGGATGCGTATGCCGCACGATCGACATCTGCCCTTTTGCTGTTGTCCATCACTGAAACCACGATTGTTACGACAAAGGCGGCGGTCACAGAGAACAGTGTTGGATAGGCATAGGGAAAGACCGCAACGTCATTGCCCAGCACGTTGACCCAAATTGTCGGACTCAGCATCACGAGCACCAGCACAACCGTAAGTCCCGTTATGCCGCCGGCGATTGTCCCGCGGGTCGTCAGACCTTTCCAGAAAAGCACCAGGAAGATTGCGGGGAAGTTGACACTCGCGGCTATCGCAAGCGCTATCGTAGACAGTACGCCCACGTTAATGTTCCTGAAAAACACGCTCAACCCTATCGCTGTCGCCCCAATGACTAGCGTCGCCCAGCGGGTCACTCTGACTTCATCCGCATCCGAAATGTCGCCCTTGCGAACAACACGGGAATAGAAATCGTGCGCGACCGCGGCAGACGCGGACAGCAATATTCCCGCAACCACGGCCAGTATCGTCGCGAAGGCTACCGCTGCGATCAGACCGAAGAAAACCTCACCGCCGACCAGGCGCGAAAGGTGAATCGATATCATATTCGCACCGCCGGAGATCTGACCCGACTCGCTGACATATTCTGTCTGGCCGATCAGCAGCGCGATCGCGCCGAAACCGATAATCACAATCGCGGCCTGGAAATAACCGATGATGGCCACCGCGTAGCCGATGGATCGGCGCGCCTGTGCGGCATCGGGCACCGTGAAGAACCGCATGAGGACATGTGGCAATCCCGCTGTGCCACAGACGAAGGCTAATCCTAAAGACAGCACACTGATCGGGTCGTTATACAGGCCGCCCGGCATGAAAATTCCTTCTCCCCGTGGATGCACTTCGGCCGCCTGGTTGAATAGCGCGTCGACGCTGAATCCGAACTGACCCAGTACCAGCAGAAGCAGCGTCGTTCCCCCGAGCAGCAAGAGTATCGCCTTCGTTACCTGCACCCACGTTGTCGCGAGCATGCCACCGAAGACGACGTAGACGGTCATTAGTGTTCCCACGATCAAGACAGCGGCAATATAGGGAATATCGAACAGTGCCTCGATCAGTGAACCGGCGCCCACCATTTGTGCGATGAGGTAAGGAATCGCGACGGTCAGCGTGCCTATCGCCGCCAGGACACGCAGCTTCTCGGGGTGGAGTCGATAAGCAACCACATCCGCGAAAGTAAATTTGCCGAGATTGCGAAGCCGATCGGCGAATGCGAAAAGCATGAAGGCCCAGCTGACCGTCACGCCGGCTGTAAATAGCATCGCGTCCGAGCCACCGATGAATGCGAGCCCGGTCAAACCCAGGAAAGTCGCCGCGGACATGAAGTCCCCGGCGAGCGCCAGTCCGTTCTGGAACCCGGTAATTTTTCCGCCAGCCGTGAAGAATTCGCCTGTCGAATGGGTTCTTTTCGCAGCCCACCAGGTAATGAACAGGCTTAGTGAGATGAAACCAACGAAAACGATGATCGCACTAAGATTTACGCCGCTGCCCATATTTATCTCAGCCGGTCAGCAAACGTGTTCTTTGCTTCAATTTTGCCGACGATTCGAACATAGATAATCGACAGCGCAACTGACAAAGCAATGATGCAGAACCCCATCACCAGGCCCCAGGGTATCGCGCTACCGATGAACGGCGTGGCAAACGCTTGCGAAAAGTACAGCCCCGCCACCCCGTAACCAAGGTAGGCGCCAATCACAATGATCGAGAAGCTCCAGCGAATTCTGCTGCGAGTAGCTAGCAACTGTCGAAACGCCAGGTCGTCAGCTATATCTGGTTCTGCGTCCATTCGATCCCTTGGGATTGTTATTCTTCGCGGGCGAGCGCGTCCGCCAGTGGCGGCAGAGCGGCGGCGATGTCGCCAAGAATTTCGATTCGCGCTGCTTCCGGTGCCAACTCCGGGTCCTGCCTCAGACTGGCGACTTCATCGACCGTAAACGGCGCGAAAGTCGCAGGCAACTGGTCTGCGCTAAAGCTTTGTAACAACCAATTCATTAACTCGGTGATTTCGATGTCGCCAAGCGCAGAGTGCGCGACTCCTGGAACGCGAATCAGGAAGTCTCTACCCTCCGTAGAGTGGAGGAAATAGCCGACGAAATCCTTCATCGGCGGCACTCTGCCCTCGAAGCCTTCAGCTTGTGGCAGGTGGCAGCCCTGGCAATGCAGCATATAGTTTACGTGCGCACGCTCATCATCGGCTGCCGCAAAGGTACCCGCCAACACCAAAGACAGTGCGACAAACCAGCGAATCACGGCCAACCGTCGCCGTGCTGGGTCGTCAATGCTTTGCGAATTTCACCGGCCGTCGCAGGGCTTTTGGATGCAACACCCGACTGGACACTGTCAACTTCTTCGGCAGTAAACTCGTCAATGCCTGTAGCTTCTGTGTCATTCAATTCGAATACAATGTAGTTCAGAACGGACGCAATTTCTTCAGCAGACATTGCCGCACTGTTGCCAGGCATAATGCCAAAATATTGGGCGGCATCGACGGTAATGTTACCCATCAGGCCGTACGATGTGACCGTAACCAGATAGTCGCGCCCACCTGCAAGCTTTGCTATTGCCGCCGCCCGGCTGCGAATTCTCGGGAAAGCCCCGGGTATACCGGCGCCATCCGGTAGATGGCAGGCAGCACAGGTCGCATAACTGCCGGCGTCGTAGCTACCCTGGTCCTGCGCAGTCACGGGACCGCCCACGATCACACCGAAAACGGCGACAAGGACAGTCGCGTAGTTCCTCATCAGTCGTCCAGCGCTGCGCCGATAACGATTGCCGTTGAGCAATGATAGGTCGCGCTCGATGTCCCAAGGCACCAGTTGAGGTCGTTCGCGACACGCGGATTGTACACCGGCCGGTCTCCCTCATTTCTCTGGCACAGGCAGTTGCCGCACGAAGCCTTACCACAGCAGTCGTTGTAGGAAATGATGTAGTTCTGGCCATCCACAGGATTCTCACAGGTTCCGATCCAGGTAATCGGTGACATCTCGGTACCCGGCGGACAGGAATTCATCGAACCACCGCAGCAGTCACACAGGAAACCGTCGATCGCACAGTAGCGCCAGTAGTCGCAACTTGCCGTATCGCCTTCTTCCAGCGGCGCCGCTGCGCCGCTCTCCTGCGCGCGCGCTACGGGCAGCAGTGGAACCGTTGCCGCTCCGCCAACAAGCGCCCCGGCAAACTTGCCGAGAAATCCACGTCGCGACGTTCGCTGGGCAATGCCCCGAGTTGTGTACTCGGCAGATTTGTCAAGCCATCCATCTAACCATTTCATATTCAACATCCTTAAAATTCCCTAGTTCGCGCCATGCAGTAAGAACGGTGTTTCGGCCCCAATGCCGCTTAACGTTCGCAGATAATCGCCACTTCCTACATTGTAGATATCAACCTCGAGGTTGATATTGGTTGTGGCCAAAAGCGGATCATCATCACGCGTCAAACCGATTGAAATTGCTGGCAACTGCAATTCAATCCGATCGACACGCTCCTGTGACTCCGGGTCGAAAACCCAGACTTCCGTCCCGGGATCCTTGTGCGATCCTTCGTAACCATCCGGGTGCATGAGGACGTAGATACGGCCACTCGCATCTGTGCCCGTCACCGCTATCCCTCCCGGACGCCAACCACCCTCTTCATCGCCAATTAGCGACCACGGTTCGCCAACATCCAGCGTGTCACCGTTCATGTCGACTGGCACCATACGACCGAGAAATGTCGGAAAATAAGCGACGCCATCAACCATCGCCGCCTTTTCCATCAGCGGGTCGTTGTTAGCATCGAAGAAGACATCGGTCCGTGCCGAAGACGCCTGCGCCCCGTTTTCGTCGAGCTGAATACTCATCATCGAACCGTCGGTACAAATGGAAGCAAACGCACGGCCCGCCATGGGATAAACGAGTGAACATCCAGGCGTTGGTATCTCGCCGAGAAATTCGCGGTCAACAATGTCAATAACCGACACCGATGTCGCCGGTGTAAAGTTATAGACAAGCGCAAACTTCTCATCATCAACCAGCTGCACCGCATAATTTTGCGGCATGCCGCTCAGCCGCTTGGGCGGCATGACGACCTCGTCGACAGGCGACAACGTCTGTTTATCCCAGATTGTCAGCACGTCAGTTCGGACGCCGCGCGTACCGCGCGAATAAAAAGTCTCCGAAACATACATTTCCGGTCTTGATTGAGCCTGGTAAAACTGCGAAATGAAGCTGCCGTCGAACATCCCCTTAACTCTGCCAGCCGGATCATCCGAATCGGCATCGACAACGATGTACTTACCGTTATTCATGTGGAAGAACGCCCCATCCTGAATAATCATCCAGTGCGGCGGCCAGGTGTCAGGCAAGGTCCTGATTACACCAGCCGGTTCGGGCTGTATCTGCCCTAAAGCAGTGCTCGCAAAAAACAAAATAAGGAGTATTAGTTTCTTCATGATGTTATGCCGCTGCGTTGATAATCTTGATTGATGTGTACGCCGCCAGACCTTCTTCGCCAAACTCGACGCCAAGTCCGGAACATTTGATACCGCCGAACGGTATGTGCGGCGCGATCTCGCCATGC
>JBPCYD010000098.1:0-3439 GCA_051007895.1 Woeseiaceae bacterium
CCAAATTGCTGCCCGATCCGAATGTCGTGCACAAAGTGGTCTTTGACGCCGTTAATGCCGCTGAGAATGTCGATGACGTTAATCCAATGCTGGTGGCCGTTGCCCGCTACGTCAATACGCTAGCGAAATACGGCGTGCCGCCAGAGAATCGCAAAATCGCGGTTGTCTTTCACCAGGCAGCCGGGCCGGTTGTGCTAAAGAATGACGCCTTCAAGCAGAGACACGATGGTCACGACAACCCCAACATCGAGTTGATCCGGAACCTGCACGCAGCAGGTGTGGCGCTCCACGTGTGTGGACAAGGCGTGACAGCGCGGAACTATGATCCAAGTGAAATTCAGGAAGAGATTCAGCTTGATCTCTGGGCACTTACGACACTGATCGACTTCGCGCAGAAAGGTTACGTAAAGATCGGTGGTTAGGGCGAATTGACATCGAAGCAGCGGGCGAGACAAACGAACATTGCAATTTCATCACTAATTGGCGGTGTGCACCACCCAGTCGGTTAGCGTGCCGTTGGCATTCGTATCAGTCGCTGTAATCCTGATGTCGATCTGATTACTGTCCTCATGCAACGTTACGGTCGTTTCGAATAGTCCGACCCACGGCGTTTCGCCAAAGGGTGGCTCGTCCAAGCTGGCAAGGTCGATGTCGTCGCCGTCAATATTGACCGACTCGCTGACCAGCGGTACGTGCTGCCAGTTTTCGTTTTTCGCGTCCGAATCGTCACTACGTACGCGAACCTCAAATTGAACAGCGGTGCGTGGTCCATATACGTTGCTATGCGACAAACGTAGCGTGCATGATTCGCCAGCCAGCGGCGGCTGCGGCTCAGTCTCGGCAGCAAGAACCGATTCTCCATCGAGTTCCCAGTATGTTTCCGGCTGCCGACTTCGCGGTCGATGAACGGGAGCCTGTATTTCAATGCGGGCGGAAGTCTCCGAAGCAGCCTGCCACCGACGGTACTCCTCCAGTCGGTCGCCTGGAACAGTTTTCAGATTCACTGGTGCATGACCGCACTGCTCAAGCGGATCAACCATGTCGAACAAACCGTGCCTGATGGCGGTCGCGATCTGCATATCGTCATATTCATCTTCCGGTCCGAGACTGAATCCCGCATCCGTCAGCGCAACAAAAAAGTCCGGTTCATTGGTTGATACCACATCCTCCGACAGCGGAAAGTCCAATTTGCTTTCTACTTTGGCAACATCCAGCCCGCTCTCAATCAGCAGGCCGAGCATTTGCAGGCGCAAACTTCGCTCAGCAGTCGACATAAATTTAGGGTTGAGTTCCTTGCGACGTAACGAGTCATTCAGCCTGGCGTGCAGAGCGACTGTCTCTCCGTAGGTGAGGTCGTCGGGACCAGGATCATTTGGAATGGATATAGAAGTTGTTGCCGAATGGCCCCTAACATGCGCGTAGCCCGCGGCGAGCGTTTCCCAGCCGGGCACCTCGTGCATCCACGCCAGGCGTGATGTAACGAGCTCAGTGACCGGATCGGTCATTTGCGCGATTGCAGAATTGACGTCAAATCCGTTGTTCAACATCTCTTTGACCGTATCCTGGTCCAGCGTCGCGCAGGCGAGATTAAACACAAATCGTTTTGCGCCTGCGTTCGGCCGTCCGTGCCTGATTGCGAGATCAAAAAGTTTCGGCGAACTGCAGATTTCTTTAAGAACTTCTTCGTTGAACGGAAAGGGTTTGCTTGCGTTGATACATGACCGAATAAAATGCTCTGCTAAATCGATGCCGCCGGAGCGTAAGCACAACGTCAGGGGCGTCTCACCGACAAGATCCTTTGTAGTCAGTTTTGCGCGGCGCGCTACCAGGTCCCGAATGGCATCTCGATTCTGGTAACGACACGCCTGCAGGATCGGCGTGCGTTGCCAGTAGGGTGGGACACCGGTCGAATTGAGTACGCGACGTTCAGCAAGGTCGATATCATCGATTCCTTCCATGTGATAAATCGTCTTCATCATCCTTAGGCTTTCAGCCGAATGAACTGCAGGCGCAAACTCCACTGCATCCCCACTATCGAGCAGGCTCTCGGTAACCTCAGCATTATCGAATTGAATCGCTACATTCAGTGGGGACTGGCCCTCGGAATCCACGACGCAAGGCGACAATAGTGCCTGTACAGCGGCTAATGCTTCGGGCGATTTCGTTCGAATTAAACGGTTGAGCGCGTCAATGTCTTCGAGCTCTGCCACATTGATTTCCTGATGAATTGGTCCTCGGCCAGTTTAACGTAATCGCTGGCAGCCAGCGACGACGTGGTCGAGGCGAAACAGCGGGGAATTAAGTCATTGCCACAATTGCGCACATTCGGTCCGGAAGAACGCCAGATTCCGTTGCTACAAATAGATCAAAGCAAAAGCAATGAGGTGGTGAAATGAACGATGAAGGCGTCAATTGGACACGGTGGCAACGATTTTTCACAGCGCGGCGCGATCGTCAGTTGCCGACGCTATTCGATCCAACAGACTACACCGGAGTGCCGGATTCAGTGGCGCAATCACTCGCCATTTTTCAATTGGGAGAATCCGGCGGAGGCACTATTATCGAACAGGCACGCAACAGCACAATGGACGGCATCGATGATAAATATGTTGCCGCGCTGGAGCTGTTTGTCAATGAAGAGCATCGGCATGCTGAGCTGCTGGCCATCTGCGT
The DNA here is from genome assembly GCA_051007895.1 of Woeseiaceae bacterium. Lineage (GTDB taxonomy): Bacteria > Pseudomonadota > Gammaproteobacteria > Steroidobacterales > Woeseiaceae > SZUA-117. The sequence goes on from JBPCYD010000098.1 coordinate 2,674, forward strand.
CCGCAACCTGGGTGGCTCATTGATTAGTAAAAACTGGACCGCCAGTCTGTTTGTATTCGCGCGACGCCTGATCGGCCTGCGCCTGAAGGTACTGGTTCTGTTAGTCGCCGAAGTGGTGGGACTCTGCTATTACCAGTTGCTGGCGTCGCGTCTACCGCCGGGCAGGCTCAGATCACTGCTGGCACAGATTGTGACCGATGAACATTCACACTTAAGGTTTCACTGCTGTTTCCTGCAAACACAGACGCGAACATGGTGGCGCCGCCTGCTGTTCGTTGGTGTATGGCGCATTACAATGACGGCAGCAGCGATTGTTGTCTATCTGGACCATCGCGCCACGATGCGAGATCTCGGACTATCGCCGCGAATAGTCTGGCGGCATTGGCTGTCATTCAGCCGACTGGCCGAAAACCTGGTTGTGACCAGGCGCACGCCAGCGGCCGCAGACCTGGTCATTCGCGAAGCAAGCTGCCAGCCGGCCAGCGCTGAACAAACCAAAAACACTGTGCTGGCGTATGCGGAAGAACTGCCGAGCTGACGCTCCGAAGCCGACACTCTTTGCGGAGACCTGGTGCTTCTTGTGACTGGAGACAGTTTGCCGGGAACATGCGTCCTGTCTTAAGACCAGCCCGTTAGTTCAACCCCAGGCGCTCCAATAGCGGCTCAATCGACGGTTCCGCGCCACGAAAATTCCTGAACAATTCCATTGCGTCCTGGCTACCACCTTTTGAGAGCAACGTGTTGCGAAAGTGATCGCCGTTCTCTC
>JBPCYD010000099.1:0-8721 GCA_051007895.1 Woeseiaceae bacterium
GATACCGAAAAATTCGAAACCTCCGAGCCCGGCATCTATGCGGTCGGCGACATCAATTTCTATCCCGGCAAGAAGAAGCTTATTCTGTGCGGCTTTCATGAGGCCGCATTGGCGGCTTTTGCGATCAAGCAGAGAATCGAACCGGAACGAAAGGTCCACGTGCAGTACACGACAACCAGCCCGATCATGCATGAACGCCTCGGCGTCGAGGATTAACGAGGCCGCTTGTGCAGCATTGCCGCCTGCTTCTGGCTGCCCTGCTGCTGGTGGGCTGCGCGTCGCTAAATTCACCGTCTTCCTCCCTCGCGATCGATACGGCTCCGCCTGACATCACCGCGACCAACGCATTTTATTACTACGCCGATGTCGAAGCAGCGTGGGTGTTCTATCGCGATGTCCTCGGTCTCGAGACTGTTATTGACTACGGCTTTGCAAAAATACTCCGCGTCGCAGACTCTGCGTACCTCACGCTGGTGCAGGCCAGCGAAGGAATGCATACCGCGGATGAACCCAAGACGGTAACGCTGAACCTGGTTACCGATGAATTGAGCCGGTGGAGCGAGCACCTGTCGAGCCAGTCCGTGCCGATGCGGGTTGCATACGGCGGCAATGCCGCTCGGGATACGAACAGTTTCGTCGCTGTCGACCCTGAGGGATACTTTCTGAAGTTCGTTCGCTTCAACCCACATCCGAACCACGAATCATTTGTCGCGGCTTTTGCCGCGGCGCCTCCGCTCAATTCCGCGGTGCAGCATGCAGCAGGACGACTGAGTATTCGGGCTGCTGCGTTTTCGATTTACGTAGAGAGTCTGTCAGGCGTTCGCGCGTTTTACCAGGCGCTCTTTGACGTTGCGCCAGCGGGACAGATTAGTGGTGTCGATGTTTATCAAATGAGCAACAGCGGATTCTTGCTGCTCGTCGAAGGCAGCGACGGATTGCATCAGGCTACCGCAAGGAGCGGCGTCACGTACTCATTCTTTACCAGTGATGTCGATGCCTGGTACGCGCGTGCAGCGCGCTGGCCTGGCTTCGAACTTCGAACGCCTGAAGTTCTGGACGAAGATGGCATGGTGCGCGTGTTTGTCGGTTACGACCCGGTCGGTACGTTTCTGGAGTGGGATACCTTTCAGGACGTGCCCGAAAACGCGAGACTCTTCAGGTATTTGCCCTGATTCACATTGACTGGCACTTGCTGCGCAAATCATCCAGCGCAGCGGCGAGTCCCGCAAGATCGTACTGCGCCGTGACCGGTCCTTCGGAATAGGGCGATATCTCGACCAGCAAATCACCGCCATCGACCAGCATATCGATAAGCTTCTGGCTGTCCGCCGGGGAAGGGCTTAGCGTCACTTTTTCCGACGAATCGACCTTCCATTTGAGCCACGTAAATCGCCCGCCATCGACTTTGAATCCGGCCTCGGTGCTGAATGAGGAGATAAAACGCTGCCAGTCGATTCTAGCTGTAATAGCTGCATCACCCGGTGTGCAACGAAACTCGAGCACCGGTGTAACGTCTTTGCTGGCAGTTTCATCTTTGATAGTAGTCGCCGATTCCTGCTGTAAAACGGCGACACTCGAATAACTGGCGGGGTCGTCAATCATCTGCGAGCGCCACTTGTCGTCCTGTGACTGCGCGGTTGAGCATGCGACCAGAAGCGTTAATACCAGGCTTGCTAACTTCATTTCCTTTCTCCGCACGGTGCGCCTATCGCGCCTGCGCTCCTTTGATAGCACCCTCAATCAGGTTCAGCGCAGCCTGGCGGCTACGTCCATCGGGGTCTGCATTGAATGACGGTGTTGAAGCGATACCGAGCGCAACGGTTTTCGGGTTCTCGAACATCACGCCAATCGCGGCGGCCAGCGCTTTGCTGCTGGGTCCATCCGGTACCGTGAGGCCATGCCCCGGAACTTCGTCCGGCTCCAGAACGTCCATGTCGACATGGACGTACACAACGTCAACCTCGGACGCCATTTGGTCGAACTGGCGGCGAAAGTTTTCAGAGATCTGGCGAATGTCTTCGACTGACACCTGCCGTACCTCGTGTTCGCGGAAGCGGTCGGCTTCCAGCGGATCAAGGTCTCGCACGCCGCCCCACATAATGTGGTTCATCGGCAGCGGCTCGACCAGGCCGGTCGTTTTACGAATATTGTGTAGCGCGTGTCCCGCCGCGATGGCGACAGGCATTCCTCCGAGCATGCCCGAGAGCGTCGTTTCCGGCACATTAAAGTCGCCGTGTGAATCGTAAAAGACCAGTCCGACCTTGCGGGCGTTGCCGTCCGAGTCGTACTTGAGGCCCGACAGCATGCCAAGCAGGTCGTTGCAATTGGCCTCAAGACCAACGGTAATCATGTCGTCCTGCAGTCCTTCCCGGACGACATCCGCGAAATTCGCATTGGCAATCGCCATGCGATTCCATTCGCCGTAGTTTTTTTCCTGATCCGGGCGGAGTCGAACGTCCTGTACCGGGCGAATCAGTTCGCCACCCCACTCGCCGATCAGACGCTCCAGCCCGCCCGCATGAATGTAGTCCGGATTGGTCGACAGCTCGGGCGTATTCCGTGAGCCCCCGTAGGGGTTCTTGATGACATCGACTTTCACGGTGTCTGCCGCGATTGCGGCGGGTGTTATTGCAATCGCGAGAACAGCGGCGAGCACTACAGCATTCTTACACACGGGTGATTCCTCTCTTGTCAGGCTGGACCAGGTGTTATTCGGTATCCGGATCTTTAAGCTGCGGATAGTCGACTCCAAGCTGCTCCAGGTATGTTTCATATTTCGTCGGATCGTAGTAGAAGTCCTTCAATCGATCTTTATAGAGCGCCATAATTTCTGCATTTTTCTCGATTGCCGGTTCGTCGGTAGCGCTGATGAACGGCTCGTAGGTTTCGTTGGCGCTCTGTTCGTCGCGAAAATAAGTCCACGCATTGTCAATCAGCGACTCCTGCTGGATCAGGTCGAGCATTGTTGCAGCCACAACCTTTGCGCCTGCCGTTGCGCCTTTGTGTGCTATCGGCGTCGCCATGGCGTTTGCGCTTGACCAGTGGTGACCGGTGCTGCCATCGATGTTCGATGGGAATCGAAGTGTGACGGTCGGTACGTTCCATGAGACGTCGCCGATATCGTCCGATCCACCGGACTTGGGTTCTTCAAGCGGCGCGCCAAGTTCCTCGATTTCCGTTTTGAGCCCGGTGACTTCCTCGGCCTCCATATATTCCTGAAATGCTTCGGCGAACGCCTGGTCATCCTCCGACCACTCCGGCATGCCAACCGCCCGAATGTTGTCGTACATCGCTTCTGCAATGGGCTTGTTAAAGTGACGTGGATAGGCGGCACCAATAATTCGTCGTGTGACTGTCGTGTCAGTCATCATTGCCGCACCCTCAGCGATGTTCTGCAGGACGCCGAAATTTTCACGAATTTTTTCAGCTGTCATTTCCCTGACGAAATACCACACGGACGCTTTTGATGGCACGACGTTGGGCTGATCACCGCCATCCACGATTACGTAATGCGATCGCTGCAGCGGGTGCAAATGCTCGCGACGAAAATTCCAGGCAATGTTCGTCAACTCGACGGCGTCCAGCGCACTTTTGCCCTTCCAGGGATCGCCCGCACCATGCGCGGCTACACCGTCAAAAGTGTATTCCACGGAAACCAGGCCGGTTCCGGTTGCCTGCCCCCAGCTCACTGCCATTGAGTCAGAAACGTGCGTGAACAGGACCGCATCGACATCGTCATAGCGGCCGTCTCGCGCAAACCAGGCCTTGGTTGCAACGAGTTCCTCGGCAATGCCGGGCCATAACACGATAGTACCCGGGAGATCGTCGCGTTCCATGAGTTCTTTGACAGCCAGTGCCGCGGTGATATTCACGGCCTGACCGGAATTGTGACCTTCGCCGTGTCCAGGGGCGCCCTCAACGAGTGGTTTGCGATAGGCAACACCCGGTGTCTGGGACGCCTTGGGAATTCCGTCGACATCCGAGCCCAGGGCAATCACCGGTTTGCCGCTGCCCCAGGTGGCCCACCATGAACTGGGTATGCCGGAAACACCGTGTTCGACGGTAAAACCATTCTGCTCCAGAATCTCTGTCAGGTAGCGTTGTGTTTCGAATTCCTGAAAGCCCAGTTCGGCAAACGAAAACAAGCTGTCGACTATTTCCTGCGTCAGTTTTTGATTGTCAGTGACGATCTCGGCAGCTTCTGCTTTCAGGCCGGTCAGCTTGGGTGGCGGACCTTCGACCTCGATGGGCTCGTCCTGAGCTAGCGTTGCTGTGCTGGTTAGTGCCAGTGCAATGGCGGCGATGGCAGTCATCCGCGTCATAGTATCCCCCTGAAGATAGGCTGCGTTCTCTCTGGAACGAGGTTCATAATAACGCAGCTGGGCGATGATTGGTGCCCCGCCTGCGATTGCGCTACGCTCAGCCAGGTAGACGAACTGAACAATAACTACGAGGGATACTTAAGATGCGCAATATTTGCCAACCAGTAGTCGCCGCGGCAACCATACTGTCGCTGCTCACAGGCAGTGCGCTGGCACAGGATTTTGACAGCGTTGAAATGAAGGTACACCCGGTGGCGGGCAACGTCAGTTATATCGAGGGTATGGGCGGCAACATCGGGCTGTTCACCGGTGACGACGGCGTTTTCCTGATTGACGACCAGTATGCGCCGTTAACCGAAAAAATTGTGGCGGCAATCCGCACGGTGTCGGATGGCAAGCTCCGTTTCCTGGTTAATACCCATATGCATCCGGATCACACCGGCGGCAACGAAAACTTCGGCAAACTGGGCACCACAATCTTCGGCCATGACAACGTGCGTAGCCAAATGGCGGCCGCAGGGTATGACGAAATGCCGCCGCTCATCACGTTTAATGACAATATCTCGTTCCACATCAACGGCGAGACGGTCCACGCGTTCAAAGTTCCAAGCGCACATACGAACGGTGACGTATTCATCAAATTCGAGGGATCCAACGTCGTGCACACCGGTGACGTGTACCGGACGACAACCTACGCGTATATCGATACCAGCAATGGCGGCAGTTTCCTGGGCACGATCGCCGCACACAATGTGCTTATTGACGTTTCCGACGAGAACACCAAAATCGTACCGGGCCACGGCGTAGTCTCCAGCGTCGCCGACGTCACTGCAGTGAGAGACATGCTGGTTGTTATCCGTGACCGGGTTGCCGCTGCTATTCGGGATGGCAAATCACTGGCGGAAATTCAGGGTGCGGGACTGACGTCTGAGTATGATGAACGTTGGAACGGGGAAGGTCGCATCGGCAGCGCCGATTCGTTGCTTGCAGCTGCCTATGCAGACATGGCCGGCAACTAATCTGTTCGCTCTGATGCCGCCAATGAGTAAGTCTCCAGGCACCGGTCTTCAGAACAAACTGCTATGAAAAAATTACAGAAACTGTTCACTGCCGCGTTCTTGATGTCCGGACCGCTCGCCGCGCAAGACATTTATTCCGAACATGCGCAGAAAACGCTGGAAATATACACGCGTATTATTGGCGTGGAGTCCTCCAAGAATCTCGGCAATGTGCCGGAGATAGCGAACTACCTCGCCAGAGAATTGCGTGCGGCCGGATTTCCAGCAGCGGACATAGAAGTTCTTCCCGTAGGCGAAACCGCAGCACTGATTGCGCGGTATCGTGGTGACGATTCTTCCGGCAACGCGCCCATTCTGCTCCTGGGGCACATGGACGTCGTCGAGGCGCGGCCAGAGGACTGGGAACGTCCGCCGTTTGAGCTGACCAGGGACGATAGTTATTTCTATGCTCGCGGCACCATCGACAACAAGTTCGGGGTGGCGCAACTAACCTCGACTTTTATTCGCCTGCAGAAGGAGGGTTTCGTTCCCAATCGCGACCTGATAATCGCTTTCACCGGTGACGAAGAGAGCACAATGATCAGCACGCGCATGCTGGCTTACGAGCGCGAAGACCTGGCGCAAGCGGAATTTGCGCTGAATTCCGATGCCGGTGGTGGCGATCTGAGTCAGGCAGGAGACCCGCTGGTTTACCTGATGCAGGCTGCCGAGAAAACCTATGTCACATGGGAATTAACGGTACGGAACCCCGGCGGCCACAGTTCCAGGCCGCGGCCGGACAATGCTATCTATGATCTCGCACAGGCCATAACAAGGATCCAGGAACACCGGTTTCCGGTGCGCTGGAGCGACATGACGCGGGAGTTTTTCGAAGAAACGGGATCACAGCTGGGCGGGGAGTTGGGTGCGGCGATGATTCGATTCGCCGAAAACCCGGAGGACAAAACGGCTTCAGACCGGCTGGCTACAGAGTCGTCATACGTTGGCACGACGCGCACAACCTGTGTGGTCACGATGCTGCGTGCGGGTCATGCAGAGAATGCGTTGCCGCAGTCCGCGACGGCCACGGTCAACTGCAGGGTATTCCCCGGCGTTCCGGTAGCCGAGGTCGAGCAGGCACTGAAGCAGGCTATCGGCAACGATGCGATTGAATTTGAGGAGATTTACGCGCCAACCGAGAGTCCCATATCCGAGTTACGTGAAGACGTCCGTGCGGCGGTAAGCGCGGCGGTGCACGGGCGCTACCCGGATGTCAGGTTAATTGCATACATGGAATCGGGTGGCACAGACGGCATGCATTTTCGCAAAGCGGGGATTCCAACCTGGGCAGTGAGTGGCGTTTTCATGAATCCGGACGAAATGTTTGCGCATGGCCTGAACGAGAGAGTACCCATCAAGGCGTTCTACGATGCCCTGGATCACTGGACTATTATTATCAAAGAGCTGGCCGGCGACTGAGCGCATGAGAATCGTAATCATCGCAGCGGTATTAGTTAGAATCGCGGTCAGTTTTCCAGCACTGGCAGACGAGCGCGATGACGAGACGGCGTTGCGGGCGCTGGATCAGGCCTATGCGGCCGAGTGGATTGCCGGAGATGCAGACCGCGTGATGGCGCTGTTCACACACGATGCGACGCTTGTGCCACACCACGGTGATGCGCCGATCAAAGGCCGGGACGCCATCCGAAAATTCTGGTTCGACCCCGACTACGCGCCAACAATCGTGCCGGAATGGCAAAGAGAAGCAATTGAAATTTTCGTTAGCGGCGATACGGGCGTCGTTCGCGGCAGGGCGCGCCTGGTCTGGGAATATGATGGCACACGAACCACTATTCCTGAGGGAAACTACGTCATGATTGCAGAGCGGCAGAGTGACGCATGGCGAATCCGCCTGCTTACCTGGAATGACGACCCGCGCAGCTGGATTGTGGAACCGATCCGGTAGCCAGGTGCAGCGTATCGCCCCAACAAGTGGGGAAACGGCGGACGTCGGTCGCCAGGGCATAAGGCGACGGGGTAGAAAATGATGAGCTTGGCGAAGGCGCGCTCAATCCTGGTGTACAGCCTGCTGACCATCGTCCTGCTCGTGACAATGGCGCTCACCTGGCTGCGCTGGGAATCCGCTCAGCCACGCAATCTTTGGTTCGATGCGCGCCAGGGACAAATCGAGTCTGTGGAATCCGAGTCAGCATTCACTGAATACGGCGACCTGTCGGAATCGGTGCGATTGAATTCGACGTCTGGTCTGCAGGTTTCGTTTCGTGTCATTCGCGAAACGACGACTGCGAATTCGTTTCCGGTTTTGCTGGTCCTGGGTGGTCATCGCACCGGAAAGGACGCTGTAGCGCTGTTTGGTGATGTCGGCGCGCGCGCGGTCATTGGCATCGACTATCCGTATGACGGGCCTGACAAGGTCCGTGGCGCATTGAATATCGCGAGAACAATACCCCTGGCTCGGCGCGCGTTTCTGGATACCACGCCGGCGGTATCGCTTGTTATCGACTGGCTGGCACAGCAGACCTGGGCCGACACTTCGCGGATTGTGGTTGTGGGCGCCAGTCTCGGTGTACCGTTTGCTGCCAGTGCTACGGCCCGTGACTCGCGAATCGCAGGAATGATGCTGGTCCACGGTGCGGCTGACAATCGACTCTGGCTAGAGGCACAGGTCGCACGACGTATCGACACGAAAGCGCTGCACTATCCACTGTCAACAGTGTTGCACTGGCTGGCATACGGTCCGATTCTGGATACGAGTAAACACGTTGCGAATGTCACGCCGCGACCCGTCCTGATTGTAGGCGCGCGCGATGACGAACGAACGCCAGCAGGTCAGACAGAGCTGCTGTTTGCGGCGGCGTTCGAGCCCAAGCGCATGCGTTTCACGGACGGTCAGCACATTGAACCGGAGCGCAAAGATATTATTGCCGAGTTATTGCGCATAGCGGATGAAGAAATGACTTTCCTGGCGCCCTGATATCGAATTCGGATCAGGGGCGCGATTATTGGTGCACCACTATTGGCGCACCACGGCATCACACCTTTGTGCGGCGGCGCGTACGCAAGCAACAGGCGGCCAGCAAAGCCGCGACCAGCGCCGTCCCTGTTGACCCGCCGCCGCCCGTGCCCGCGTTTAGCTGACCTGGCGGTGTCAGGTTGGTTGGCAGCGGAACAACGGCTACATCATCAGCGTCAACCGGTGCGTCACCTTCGCCCGAGTCTTCAGGGGGTTCTCCGGGGTCTGCAGGCGGTTCTCCAGGATCTGCATCTGCGGGCGGTTCCCCGCTATCCGTTTCCCCGGGGTCTTCGCCCGGTTCCGGGTCTTCCGCAATTTCCGGTGCCTCAAGGTCACGGCACTGGTCCTTGGTATCGCCAGACACGAA
>JBPCYD010000100.1:0-10913 GCA_051007895.1 Woeseiaceae bacterium
CAATCTGGACCGCCTCATTGATGGAATCATGTAATTTCGCACCCTGCTCGCGCATATGGCTCGCGTAGACGCCGCCATACCGAGCTGCAACCTTCGCGAGATCGACTACCTCCTGTGTCGTTGCGTACGTTCCGGGAACGTACAGAAGCCCCGTCGAGAGACCGACCGCGCCATCCTGCATTGCCTTGTCAACCAGCATCTGCATCTGGCGCAGTTCATCTGTGGATGGCGCCCGATTGTCGAGTCCGATTACTGTGCGTCGGATTGAGTTGTGGCCAACGAGCGTAGCGACATTAATGCCCAGGTCTGACAGTCGATTGCTATATGCGCCGATATCCACTTCCGAACCGCCGCAGTTACCGGTAATGATGGTCGTTACACCGTCAAGCAGATAATTGTCAGCGCGAGGCAGCCGCTCGAGACCCTCGTTATTTCCTGATGATTCGACATGCGTGTGCACATCGATGAATCCTGGTGCCAGGACCCGACCGCCGGCATCGACGACCTGGTCAGCATCAACATCCAGATTGACGGCCATCCCGACAACATGACCATCGTCGACGGCAACATCACTGACAAACCAGGGACTCCCGGTACCATCGACCACGCGAGCGTTCCTGATCAGCAGATCGATATCGGCGCTGAAGGCGATTTCACTCGTCAGCACGAGCAGCAACGAAAGTATTTGATAACGACGGAACGGGATTCGCACGATATGGCCCTCTATCAGATCAAGGGCTAGTTTAATCTTGAATACCCGTAGAGAACAGGCGTTGTCCGGGTTTTCGGCCTGGGTACAGTCCTTCCCGTGTTTCCTGGCAGACCGGAAAATCAAAAAATGCGAGAATCTGAACGGTATGCGGAATACTCACGAATCGCTCTGCCTGGCGCGATAACGGGAATTGAATCAAGAGAACTTGAGGCATCAATCATGCAGATGAAGAATCGGTCGCTTTTCCTGGCCACACTAGTTTTTACTTTCGTCACATCCGGCTGTGGTCCTGCGGATGATACGAGCGATGAATCTGCGACTGAGGTGCAACAGCTGTTTGTTGGTGGCACTGTGTTTGATGGCTCGGGTAACGAACCCGTGATTGCAGATGTTGGCGTCAGCGATGGAAAGATTGTTTTTGTCGGCGATGCAGATTCCACCAACGTTACTTCCGGAGATACTGTCGATGCCACTGGCCTGTGGGTTACTCCCGGGTTTATCGACGCACACAGCCATGCACAACTGGACGAGGACTACGGCAAGGATGCCCTGCCGTTTTTGTACCAGGGAATCACCACCGTTGTTTTGGGGGTTGATGGTGCTGGAACGAGTGACGTGGCCGATCGACTGGATGGCTGGAGATCCAATGGAATAGGCACCAACGGTATTCACTACGTAGGACATGGCCATATTCGTGATGCGGTAATGGGCACCGAGAATCGAGCGCCGACTCAGGATGAACTGGATGCGATGCATGCGCTGGTGCGCAAGGGAATGGATGAGGGTGCGTTTGGACTATCGACGGGCCTTTTTTATGTCCCGGGCACTTACGCATCCACGGAAGAAGTCATCTCACTGGCACAGTCCGCCGCCGAATATGATGGCGCAATCTACGATACGCACGACCGGGATCTCGGCGCGGTATACGAGGGCGTCGGGTACGAAGCGTCCGTCGAAGAAGCCATCCGCATTGTCGAGGAATCCGGATTGCGTGGCGTTTTTAGCCACTACAATTTGCAGGGTGCACACAATTACGGCCGCGGAGATGTTGGTGCTCGATACATAAATGATGCCCGAGCCAGGGGCGTTGATGTCTGGGCGGCACATCATCCGTATACCGCCACGCAGAGTAATCTACGTTCGTATACGATTCCGGACTGGGCAGTCGCTGGTGGCCAGGATGAAATGGTCGCGCGCTTCGATAACGCGGAAACAGCGGCGCAAATCACGTCCGCCACCAACGCCATGCTGCAGATTCGGGGCGGTGCTGATCGTATCCTGTTTGTCGATCCCGACCCTGATCTTAACGGCAAGACGCTTGCACAGGTGTCACGTGAACGCGAACTCGACCCAGCCGCTACGGTGCAACAACTCTTGCGCAGCAGCAACAAGGGCGTGATGAATCTTCAGTTATACGATGATGCCAACACCGAGCGGCTCGCGCAGGAAGCCTGGATGATGACCTGTACTGACGGGGCCACGCCGCGCCCCGATCAGCCAATTACGCACCCGCGAACCTATGGCGCGTTTCCCAAGAAAATGCGCATGTTTGTTTTCGACAATGAGCTGCTGGCGCCGGAGTTCATCATTCGAAGTTTCTCCGGATTAGCTGCCGATTTTTTTCGACTCCCTGACCGCGGCTACGTACGTGAAGGCTACGTGGCGGACCTGGTCGTACTTGATCCGGAAAAATATCGCGACCTCGCGACCTTTGAATCGCCGCGGCAATACTCCGAAGGAGTGATGCACGTGCTGGTCAATGGCCAGGCTGCCGTTCGCAACGGCGAGGCAACCGGCACCCTTGCCGGACTGCCGCTGACGAGGCCCTGAACTCGTTGTTTTCAGGAAACGCCTGCGGATTTCGCTGGTCTCGAACTAGTCCAGCAGATCTTCAGCTTCACCGACCAGGATCACCTGCATATCATTGGGCCTGAGGTACTTGTTCGCAGCTGCAAGCACATCTTTTGCAGTAACAGCGCGAATTCGCTCGACGTAAGTCGCCGACCGTTCATGATTTCCGTAGCGGAGTCTCTCGAGCGCGAAACTCCGTGCAATCTGGTATCCATCGAGATACCGAATCTGGAAACTGCCTTCCGTTAGCGCACCTTTGGCCACAAACAGTTCCTCGTCGGAAACCTCTTCATTCCTGATACGAAAGATTTCAGCCATCATATTGTCGTAGATTGACTTTATGACTTCCGGCCGACTGTAAGACCTGAAATTGTAGCCGCCTGGTCCAAACCACCTGTCCTCCAGGAACCCGCTGGCATCGTTGGTATAGCCATACTTGTAGCGAGTCTCGATTGTCATGCGGGTCCACAGGTGACCACCGGCAAGAATATAGTTCATCACCTCCAGCGCAGCCGCATCGTTCACGGTTACCTGTGGCAAGTCGTGCCCAAAGACCAGCCAGCTTTGCAATTTTTCAGCTGGAAAGTTGTGCTGCCGGGTTCCCTTGATACCAACGGGTGGTATCTCCTTCGCATCGGGCACTGCACCACTGCGCCAGTCACCGAACTGGTCAGCAACCATCGAATGAACCTCATCAGCAACGATGTCGCCGGCAATGGCGAGGACCAGGTTTCCGGGCACGAAATACGCGGAATGAAATCGCTCGACATCGCCGGTGCTCAAATTCTCGAAGTCATTGACATCGGGGCGCACGCCATACGCGTGCCCCGCATAGAGTATGTCGTAGAACTTTTCGACAGCTGCGTTCAATGAGCCCTCGTACAGGGCCGGCCCATCCTCGCCACGCAGATCGTGTGATTGCGGATTGGCGCTTTGCGCCGCCCGCGCAATGCTGTCCGCGGACAGTGCCGGTCGACGGAGCAAATTCGCAAACAGTGGCATTGCCGTACCGAGATCTTCGACGGGCACGTTTAACGAGACCTCAGTCCATTCGGCATGCATCTCGACACTGTAATCCGCCGTCATCCGTTTTAGCGTCGTCTTAAACGCGTCAGGGGTCATATTCGCGGGGCCCGATGTGCGCAATGCATCAAGCAATGCTTCGGCGGACCCCTGTTGGTCGCCGTCGACCAGGCCAACGCGGACAAACGCACTCAAAGTGACCAACGGTGCCTGGTGAGCTTCTGCCACGAAGGCGATCAGGCCATTGTCGAGCGTTAGCTGATAATCAGTCGGACTGGGTCGTTCGAAATCGCTCCCCGGCAGGTTCATGCGGGTGGGATGCGTAAGGTCCTGAGCGACAACGGATGAAATCGTCAGCAAGAGGAACGACGCGAGCGCGAATCGACAGGATTTGTTCATTGCTGCTCCTCCGCTGGCACTACTACGCCAATCGAACGATTCCTGGCGACAAAGTACTTATCCACCAAGCCCCGAATGTCGTCGGCTGAGGTTGCATCGCGTGCCTGCAAATACGGTTGCAGTGTCTTCCAGCTATCCATCACTTCGAAATGACCGATCTGGAACGCCAGCGCATTCGGATCGACAGCGGTTCGGTGCCATTCCGTGCGCAGCTTCTTGCGAGCAAACGCTACGTCGTCAGCAGGAAGCAGTTCTTTTTTCAGGCGATTCAATTCCGTCAGGAGCGTGCTCTCGGCATGGCCTGCCTCAGCGTGATCGTCGAGGAGCAATTCGATATTGATAGACCCGGGCACGCCAAACCTCGTCGTGTGAACCACACGAGTGTTGATGTCCAGTATTCCATCGATACCAGCATCAGTAATGACCTCCTGGAGGTGATCGGCCAATGCAGACGCCAATACATCAAACGGCGGCCGGTCAGGATGTCCGACGCCGGGTATCTGATAGCGAATCTCGACCCTGGGACTCAGGTCATCGCTGCGCCAGTTGAGTCTTTTCTCTGCACTCGGCAGCGGCTCCCTGCCCTGGTAGCGTGCCGGTTCGGGGCGACGTTCCATATGTCCGAAATAGTGTTCAACCTTCGGGATCATCTCATCGAGCGTGACACCGCCGATAAAAATAAGCGTCGTATTATTCGGCACGAAGTAGGTTTCGTAGAGTTCACGTTCATAGCGACGCGTGTACTGGTCGAAATCGTTTGCGTAGCCCTCCGGCACATACACCATCGATACCCTGCCGACCAACGAGTTCATCGCTTCGCGAAAATCAGTCTCTGGTCGATTCAGGTCGCCTAGGCGCTGTTCAACGAGCACCATCCGTTCCGCATCAAAATTTCTGAATACAGAGTTGCGCATCCGATCGGCCTCAACACGAAGGAACAAATCCACCCTGTTCGCGGGCAGATCGAGATCAAACTTCATATATTCCTGTTCTGTGGTTGCAGTCAGACGAGTACCACCATAAGCCTGGTACCACTTCTTCATTGGGCCTTCGTCGTTCAGTTCGAGCACCTGCCGATTCAGAGAATCGATCAATGCGCGCAGCTCGTCGATCTCTGGCGTTGATGTTTTATGCTGGTAGTCGTGAAAGACGCCACGCTCGCGAATCTCGTTTCTGGATTTATTCAGTGCTTCGATCAAAGCGTCTTCTGCCGCTTCGATCTGGCGGTGCAGATCCTGCTCTCGCTCCCAGTCACGCGACCCCAAAGTGGGGGTCCCCTTGAACATCAGGTGTTCGAGAAAATGCGCGCTGCCAAGCTGGCCAGGAGTTTCGTTGAGCGCGCCCATGTCCGTGAATATTTTGCTCACCACGCGGCTTTCTTCGGGCCGTTCAATGACTAGCAATCGCATCCCGTTATCAAAAACGTGATCGCGAATATCATAGTCGTAGTCATCCGCCTGGGCATAGACTGTGGACAAAACAAGGAATGAAAGAACTATCAGTATCTGGCTGAACGATCGCATGCGCGCCCCCGGTTTCGAAATTCTTCTCATTATCTCGGCTGACCCGTGCTGAAAGCTGTCCTGAGTCAAAAACAAGACACAATCGGTCAACACATGGCCGAGTTTTATTGACCCAAGGATACCGTACTTTCGGGAACTCTCGCCGCTGAGAATGGATCGAATAAAACAGCGATTATTGATAAAATTCTCAGTCAAGCCAGTCGGAGGTCGGACGCATGCCAGAGCGATTCGTACTGTTGATATTTCTCTCACTGAGCCTGTCCTGCGGGGCGACCGAACCCAATTACGTGGTTGGATCAATCAATCCTGATTTGTCAGAAGGCGCTCGTCTGCTACAAGGCGGCAAGGATGAAGAAGGCATCCGGCGAACGCTGCTGGGGCTGGAATCTGCCACCAGCAGAAGAGACGAAGAGGCGGCCCTCAGCAACCTGTGCGCCGGGTATACCAATCTTGGGGATTACCAAACCGCGTTGAAGTATTGCGATATCTTACTGGCACGCAATGACAAGGCCTGGCGAGCCTACAACAGCAAGGCGTTCATCTATATTGCCACGAAACAATATGAGAAAGCGGAAGCTGCCTTGTTGAAGGGTGAGGCAATTAACGCCGGGGCGCGGTCTATGAAGATCGCTCGCGCCCTGTACCTGGATGCTACACAACCTGTGGAACCGGCCATAGAGATCGACGATCGTCGTCGTAAGGAAAACCAATAGTTGGCGTCAGAGTAGAAACGCTTTGCTATTGAGGGCGGAAAACGCTTTGTCAATATCTTTACCCTGCCCCGATAATTTCGTTTTACTTTTCGATCACATTCACGTTGAAGGCGATCGAGATACGCTCGCCTTCACCCGCGTACGGATGAACCCAGTGTTTCAGCCAGCTTGGCCATAGCAGCATTCGGCCCGGCACGTTATCTACGAACTCGCGAGCGTCGAGAACAGTGTTGCTTACCTGGAGGTAGTTTGCAGCTTCTCGCGGATCGAGCATCTCCAGGAGCCCACTGTATGGGATTGTCTTATCGGGTACGCCCGGCTGTACGTAATAGACTCCAGACCACATACAGTTTGGATGGGTATGGACGACGTTGTAATCGCCGCTACGATTAATATTTGCCCACGCATCGATTAGCAGGTCAAACGACCGATTCGTGCCATCGTCTCGAATAAGTTCCTGGAGCAAATTCGACACCAGTTTCTCTATTCGCTGGCGGAACGTCTCAATACACGGTTCCTTCCACGTGATCAGGTTACCCGCAGACTGCCAGCCACCCGCATTGGAGCGGGTACCGTAGCCGTGCTCATCGGACTTTTCTTTCCCAAGCACCAGGTCTGCCAGTGCCCGATTGAGTTGCTCACTATTGGGCCAGTCGTGCAAGACGACCGGCGTTGCAAACAACATCTTGAGGCTCTGTCGTACGTCGAAATCCGCAACCTGTTCGTCCGCCATTCGGGTCAATCCTCTTATTGTATGCGCCGAATTTTCACGAGGCGGCCATTCTCGCCTATGCGCAGTCGATATTCACCCAGAATGCCCTGGCTGATGATGACCTCAAATTCTTCGTTCTTTGGATACTGCAGGCGACGCGGTTCGGTCTGGCGCCATACCTGTCCGTCTGCCATGTGAAAAGACAAGGTCCGGTTGTAACCCTGGCGAACCTCGACGACGGTCGCCGTGATCGTCTGATCTGTATCGCGATCCCGGTCAGGCAACTGCTCGGCGCCGAATTCTGCAGCAGGCGGCTCCGATACAACAGGGTCCGACGAATTTTCCGCAACCGAATCCTGCCTTTCTGTGCCTTCCGGCGCCAGCTCGACTCCTGGGGAAGTGTTCGCTGGTATGACTATCGGCACCGCCTCGGCCGCTGCCATGCTTCGCGCGCCGGGAGCCGGATCTGGCGCCGGCGCATCCGGAACTCCAGTCGGCTCCAGAACCGCCGGTCGAGAAACTTCCGAGTCAGCCGTTGGCACTGTTTCAGCAATAATGGCGGAACCTGCGTCCGGGATTTCTGCATCAGACGGACTATTCGCCACGATCAATGCCTCAAAGCAGGCAAGCTTCAGTTCCGACGTGCCGAGGCTTGCGCATTCTTCCAGCAATGCCATGTCCACAGTTTGTGGTTGCGCCACACTGGCCAACAGCAGCAGTGACGTTGCGACCGAACAAAAAAGAGGGGCACGAGGCCCCTCTTTCGGTACAACATTTTGCATCTCTAGAATACGTGCTTGAAGCGTACGTAGACTACCTGGCCTCGGAGGTCATGACCGGCGCGATCGTCGTATCCGGGACGGTCTACCCAACCGCGATTGTACAGACCACTATCGAGGAAGCGGCCATTTCGGGTTCCGTCCGTGTCGGCACGATACAGCGCCGGTGGGTCCTCATCAAAGAGGTTGTTTATACCGACCGAAAGCGTCGTATCGCCATCGCCGACCAGGCCGGTGAACTGATACGAATACAACACGTCCCATACCGTCCAGGAATTTATTTCCGCGTTGTTGCCCTGGTCATTGTCGTAGCTGCCGATGTGGTTAACGCCCATCCGAGCCGTATGGTTGCCAGAGAACCACGTGATGGCGCCGTTCGAACGAATTTCCGGCATCGTGGAAAAGTTGTTCGACTGGTTCCTGCTTCCGGCACCGTCGAACTCCGTGATTCCGTCGCCATCGGTGTCAACGTCAAAGGCATCGAGGATTGTGGCACCCACATCGAAGATGAAGGTGCTGTTACCCCAGTCCAGCGTATAGTCTGCGTTGACGTCAATTCCGCTCGTTTCGACTGAACCAATGTTCACGAACTGAGAGTCCACCTGGCGTACCTGGCCGGTCGCATCGCGAGTCACTCGGGGATCAGCCGTGATCGGCGCGCTGTTGTTACCACCGGGACACTGGCCGTTAACGATTGCCTGTGCGCCTGCCTCGGCCGCAATCAGGTCCTCGTAGTCAAACAGGAAGTAATCGATGCTCGCCCTGAAGTTATCTGCCTGGAACGTGACGCCAAAGTTAAAGTTCTCTGCCTCTTGTGGTGAAAGCCCGGGCGCACCTTCTACGATGACTGCGATATTATTAGCCACTTGCTGATCGTTACAGATAAAGCTGCCGCCAGGTCCCGTCGCCGATGCCGGGTCGTCGATGAATGCTGACGAAGTTGCCCGACCGGTCTGACGCACGGTTGGCGCCTGGAATGAGGTGCCCCAGGAACCGCGAACGCCGAAGTATTCACCTATTCCAAACTCGGCCGATAATTTTGGATCAGTGGTCGATACACCCCCGCCATAGTCCTCGTTACGAAGCGCGACCTGAACCTCACCGATGTCACCAATCGGCGCGACGACTTCGGCAAAAAATGCCAGCGCATCCTGGCCGCCGATTACAGCACCCGAGATACCCTGACTACCATCCTCTGCAGCTGACGAAAGAGAGTCGGGGAAAGACCGGTACTCGACATCGCGGAACTGCCCGCCAATGGCCGCTGCAAACGGGACATTGCCGATTTCAAATAAATCGCCGGACGCTATGACATCAATGACCTTCTCAGTCACACTCGCTTGGGACACCTGGCGCTGGTTCCATTGATCCTGGACCGTTTGGGAATTGCCTGCCACACATCCACCGAAATCAATATTGAAGCAATTCGCAGTATCGGCTGCGTCTTTCGGTGACACGAGTCCCGGGTTCGTTACGCGCGTGCCGAACGGATTCCATGAACCATCGCGAATGAGCTGCTGGTACGTGTCCGAGCGAATACCTTCAGGTTCGGCCGTCACAATCTGCGACTTCGCCCACGAATACGAGGCATCCATAAACCAGTCGCCCGGCAGGCTAATCTCCAGGCCGTTTACCATGCGTGTGTAATTGATATCGCGTCTTTGTTCCGGCTGAACTACCGCAGTCTTACCTGTCACCGTTGCGCCGAGCGGCCGATGAATCGATCGCAGCGTCGCACCCGTATGGATATTAGGATCCCAGTTATCCGGTCCGATATAGATCACTCCGGCCGGATCCGCAGGATCATCGATGTAGAAATTGAACGGGTGACTCGGCAGGACCGTAACGCCGCCATTGGTGGCCTTACCCGTCGCCAGCAGCTGACCGCCTGTTTGGCGCTCGACCAGGTTATTGGAAAAACTGGCTTCAGCGTAGTACTTGACCTTGTCATTGAATTCCCAGTCGAACTCCGTGAACACCTGCGTCCTTGATTCTGCGGCGATGACCGAAACCTGGTCAGCAAAGTTATACCGACAGGTATTCGGATTTAGGCCAGTGTCCAACGGGTCGCCGATTACGCCACCCGCACCAACACAGTCCGGGTCGGGCTGACGAATCGCGTCAGCGACAGAGGTCGCTTCTCCATTCGCGCCGAGAACCGCACGCTCGACAGAACCCGGTGACCCCGTACCTGACAGGAATCGGGACCGACCGTCGATGCCATTACCGTTAAGTCGATCGTCCAGCCAGTCGAAATCTGTTCGGCCCTGACGATCCTGCTCGTAGTAGGTCGCGTAGATATTAAAACCGCCCTGGTCAAACTGCGCGCCTGCAGCCAGGTTCAAATGGTATGCCTCGATTTCCGACGACGCATAGCCACCAGAGATTTCGATACCTTCCATTCCCTTACGCGTGATGATGTTTGCAACACCCGCAACTGCCTGTGACCCGTATGTGGCCGAAGCACCATTGGTGAGCACCTCGATACGCTCGATCATCGCCAGTGGGAACTGGTTGATGTCGACGAAGTCCGTACCCGTCGCATCCGCAACCGATGAAATGCCGCCGCGTCTGCCGTTAATCAGGGTTAGCGTCGAACCCAGACCCAGGTTACGGATATTGAACTGCGAGATGCCCTGCCCGTTGTTCGTTTCGTTGTAGTACTGCGAACCGCTGTTGACCGTCAGTTCCTTGACCATTTCGATGGGCTGCACCGCACCGATAAGCTCAAACTGTTCCTGGTCCACGATCTGAATGGGCGCCCTGCCGTCATACTCGGTTCTACGAATGTGAGAGCCGGTGACTGTGATTTCTTCAATTGAGTCATCCTGCGCCAGTGCTGGCGGAGCGGTGCCCAATGCGATAGCGATAGCTGCCGAGACTGCAGACGCTTTTACTGTCGTACTAGCCATAAATTGATCCCCCGATCGTGTTGCGTTTGTAAACTTGATTGTTGCCACGTAGAAACCTTAATCGCGACTACAAATCTGTTGCTAAAATGTATCTTTAATTTTTACTGTCAGAGTGCCCGGATTAGCACCCTTGCCCGGTCCAGGGCCTGTTACGTACTTACTCGTATTTCCATATTTCACATGTACGTATTTTTACTTAATTCGCTTTGGTTTGAGCCAATCTAGCCCTACACGGCCGGCCTGTCAATCCAACCAGAGGTTATTAGCATTTTTCGCTCGACCCGCTCGA
>JBPCYD010000101.1:0-9737 GCA_051007895.1 Woeseiaceae bacterium
CAAACCATGAACAAGCTCGTCAACGAAACCAGGCCCGCGATTGTCTGTCCGAAGAAACCGAGTGCCTCTCCCGTGTGGAGAAATCGAATCCAGCTACGCGCCTGCCTGCCGGGTGAGCGGTCGGCCAGTGTTTCGTAACCCAGTGTTTGTCCGGTAGCAGCATCGACGTTCAGCGTGCTTTGATACTGTGGCTGGCGTCCACTGCCGGTATCGATCCTGAAACTGACCTCGTCGTCGCCTCGCTTCGGCACAGTCAATGTAATCGTCTTCCAGTCGTCGTTCTTTGCCATGGCTGTCGTCAGTAAATCATCCAGCGGTAACCGCCGCGGATTGCTGTTTGATTGGTTCGACGAAACTGCAGGTGAGACAGGAGCAGATCTGGAGCCGCGTGACGGGGGATCTTCTCCGGCGATCGTATAGACCAGGTCATTCGCCCACGAAAATGAAAATACCGAGGCAGTTGCAATAACGATAACCAACGGCACCGCCGACCAGATTCCGAACACATGATGCCAGTTAAAATCCCGCTGCTGCGTGGTGTTATTTCTTGACGAAAAGGTCAGGCGTTCGCGAAGCAACGGCCAGCGAATCAGTTTGGGTAACCAGAGATACATGCCACTCAATATGAGAAACAGGAACGCCAGGTTGCTAACGCCTGTAATCAGTCTTGCCGTCTGACGCGACTCACCGGTTGCATTGAACCATCGGTGCCAACGCGTGACCGTTGAAAACAGATTTCGTATGGCCTGCGATGGCTCGCCTAACACCTCACCGGTGTAGGCGTCGATAAACAGCGAACCTTCGCCGCGACCGCCGCTGGCAAGTACCGGCGCCGCCGGATCGTTCCAGTACTTTAACGAAGTGACGTTCAGGTCGGATGCCTGCGCAGCAGCGATGAATGTCTCTGCGGGGCGCAGCGTTTCCTCGATAGCAGTCGAGTCGCGGTAGTACGCGTGATCCGACCAGGCAAACACCTGAGTCTGATACGTCAGAAATACACCGGTTACCGACATCATGGCAACAACCAGTCCAGTGATGACGCCGGATCCCAGGTGCAGCCAGAAAATAATTTTGCGAAACATGCTTTTTGCTTGAACCGAGTTTGGGACTTGTAGCGGTGGTTGACTTGAAGGGCGCAGCCCTTGTGCAACGAGCTGTCCTTGTGACGTCTCGCTCGGTCGACTTTCCTATCGAGAATGATTCTTATTCGTAATATTAATAAGAACGCTTCTCATTTGCAATTAAACACATCCGAATGTGTATTAAGTTCAATGCGACGAACTCAGTCGATCTGTACGGGTAACGACCTCGGGCGATCTATGAAGTCCCAACGATTGGCGATCTGCTCCAGACACATTAGTATTACGCATCTGCATGGACACTATCCGAGATAATCGCCTGAAACCTGTCGTGTTGCTGTTAGCAATGCTGCTCCTGCGCGCGGCTATTCCGGTCGGGTTTATGCCTGCGGCCATCGGCAGCGGCACGTTGGTGGTGTTTTGTCCTGACGGCGTATCTGCCGAATTCATGCAATTTCTGGCAGGCGATACCGGGGGCAACCATGATCATCTCGAACATGGGATTGATGGCGACGACTCGCATCAGTGCCCGATCGGTCACTTGCTGTTACCTGCGGCTGCCACGGACAGCGGTGCTTCAGCTGCAGAGGTAGCCAGCGCGCCACCGCCAACCACAGCCACGGCCTACAGTTTCACCAGCGTTTCGCGTACACACTATTACTCGCGCGGCCCACCCGCCTGAAAAGCAGCTCACTAACAATAAAATTCGCTTTTCAGGAGTAACTACAATGAATACCTGGCAGACAGCCGTTCTGGCTGCTCTCCTCTACCTGCCCGCTATCGGCCAGGCGCAGGAGAATATTACTGACGATCGTGTCGCAGATGGCCTGGCCATTGACGATGGATCCGTGGAAGAAATCGTGGTCTTGGGACGGTCCGTTTCTACGTCATCCACGCGCGTCGAAGTCGAGCGCGAAATGCTGGTCGACTCGACGGTCGTTTTGAAAGACATTCCCGGCGCAAACGTCAACTCGAATGGATTGATTACCGGCATTGCCCAGTATCGCGGCATGTACGGTGATCGTGTCGCCGTAACCATTGACCAGCTCGGTGTGATTTCCGGCGGACCGAACGCGATGGACACGCCGCTTTCCTATATGTCACCGATGATTACCGAAGAGCTCGTCCTGGAGCGCGGCATCGCCAGTGTCTCGGCGGCGCCTGAATCAATCGGTGGCTACATCAACACGACGCTGGCACGCGGTGAATTTAGCGGCGGCCCGGTCGGCTTATCGGGCACACTGGGCACGCGCTACGCGAGTAACGGTGACGTCAGCACATCTGCAGGCCGCCTGACGCTGGCCAATGACCAACATCGGGTTTCACTGGTCACCGAGTTCGATGACGCGAATGATATTTCAACCCCGGTTGGAAAAATCCGGCCTTCTCGCCTCAATCGCGAACGCTACGACCTGAGCTATGGCTTCGCCGGCGATGACAAACACCTGCTGGTATTTGCCGGGTCGCTGGATACGACGGATTCCGGCACGCCAGCACTGCCGATGGACATTCGCTACATCGACAGCGACCTGTACGGACTGCAGTTTGGCGGCAGTGTGTCCCAGGCGCTTGAGTTGGAAGCTCGATTCGCCTACAACGATGTGGCGCATTTGATGGATAACCTGACACTGCGTACCGCGCCGATGCCGATGCGTCGGCGGCAGAATCTTGCGCACGGATCAGGTTCGCAATTCCACCTGGCGGGCCTGTATGACATGGATCGCTCCTCACTGCGCGTTGGCGTAGACGGCATCATGGCCGACCACGATTCGGTCATTACCAATCCCGACATGGCGATGTTTCAGGTCAACAACTTCACCGATATTGAGCGAGACGTGTTGGGCGTCTTCGCAGAGTGGAATCGTAGCCTCGAGTCAGCAAATCTCGAATTCGGCCTGCGTTACAAGCAGGTTGACGCGAATGCTGGTGATGTCGGCGCCATGGGAATGCCGATGCCGATGGCCGCCAATGTCCAGCGCCTTGCAGATGCGTTCAACGCTGCCAATCGCGACCTGAGCTGGGAGTCACTGGATGCGGTTTTCAAATACCGCTACGCGCTGTCCGACCGGACAGAGTGGATACTTGAGCTCGGCTCAAAGACACGGGCCCCTTCGTACCAGGAGCTCTACCTTTGGTTGCCGCTACAGGCGACCGGTGGCCTGGCCGACGGCCGGTCATATGTCGGCAACCTGAATCTCGACCAGGAGCGTTCGAATGAAATTGTCGCCGGCGTGACCAGCAATATCGGACGAGTCAGCCTTTCTCCGCAGGTATTTTTTCGCAAGGTAGACAACTATATTCAGGGAATTCCAGCGACAGACATGGTCGCGAACATGGTGACCACCATGATGACAGGTGCCCCGGCATTGCAGTTTTCAAACGTTGATGCCGAGATCTGGGGTGCAGACATTGCGTGGAAAGTAGACCTGGCTGAAAGCTGGTACCTCGATGGAATTGCGAGCTACAGTCGTGGCAAACGTACTGATGTCAGCGACAATCTGTATCGCCTGGCACCATTGAACGGCAGCATCGGCCTGGCCTATGTCGGTGAAACGTGGTCAATCAAACCCGAGGTCGTGTTTTATGCGAAACAGGACAAGGTATCGGCATTCAACAACGAGCAGACCACGCCGGGCTATGAGCTGGTTAATATTTCGTTAGACTGGTCTCCGTCGCAGTCACTGCGGCTGGAGGCACGCATCGACAATTTACTTGACGAAACATACCAGGATCACCTTGTTGGAATTAATCGCGCAATGGGTTCTGACATTGCAGTTGGACAACGCCTTTATGGCGCGGAGCGAACTGTGAGCGCGGGCATTATCTTCAGTTTCTGAAGTATCAAGGCCACCGGAGCCGCACCTCGTATTGGGGTCGAACCGATTTCTCGAAATCGGTTCGACCCCATTTAGTATCTCCCCTATATTGGTGCTGTTCGCACTCGGCCGTTGTGTGCGCAGGTTACTAAAAGGGAGCTCTCGATGATCAAGAACAATCCAGCTTACGGCAGCCTTGTCGCCATCGGTTTCTTCATACTACTCATTGGTTCGCCGGTACGCGCCCAGTCTGATCTGTTGGGCGACTGGGACGTGGTCGTCATTGGCGGCGGCCTGATGGGCAGCAGTACCGCGTGGCAGCTGGCGCGCAGCGGCCAAAAGGTTCTGCTACTCGAAAAACAGAAGGCTGTATACACGCAAGGTTCGAGTTTTGGTGAAGCGCGAATCTCGCGAAGCTTAGGACCGCCCGGCGACATCTGGTCATACATGCATAACCGTACTGTCGCCGACGCACGCGAGCTGGTGGACCTGCTGAAACAGCATGGCGAGTCGGTAGATATGAACGACATCTACTCGACCTCACCGGTCAACTACGTGCGCCACGAGAGTCGCCTGGATAGTCTTGCCTACCTGCCCGAACAACAGGACCGCTACGAACTTGCGACGACGCCGGAACAGGCGCTCGAGCGATTTGGTCTAACGCTGCCCGATGACGCGTTCATCGTCAGGGAATACAAGGACTACTCCGGTACGATCGACCCCTCTGCCGTCATTAGCCTGACACATCGTGCGACGACATTGCTGGGGGGCCGCGTCGCCTACGGCCGGCACGTAACCAGGCTGTCACGCACCACTGACGGCTTTGAACTCTCCGTAACTGACGTTGCCTCCGGCCGGACTGAGCAACTAACGGTCGAAAAGGTTGTGAGTGCGGCAGGCCCATACACGGGCGAGCTCCTGCGAGAGGTTGCTCCCGAATTCGACAAATTAATTACGCCGAAGCGCGTGTATCTTGCTTTCTTCGAAGTCACACCACAATTCTGGAACACGCTGTCGCCGCCCGAGCAACTGGGCCTCAGAAATCTGTTTCCTAGTATCAATAGTACGGTACCGAATCGCGGTGCGGGTTCCTTCTCCATGATCGAAAGATTCACGGATCACGGTACACCAATCATCAAAATCGGTGGACATTTTCAGCGCTCGGACATCCAGGACCTGGATGCGGTCTGGCAAGCGTCACTGAGTGACGCCGAAACCAAATGGGCGCGTGAGAGCCTGCTCAGGCATCTGTCATTACTGGGCATTCGCCTGACCAGCGACCATCTGCGCCTTGACTCCGGTTATTCCTGTGTTTACTCACTGACGACAAGCGAAGTGCCCTATGTAACAAACGCGCCCATGCCGGATGGTCGTCCGGACATGGGCCTGGTCGTTATCGGCGGATTGTCCGGCGTTGGTGCCAAGGGCGCACTGGCATACGGCGCCATTGCCACGGATCTTGCACTTAATCGATCGGAAACTGACGCTGATTACCTGGCTGCTCGGGAAGCGTTTGGTTTCGAGCGTATGCGCCGCGACTCGCTGACGCTCGAACAATGAAAGTAGCGGCGACCTAACTGATTTACGATGGGCGGTTTAAAACGCTACAACTCGAAAGAGTCCGTCATTGCGCGCAAGGAAGACGCCAATCCGGAGGGCAAAGGGGCGAACGGATTCCTGCTCGACTGGTATCAAAGCGAGCCGCGCGGTGTCGTTGCAAAGCCGCAGAACCAGGTGCTCGCCGAATTTTTTACGTCCATGCTCGTGCTATCTGCCAAGTTTAAATACAAACCTGTCATCGGCGCGGCTAATTATCTTTACCGCATTGATGGCGATTGGCGCTTGAGTCTTATTGCACCTGAAGAGTGGTCGGACGAAAGGCGGGGAGGATTCGCGGGTACCTGTGTTTTACAGCACGATATGACCTGGACGATCGCTCCTTCGGATCTGCTAAAACAAGACAACAATGTGTCAGACGCAATTGGTCGATTTTACACCGCGTTTGCTGAAGCCCTGGATACCGATCTCACGCTTGAGGAGATCCTGCCCTACTACGTCGACAAAATGCCCTACTACCAGCGCCTGTATGCCAATGCGCTGAGTCGCTCGGTGCGCGGCACCGTAACCCTGGGTGACCAGGCGTCCGTCAGGTGCCGCGACTGGCAACAGCTGCTACCGCGCCTCGAACGCTTGCTGTTGCCATACAGTGACTAAATACATTAATCGCTGCTGTTGTATACGTGCACGTCCCGCTGCGGAAACGGAATGCTGATACCCGCATTATCCAGCGCTTTTTTAACGCGTTCGGTCACCTCGTGTGATGCGGGCGCATATTTTGCTGATTTGACCCAGGGTCGCACTGCAAGGTTGACGGAACTGTCGCCAAGCTCCGCAACTGAAACGCCCGGCGCAGGGTCATCCAGCACATATTCACTATCACTCACTGCCGCCAGAAGCACGTCGCGAGCCTTGTCGATATCGTCCTCATATCCAATCCCGACAATCAGATCGAGTCGCCTGTCTTCGGACTCCGTGTAGTTCGTGATCTGGTCATCCATGATCTGGCCGTTCGGAATGATAATCTTGGTCTTATCCGGCAGACGCAATGTCGTCGTGAAAACGTCCACTTCTTCAACAAAACCTTCCGTGCCCGCTACCTGGACGAGGTCGCCCAGCTTGTAGGGGCGAAAGATGATCATCAAGACGCCAGCCGCGAAGTTCGCGAGCGACCCCTGTAGCGCAAGACCGATTGCCAGGCCCGCGGCACCAATGATGGCGACCAGTGACGCTGTCTGTATGCCGAGTGCGCCAATAGCGGCAATAACGACGAACGTCAGCAGGATTGCGTAAACGATATTGCGTATGAATTTGCGCAGCATGTCGTCCATGCCGGATCGTTTCATGATCCGATTGGCGAGGTTAGCGAGTAATTTCGCGACAATACGACCGATGATAAATATCGCTATCGCTTTCAACGCGAGCATTCCGTACTCGAGACCGACGGCCTGGATCTTTGGCAATAGTTCTTCGAAATTCATTATTTTTCCTTATCAATTATAAAGCAGCCCAGGCTCATGCCCACGATCTGTCCGAAACAGGATAAAGCAGATAACCAAAGCGATACAAACGTCAACCACTTGTCCGTTTTGATGGTGCTCGAGGATTGCGGCATGTATACGGCTGCGGCGTTCCCATGAAATCCTGTACGCGACTATCTGGGCTACAATGCGTCTATCATCAGTCTTCCGTCAGGATTCCGGCTAACGAAATGAAATCTCATGGCTTTCTGACTCGCAATGGCGTAGTCACATTTATGTTGGCTTTGTTGCTGCCGGTTTTTCAAAATGCAGTCGCGCAATGGACTGTACCGGATGAACTAAGCGCTGCTGTGGATGTACTCAGTGACGAACAAGTCGAATTCATCACGTCAGGCGCGGTGCTTGATTTCATCCCGCAGCGTCAGTTAGAGCATGAGATTTCCGCGCGCGATTCGGACAGCTTGCGGGCGTTCATTGACGACCTGATGTCTTTGGCGGCCAAAATGGCCTACGACCCGGAACGCGACATGGGCGCGGCACCACTCAATCTGAATTCCAGTGATTTCAATTACACCGGCGTGCCGACTCCATCGCCGCTGCGTGATTTCAAGCGTGAGCCCGGCCCATTTAGTGTGCACCGATACCTGTACCCGAAATCCGGTGTGCCAACATTTGGCGGCGCAAAGGTTGCGGTCTGGCCGGAAGACCTCGTTGCCGGAAACGTCGACGTGGCGATAATCGGGGTACCAAACAACATGAGCAGCGGGCGGCGCGATGCCTGGGCCGGTCCCGATGCAATGCGTTCGATGGACACCATTGCAACGCCGGACATTCAATCCCTCATCAGCCCGCTGGAGACCCTGTTTGTAGTCGACTACGGTGATTTCGCGATCGACAACATGAGTGTCGAAAGGACCATCGATCATGTTACCGCCATGGTCGCAGAGACAGCTGCTACCGGCACTGTGCCGATGATCGTCGGTGGCGATACATCCATGTTGTACCCGGGTGTGAAAGGTGTGGCCCAGGCACGCGGATCAGGATCGTTCGGCCTACTGCACTTTAGCGCCCATCCGGACGCCGAACGATTCGGTGACCATACGATTTCTGACCGCCAGGCACTCTTTCGTCTGCTGCAGCAGAACATCGTGGAAGGCGGTGAAACGGTGCAGGTAGGCTTGCGCGGGCCAGACGTAGATGTCGAAACTCTGCAGTGGCTGCGCAGCAACGGTGTGCGTTATCACACGATGGCAGAAATTCAGAAACGGGGCTTCGATAATGTGTTGAAGCGGATGTTACGGGAAGTGGGAAAGGGCCCGGATACGTATTTCGTCTCAATCGATGTCAGCGCAATTGACCCAACAGATATGGTTGCGGCAGGTCGTGCAACAGCCCATGGCTTGAGCATCGAACAGGTAACGCGTTCAATTCGCCAGGTATGCGCCGCAAAGGACATAGTTGGTTTTGAAATTACCGATCTGGCGCCGATGCTGGATGTCTCACCGCTATCGGTGATGCATTCGAACGCTGTGCTCAACGCCTGCCTCGTTGGCATTGCAGTTCGCAAGGCGGGACTCGATCCTGAATACGTCCACCCGCTGGCCCTTGACCATGGGCAACGCTGACATGTGCCAACGCAACACCATTCGGAATATTTTTATGACGTTCAGATCAATTCTTGCCGGCGCTGCAGCTCTGCTGACAACGATACTCGTCGCCCCGCTTTGCCAGGCGCAGGATGAAGCCATCGAGACGCCGGAACACGTCGTCGGCGAGCAGGCCTATCCATTTACAACCAAAGATCCCAGGGAGGTAGACGATCCACCGATTGAGTTGCCCGACAGCGTGTCACCGAAACTTGCGCTGCTGACACCGGAGGAAATCGAGTTTCTCAAGAGTGACGATGCGCGACGTTATGCGGGCGGACCTGACGATACCGTCAAGGCACTCGAAGAACGCTCTCCGGAGGCAGTGAAGGTCTGGGTTAACGCGATGCAGGAAGTGTATTCGGCATACGAATACGTCGAGGGACGCGATCTGCCAAACATTCCGTTTAATACTGACTCACCTGAGTTCAATGCGTGGCGTTTGAAGCGTCCGCGTTCGATGGATCCGGTGCGGGAGGCCGGTGCAGTTCCGCTGGGTCGCTACGACGGTTCTGGTGGGCCGCCAACGTTTGGTGGCTACCCCCTTGCGCTGACGATGGAGGACCTGGTCGCAGCAGAGGTCGACGTTGCCATCCTTGGTGCGCCTCTGAACATGGGCTCCGGTTGGCGCGATTCTGGTAAGCAGGCCACAACCGACCTGCGTCGCTTCAGCCGACCGCTACGTGGAATGGACCAATATGCGCTGGTCAACGCGTCCCGTGAGCTCAACATCGTAGACTACGGCGATGTCGCTGTAGACAACGACAGCACGGAACGTTCCATGCACCACGTACGCGAAACCGTGCGTGAGATAGCGGCTACCGGCGCGATTCCGATGATCGTAGGCGGAGACCACTCTCTTGAATATCCGAATGTTGCCGGCCTTGCGGATGTCTATGGCAAGGAGAACGTTTCTGTCATCCATTTCGACTCGCACTACGATGCCTGGTGGGGCGACGAGCCGCACCTGATTAATCACGGGTACCCGGTCTATCGCCTGATCAATGAAGGTCATGTGCGTGGCGCCGACTACATCCAGGTAGGGCTGCGATCATCCGGGCTGACCGCAACTGCATTCGAATGGATGCGGGAAATTGGCATGCGCTATCACAACATGGCGGAGGTGGAAGTGCGCGGCTGGGATGCGGTCATTGAGCG
>JBPCYD010000102.1:0-4740 GCA_051007895.1 Woeseiaceae bacterium
TGAGCGTTGCCGCCGGCATCGTGGTTATTGCGATGGGCATCTGGGTAGGCATTCGCTCGCGTGCGCCGGTGGTCTGTAAAGTCGTGCCAGATTCGATTCGGGAAGGCTTAAGCAAACCATCTTCGTATCTCGGGTCGGCGCTGGTGGCTGCGGGTTTCTCGCTGGGCTGCCTGACCTGTTTTGGAGGCGCCATAATTGCGACTCTGTTGATTTACGTCGGCTCACTGGGCAGCGCGTTGGTCGGTGCGACGGTGATGTTTGCATTCTCACTGGGCGTCGCAATCCCTTTTGTATTGGCGGCCGTTTTCTTAAGCAGAACATTGCCGTTACTGTCGCGCATTCAGAGTTTTGCACCACAGATCGGGCTCGTCAGCATGATCGTTCTCATTGCATTCGGCCTGGTCCTGGTCACGGACCAGTTTCACGCCCTCAGTGATTTTATCTATCCCTACCTCGGTCTGAGCTGATGCCAAGTACGGGAGCGAATCTGCGCCATCTGTTTCGCTTGTTCATTCTGGCGGGATTCCTGTTTGTCATGTGCAGACCGGCATTCGCCCAATTCGATGACGGCGCACGTTACGCGTTTGTAGGCAGTGAGTCGGAAAAAGCGGTCTACATTATCGACCTGTACCAAAGAAGCAAAGCAACATCGCTGGCATTTGATGTCACGCCTGGACCTGTTGTTGCGTCGGATTTGCTTAAAACGCTTATCGTTGGGCACGCCGACGAGAAGAAGCTGACACTTGTAGACCTGATGTCGAAATCGTTGAATCGTTATGAATATTCGCTCGACATCCGGCCGGACCTGGTACTCGTGAGTCCAATTGGTGAGACCGTCGCGATACTCGATCGTGAACAGTCTGTCATTGAGGTGCACGCGTTGCGCCGCAAAGAGGTGCTGGTTCGGATCGAGGACGTAAATACAGAATCGGATATCACGTTTAACCCGGACGGCTCGATCGTCTATTGGGTCGACCAGGATCAGGGGTCGCTGCACTCGATCGATCTATGGTCACAGCACAAAGAGCTCAAGCTTACCCGTGACGGTCATGGCCTGTCGGCGATGTCACGCAGCGCGGACGGTATCCTGGGCTTCATTAGTAATGCCGATACCGGGACTGTGTACGTTGTCGACCTACTCGATTTTACGGTGACTCGCTCGAGCCAGGCAGGACGATCACCGGAACGCCCCTGGGGAACGGCGGACGGGCAGACCATGCTCGTGCCGAACGCAGCCGGCGGTACCGTCACCGCGATTTCAGCACTCACCGGTGAGGTGCTCTACACAGTGGATGCAGTGCGGGACCCCGTGTCCATCAATCCAGGCTGGATTGACACGACCGCCGCCGTAGTGGGTCGCGACGGTACTGTCGTCTTCCTCAATATTGGCGACGGTGCCGAACTCGGACGAGTGCGCCTGGATAATTCACCTGCAGCAGGAGTCGTTACTTCCGATTCGAAGACCCTGGCCATTCCAGTGCCGGCCAGCGGAACAATGGCGTTCTTCGACATGCGGAAGCGCGCCAGAATGTCGTCCGTCGGGCAACTGCCCAGCGACATCGGGCCTGCTGCATTGGCGATATCAAACAATCTCTGTCACTGAAATTCATGCTTGGTTCTGCCGCGAAGCTGCTAATCCTGATTGCCACCACGTGTGTAACGCACACTGCGGTGGCAGAGGACGTTATCAGCGGCAAGTTTGACCTTGTCGATCACACCGGACAATCGGTCACAGAACGAAGTTTCGACGGCAAATTGCGCCTTGTGTTTTTTGGATTCACGCAGTGCCCGGACGTTTGCCCGACAACGCTGCTCGAGGTGAGACGGGCGCTGCACTTGCTCGGCGACGATGGGAACGAAGTGCAGCCATTGTTTATCAGCATCGATCCGGCCAACGATACACAGGAAAGACTCGCCGCCTACGTAGCTGCTTTTCATCCGTCGATGAAAGGCCTCCGTGGTTCAGACGAACAAACCGAAGCGGTCGCAAAAGCTTTTAACGTGACCTATGGAGTCACAGCGGCCGCTGTGGCGACGAGTGGCCAGGAGGAAATTTTTCACACGTCCTATCTGTTTCTGATGGGACGCCAGGGTGAATTCGTCGATGTGTTCGGCTACGGGACGCGAGCAAGCATAATCGCGGAGGTGATCCGTGCCCATCTTCAAGACGAATTGAGCGAGTAAAGCGAACCTAAGGTGTTTGTCGAAGACGCGCTGTTTTACCTGGCAGCCGTACCTGCCGTCCTGATCTACGGGATGGGGAAGGGCGGTCTCGGCGGGGCTGCCGGGGCCGTTTCCGTGCCGATGATGTCGCTGACCATTGAACCGGTGCAGGCCGCAGCAATTCTTTTGCCAATCATCTGTTTCATGGATTTACAGGTTGCGCGGCTCTTCTGGGGCAAATTCGATGTGGCCAGCCTCAGGATCATTATTCCTGCGGCACTGATCGGCGTCGCGATCGGTGCTTCGTTGCTTGGCGTGCTGCCCGCCGCAGGCATGCGGCTGACGCTGGGCATCATTGCCGTACTCTTTTGTGTTGACTACGTCGCCAGACGCAGGGGCGAGAAACAGCGGCTAGCGCCCGGGCCCTGGAGCGGACGATTCTGGGGCGTCATCGCAGGCATCACCAGTACGCACGTGCATGCCGGCGGGCCACCAATCTCTATATACCTGTTGCCGAAGAATCTAGACAAGGTCATTCTGGTCGGCACATTCGGCGTTTTCTTTTTCGTTTTGAACTACGTCAAGCTGATTCCCTACGCGATGCTCGGCCAGTTCGATACGCGCAATCTCATCACCTCACTGATTCTCCTGCCGGTCGCTCCGATCGGTGTGTGGCTGGGCTATCGTTTCCTGCATTACTTCGATCAGGCCACAATCTACCGGACGATTTACGCGTTCCTGTTTATCACCGGTTTGAAGCTCCTGTACGACGGTGTTACCGGTTTGTAACGGGCCGGCAGACAGCGCTCGACTAAGGATAGAGGCCGGGTAAGCGTTCGGACCGGTAAATCGACCAGCCGGAATCATCGGCTTTGAGCTGCATCTCCCATACCTTTTCGGCAGGTTGGTCGTGCGTGACCTCGACCAGGCGGGCCCACCGTTGCGTGCCCGGCCCCGGAGGGGCATTCTGCCCATCGGCATCTGTTTCCTGGGCGCCGATCGTGATCAGGATATTGTCCGTCTGCGGTTGCCAGTCGACATCACCCAGGTAGCGCGCGTAGAACGGCTCATCGTCGGGGCCGTATACCCAGGGCTGCGAGACTTCCATGGTTTCTTCGTTGACAGAATACTCGACCGCGCGGGTATAGCTGTCCTGGACCGGCATGCGCTCATCGAAGGGTGTCGCACGCGCGACCCCGTTGTCGTACAGGAGATAGGTACCGTTTTCCGTGTGCGAGATTGCGTGATGTTTGTATGACCATTCGAGGTCCCCGATCGGCGTCAGGAGTTTGTCGCTCCAGGGTGCGCCCCACTTGTCGTGATTGCCGAGGATCCAGACGAGTTCGCCCGTGTCCATGCTGACTTTAATCACCGCATCCTGATAGGGCACCGACATCACGAAGGCGTTGTCGTCCTCTTCGTAGATGATTGCGTTGCCGTGTGTCCAATCGTGGACGATGCCTTCGACGACCCCATCGTAGTGCCGCTCCCAGAAATCCTCACGCAGCGAGTTATAGGCAATTCGGTAGGGGTCAAGAATGTCGTGTAGCTTCCATTCGCGCAGCACCTCGCCCGACGGCGTCATCTCGATGATTACATCGCCGATGACATTTGCCGGCGCTCGCGGCGCGTCCGGGTCCGTCTCACTGGTATACCAGTTATCGACAACGCGGTTTTCCGAGCTCAGCAGGAGGAAGTTACCGTTCGGTAGTTCGACGAAATCGTGGTGAAAGGAATCCGTTTCGACCGGGATGCTGCCCTCGGCAATGTTCTTGGCTGTGCCGGTGAAGTGCCAGCGCCGCACGATATTGCCCAGCATATCGATCTCGATCATGCCGGCGGTGCCTGGCCATACTTCGTAAACGAAGTTTCCGTTTGCAAGCCGCCGGATGTCGTGCACCTTGTGATCGAGCGGCAGGTAATACCAGATGATTTCACCGGCGTCGTTCACGACAATCGCCGGGGCGAATCCTGGTGGTGCCTGCTTACCGTCAGATCCCCAGCGGCCGTTGACGTTGAAGATCGTTACGCCTGGTTCCATAGCGTCCGGATTGTGCACAGTAATCAGTGCCGACGGGAATGCATCCGGTAAGGCGGGCGTCTCGAACGTCTGTTCTGCCGAAGTCACCTGGTTTCCGTCTGCGGTCTGCAGGGTCGCAGTGATCCTGTGTAACCTGCCGGCTCGCATGCCGAGTACCGGCACTTCATGCTCCGTCGCCATCGTATCTTGCGGGGTTACGCTCCATTGACGTTCGCCATCATCCAGATTGATGGTCATCTTCGTCGGCCTGTCCGTCGTCACTGTGAGCACGGCGGCCAGCGGGACGGTAGGGTTCGGGTTTCCGACCAGGCTTAGTTCGACAATCGCCGGTTCGGAACTCGTACAAGCCGCAAACGCGATGGAGTAAACAGCCAGAATCAATGCGCGCGAGATTGTAGAAGTAGAAATCATGATCGAACTCCGTTCTAGGTGAGCAGTAATCGCAACCATTCGGTTGAGACCACAGATTGAAGTTTCAGGCCGAGCCAGGACGGATAAAAAGTCAGTCCCAGCACCCGGTCGTAGAAGATAACGAT
>JBPCYD010000103.1:0-6350 GCA_051007895.1 Woeseiaceae bacterium
TTCTCGCGCATGGCCTCGAGCGCACTGTTGAGCGTTGCGGATTCCTGTACCGAGACGGCGCCGGCAAGGTCCAGCTGCTCCACGTTATCCTGACGCAGACTTTGCGCGATCCTGCTCTGCGCTTCTGCGGCCGATGGCTCTGCTTGCGTCAGGCTGGCAAGGCACAGTTCGCACTCATCCGCGCCGGGCAGATTCGGGTGATCGCACAGTGGACACGTCGTGCCATCCAGCGCGGTGGCCGGTACGGCCCAGGTTTCGCTTTGACGAAACAGCGCATCCAGGTCTGCGGGAATTGACTGCCGGGCGGCCTCGACCTGCGCCATCAGTTGTTGGTCGTAGACCGGATGGTCGACCGCTCGGAAGATACCAACCGGGGTCGGAAAGTCTGGCGGTCCCATGCGGCTCAGGAAGTAGGCAAGGGTCGGTTCCGTTGCGGCTTCATCGTGCACGAGCAATGCCGTCTCACCGACGTCGGCGACATTGACCACCTCAGGCTTGAGTCCGTTCAGGCGAATGCCCTTTTCCAGCGATTTGCCGAAGCGCATCGGTTGACCGTGTTCGAGGAAAAGGACGCTGTCGGCCCTGGTGTCGGGGTTCGTCAGGTGAGCCCAGCTGCCGTCATTAAAGATGATGCAATTCTGCGCGACTTCGACCAGGGCCGCGCCGGTATGCTGCGCTGCCCGTCCGAAAATGCCTGCCATGTGGTCCTGAAAAGTATCCACCGTGCGTGCGATGAAACTGGCCTCTGCGCCAATAGCGACACCGATGGGGTTGACAGGATTTTCGATCGAACCGTCGGGGCTCGACTTCGTACGTTTGCCGATTTCGGACGTAGGCGAATACTGGCCCTTGGTCAGACCATAGACACGGTTGTTGAAGAGCACGATGTTGATGTCAATGTTGCGTCGGAGCGCATGCAGAAAGTGGTTACCCCCGATCGCCAGGGCGTCGCCGTCACCGGTCATAACCCAGATCTGCAGTTCCGGACGGGCGCACTTTAGTCCAGTAGCCAGCGTAGGCGCACGTCCATGAATCGAGTGAATACCATAGGTATTCATGTAATAGGGAAAGCGACTGGAGCAGCCTATCCCCGAAAGAAAGACGATGTTTTCGCGCGGCACCCCGAGATCCGGCAGCGTCTTTTGGACCTGGGCCAGTATCGCGTAGTCGCCGCAACCCGGACACCAGCGGACGGCCTGGTCCGAGGCGAAGTCCCGACGCGTCAGCTTGCCCGTTTTAACGCATGCGTTCACGCCAACGCGTCCTCTATTCCAGACTCGATTTCGGCGATCGCGAAAGGCCGACCCTGAACCTTCGACAAGGAAATGACGTCTCTCAGATATTGGGCGCGGACCAGCATCGCCAGCTGGCCACTATTCAATTCGGGGATGAGTACCTTGGGGTAGCGGGCCAGCAGTGAACCAAGGTTGCGAGGAAACGGATTCAGATTGCGTAAGTGCGCGTGCGCAACGGCGTAACCCTTCTCGCGACATCGATTGACCGCGGCCAGAGCGGCGCCGCGGGTGCCGCCCCAGCTCAGCACCAACAGGTCAGCATCGTCTGGTCCATCGATCGTTTGCTCGGCCGCGAAATCGGCGACCCGTTGCACCTTGTCTGCGCGCAGCCGGCACATGTGCTCATGGTTCTCCGGATCATGGCTCACGTCGCCCGTCTCGTGCTGTTTTTCCAGACCGCCGAGACGATGCTCGAGACCCGGCATGCCGGGCACGGCCCAGGGTCGCGCCAGGGTCGCATCGAAGCGGCTGTATGGCTGAAACTCCCCTGCCCCGTCAGGATGCTCGATCGGGATTGGAGCCAACTCTTCAAATACAGGGATCCGCCAGGGCTCAGCGCCGTTGCCCACGTAAGAATCGGACAGCACCATCACTGGCGTCGTGTGGCGCACTGCGATGCGCATGGCTTCGATAGCGACGTCAAAACAGTCCGCCGGACCCGAGGCCGCCAGGACCGGCATCGGACTTTCACCGTTGCGACCGGTAATCGCCTGCAACAGATCGGCTTGCTCGGTCTTGGTCGGGAGGCCGGTGGACGGACCAGCGCGCTGAACGTTGAGTATGACCAGCGGCAACTCCAGCATAATCGCCAGGCCGATGGCCTCACTCTTCAGACAAAGGCCAGGGCCACTGGTGCCGGTCACTGACAAGGCGCCGCCGTAGGCCGCACCGATGGCTGAACCCATCGCGGCGATTTCATCCTCGGCCTGGATGGACCGTACGTCGAAGTGCTTCAACCTGGCCAGGTGGTGCAGCACGTCGGTAGCCGGGGTTATCGGGTAGCTGCTGTAGACCAGCGGTTTGTCGGCCAGGCGTGCAGCCGTGACGCATCCAAGCGCGAAAGCCTCGTTCCCGTTGATGAGGCGATACTCGCCCGTCTCGGCGGGTGCCGGCGGTACCCGGTACGGTCCTCTGCAGGGGTGATTATCCTCACCGTGGCTGTATCCCGCGTTGAGCGCGCGCCGGTTGACTTCGGCAAACTTCGGCACACGGGCGAACTTCCGGTCGAGCCACTTCTGACTCGGTTCAGTCGGGCGATCGTAAAGCCAGTAGAGAAGCCCAAGCGCGAAGAAATTCTTGCAGCGGCGTTTGTGTCGTGCATCGAGTTCGGATTCCTTAAGGGCGTCTATGGTTAGCGTCGTAATGGGCGCGGCATGGAGTTGGTACCGGGCCGCGAGATCCGGGTCGTCCAGCGGGTTTTCAGCGTAGCCGGCCTTTCGCAGTCCGCTTTTGCTAAAGGCATCGCTGTTCACTATCAGCACTCCTCCTGGTACCAGTCGCGGCAGGTAAACCTTGAGGGCAGCCGGATTCATGGCCACTAAAGCGTCCGGTCGGTCCCCCGGGGTCTGAATCTCGCGGCTCGCTATATTGACCTGGAACGCTGAAACGCCGGCAAGGGAACCCGCTGGCGCGCGAATCTCGGAAGGATAGTCCGGCAGCGTACGAACGTTGTTGCCTACTATTGCCGAGGCCGTTGTGAATTGCGAACCGATCAATTGCATGCCATCGCCGGAGTCGCCGGAGAAGAGAATAGTCACGCTGTCGAGATTCCGTTGCTCCCTGGCCGCCGTCCCCATCGCTTACCCGCCTTCCCGATTGAGTGCGATTCGGTCAGGATCGTGCGGCAGATTGAGCACCTGCGCCGCGAAGTGCTCCGACAGGTATTTAACGATGTCCTTGTGTCGCACGCAGCCGACCACGCGGTCATCTTGGTCCACCACCGGGACGCTCCGGAACCCGCCACGCCACATCAGGCGTACCGCTTTGCGGATCGTATCAGTTGGGTAGACCCGTTCGGGATTGGCGGTCATCCACTCCGCGACCGGTACATCGAAGTCGTGCCCGGACTCGAGAACACGAGTTACCAGGTCGCGCTCGGTGAATATCCCGGCCAGGCGGCCATCGCGTGTAACCAGCGCGCAGCCGTAGTTCGCATCTCGCAACTGTTGGATTACCTCGCGCAGCGGGCTGCTTTCATCGAGGACGACCGGTGCACGCAAATCCAGTGCCATTACCTCGACGACTTCGATGCTTTGTTCGATCTGCATGACCGTTAGCCCCCTGAAAACTCCGTCGGGCCTGAATGCCGTCGGGAGCAAATTGGAGCAAGTTCTCGACTTGATCCCGGGCAGCGCGGAGACAAATGATCGGCCCGGCGGAATTCGTCGATGCTGGTGTCTACGCGTGCATTATCAAAACTTGAACATGAGCCCGATAATCGGACCGTGCGTTGTCGTGTCGTACTTGAAATAACCCGGCTGCCCGGCGATGCCACTCTCGTAATCGACTGCCAACGCCTTGTAAACCAGGTCAAGTTCTGTCAGGTCACCGATTCTGTAGCGGAATCCGGCGACACCAGCATAGGTGAGATCCGACCCACCCCCGCCAATATCACCCTTTAGCAGCAATGACCATTTTTCACTGATCGGGTTCTTCCATCGAGCACCGATGATTACATCAACCCAGTCTTCATCTAAACTGGAACTCACTGTACCGGGAAGGAGCACGGGGTCGATCGTGACATCCACCTCGTTATTCCACCAGCGCAGGCCAGCGAAAAAGTCGAGTTGCTCATCGTCATCCATCGATCGGGCGCCTTTCAGCAACAACGCCTCGAAAACCCCCTGGAACACGTCGCCATCGAGCACGACGCCGCGTGGACTGGTCCTGCTGTCGCTCAGGTCCATGAAAGCGTAATCGAGCGCGAAGCCCCAGCGACTTTCGTGCCGGGCTTCGAAATGCAGCATGCCACCCAGGTCCAGGTTATCGAGAATGTCAT
Source organism: Woeseiaceae bacterium (assembly GCA_051007895.1). Lineage (GTDB taxonomy): Bacteria > Pseudomonadota > Gammaproteobacteria > Steroidobacterales > Woeseiaceae > SZUA-117. Next base: position 4,294 of record JBPCYD010000103.1, read on the forward strand.
CAAAATTTACGTCGACATCCGCGCCGGTGACTCGACCAATGCCTGCATCACCATCGATGGTCACACCGAGCAGATAGGGCTCGATCTGGAACGACCATCCCTCCGCATGAGCAGGGTTTGCAGCGAGCGCCAGGGTACCGACCGCCAACGCGGGAAGGAGGAATTTTCTCGTCATTTCAGAATTCGCAGTTGCCATATTGATTCTCCTGAGCACAATTTCATTTCGAACTGATTCGCACCGTACGCGTATGCCCGTATGCTAACCGGCACCGGCCGCCACGATTTCTGGTGGTTTCTCGTACCCGTCCGAGATGGTTCTACACTGGAAAATGGTAGTCCCTAGTCAATATCGCGAATATCCGATTTCCGTCAATGTGCGGTTATTGCTGGCAGCGCGGGGTCGGTATCGGTTTTTTCCGGACCGTGCAATAAGTAAGAGATTGTTAGACTATTCGCACTGAATGTTGTCGCACCGCGCGAGCCGATGAGACGAGGAGGTACCCTCATATGACAGATCCGACCTTCAGACCGCGCATACTACGTTTTCCGAACCGTCGCCCGTGTCATTAATTGCCGTTCAGGCAATGACTATCCGACTATCCGCTGCAATTGGGGCAACGGACATCGCCCTCAATGCGGTCGCCTGATCGTTTACCTGGCGTAGTATGGTTCCCGGTACCTCAACGTCAGTAACGGTCAGCTACGCCTGTAAATGTAAGTGCATTACTTCGCAGATTCATAGCTGAATTTTTGTCCGCCAACGGAAGCTTCATACATCAATCCACCCTTGGCAACGGTAAAAATGGCCATTCCCTTATAATAGTCGCCGGTGGCCGTCGCGTCGTTCTGGCCACCGCTGGCGCCCGCGCCCGCACCCGTCGTGGTCGCCGAAGCGGACGCACCAGCGGTTATTGCAACGGCGGTCGCCTGGGCGCCAAACTCGAAGTTGCCGCCTGTGAACTCATTAAAGGCGCGCTCGTCTTCGAAAAATATGATCTGGCTAAACACCTGTCCGCCTAACTGGAAGCCGATGGTCACCTGACTCATCTTTGTATCCCCAACGTGAGCGCCCTCAGCATAGACCCGGCCCGAGCCGTGAGCGCCGCCTAACCCAATACCACCCTTCCCGATTTTCGGAAATACAGCATAGCCGTAGCTTTCATCGAAGAACTCGCTGCTCACCGCGTTACGAAATACTTCAACAGTATCAGTGTAGCTGTCAGCCCAGGCTGAGCTGGTGACTAACCCAGTGAGCACGAGAATTACCCCGCGCATTCCAAACCCCGTATACATAGTCTCTTCCTTACTTTCTTTACCGCCCGAAAATTCGGGCCTGGTATGTTAATTACGAATGCGATCGACTCAAAGGAACGGCAATCACAAAGGCAAGCGCAGTCGACAGTGGCAATTCCCTCCAATCCCCCCCGATACCCGAGGCCCCACCGATCGTTGCCTGATCACATCCCGCATCTGTCATTCACTCGACTGAGCCGAATGAGTATTGGACATTTAACAAAGCCCCGTCATACGTCCAGTCCAGAGCGCCTTTGAATTCGCTGCCATCAGCATCGACATCCAACGAGACGTTGTTGTAACCGAGTCCGACGGCAAAGTTTTCGTGAAAATAGTAATCCAGCCCAACATAGAAATCGAACAAGGTCCCGTCCACGTTATCGAATTCGATCGCAAACAGTTCTCCGCTACCACGTAGCGTCAGCCGAGGACTTAACTGGTAGATTCCACGGAGTCCGATAACCGGCAAGGGAGCAGTAAGATCTTCAGCTTCGAATTGACCCGTGTTGGACTCGCGCAAGCTGATATCAGTAGAAATAACATAGAGCCCGGCGGTCACCCCCAGGTAGCCTTCATCCCGAACCATAAAAGAGTACGTGTATGCAGCCTTGTAGATGGTTAAATCAAGATCTGTGGCAATGGTCGAGTCGACGTCGAAGATCTCATCACGGAACTGGATTGACCGATCGATCGTTCCGGTTGCGTCGCGGGACAAATCAAATACGGAAAAATCGATGCGGTGGCGTGTATTGAAGCGGTAGTAA
>JBPCYD010000104.1:0-14230 GCA_051007895.1 Woeseiaceae bacterium
GACTTGTCCGCCGGAATTTCGGTCTCTTTTAGCCAGGTGCCATTCATATAGGCAAAGAAATCGTCACCTGGCCTGACGCTGGTGTCCATCGCGTCAAGATTCAGGCCTGAACCCAGGACCATGGGCGGGGCTGTCACCTCCTCAACCACAGGCGGCGCCTCCTGCTGCCCACAAGCGGACAGTGCCAGCAACGCGGCAGCGCTTGTCATTATTTGCTTCATTTGTTGTCTCCAGGCGCGACCTGGTCAATTGCAGTCACGCTCATATTGTTTGGCTTTAGTTCGATTGGCCGGCCATCGGGCGTAGCTCACGGCTGGCGATGCTTAATGGACCGCAAAGATACACGTTTGTTTCGTCGACTGCCGTCGAATTCAACGGAACCTGACGGGACTGTCCCATTCCCACCCAGCATTACGCCGTGATTTGCCGGGACTGTCCCGCAGGGACTGTCCCAGGCCAACGGCCCATCAGGACACTCTCTCGCCTGGCGGGTTATTATCCTGTCACACGTCAGCGAGTAGTAAATGGATCTCAAGAAACTCATCCAGCGATTACCCAAGGCAGAACTTCATCTACACATCGAGGGAACGCTCGAACCCGAGATGATGATGGAATTAGCGCAGCGGAATCGAGTTTCCATCCCGTATTCGAGCGTGGAAGAGATTCGGTACGCGTACAATTTTTCCGACCTGCAGTCGTTTTTGGACATCTACTACACAAGCGCCCAGGTACTTACAGAGACGCAGGACTTTTACGACCTGACTTTCGCTTATCTCGAACATGCCGCCGAAGATAACGTCCGTCACGTAGAGATATTCTTTGACCCGCAGACGCATACCGAGCGCGGAGTCGATTTTGCCACTGTGATTGATGGCATTTACGGTGCGTTGCTGGATGGTGAAACTCAACTGGGAATCACCTTCAGACTAATTATGTGTTTCCTCAGGCACCTCAGCGAAGGCGCGGCCATGGCAACGCTCGACGCGGCACTGACGTTCAAAGACAAGATTCATGCAGTCGGCCTGGACTCTTCCGAAGTCGGACATCCGCCGTCAAAGTTTGAGCGCGTTTTCGACCGTGCCCGGAAAGAGGGTTTTTTGACTGTCGCCCATGCAGGGGAAGAAGGGCCGCCGGAATATATCTACGAGGCGTTGGATTTACTCAAGGTCGAGCGTATTGATCACGGCGTGCGCTGTATGGAAGATCCGGCACTCGTAGAGCGTTTGGTTGCGGAACAGATTCCGCTGACTGTGTGCCCGTTGTCAAACGTCAAACTTCGAGTCTTTGACTCTCTCGAGCAGCACAACCTCAAAACACTTCTACAGCGTGGTCTTTGTGTAACGATCAATTCCGATGATCCGGCGTACTTCGGTGGTTACATTGCCAAAAATTACCTTCGCACCCAACAGGCGCTCGAATTGAATTCTGAGGACATCTATTCGCTGACAAGAAACGCCTTCACCGCAAGTTTCCTGAGCGATGCAGATAAACAGCGTCATATTGGTGAACTGGATAGGGTGATGTCTTCACTCTGACCCAAGCATGCACGATTGGAATCGAATTGGCCGCTATTCCAATACGCCACTCCGGCGACTTGCTCAGCAATGCGGTGGGCCCGCGAATCTGACTGGGTAAAACATCTCCAGGGTGGTTTTTCCCCTGGAATGTTGTCAAATAGAGATTCGCGGCTGAAGCCGCTCCTACGTTGCTTCTCGCCGGGTCTAGAAGATCGCGGTTGAAGCAGTTCCTGCGTTGCTTTTTTGCCGGGTTTAATCGATCGCGGCTAAAGCCGCTCCTACGACTCTATCGTTTTGGCGGCTGGCTAATAGCCGATCATGAAACGCTGCCGGACAAATTTCCGGTTTTCCAATTCATCGACCGCAGCCGCGGCGAGGTCGGCAACGTCAATCCTGCTCTTGCCATCAGCGTCGTAAAGATGCTCAGTTGTTGACGTTCGGTATTGGCCAGTAGCATTCGTAGCCGTGATGCCTTGCGGCGTCCAACCGGTAATCTCGTACGCCGGCGTTATCACAGTCCAGTCTATATCGGATGCGCGGTATGCCTCGAGCGCGACCAGGTGTCCCAACAGCATGGCGAAAAACGGCGTGCCGGGCTCGGCCGGCATCGGCAGTTTCTCGATCATCTCTTCCTTGTCTTCGTATACCGACGTAGCGCCACCCACCTGGATGACGTAGGGCGCATTGTCCATTCCGTTCAATGCCGCAATCGCGGTCCTGGCCGCCCGCGCATGGGTGGTATTTTCCGGCTCATTCTTGCCAGCGTCTCCCCGAACAGAAATCGCAATCGAATCGGCACCGCGCGCCAATGCCGTAAATGACGCGACATCCGTCACGTCTCCCTGCACAGCTGAAAAGTTCTCATGTTCAGCGGTCAAATTTCCGGGATTGCGTGAGACACCAATCACCGTGTGGCCACGCTCCAGCGCTTCGTCTACGATCAGGCCACCGATTTTGCCACTAGCCCCGTACACGACAATCGTCAGTGCGTCACTATCGTCCGCAGCAAAGACCATATTGCTGAATACTACCAACACCAATATTGTTGAAATCAGGATTCGATAGACTCGCCGCATGATAGAACTCCTATGTCAGACTGAATGTGAAAACGCTCGCCACTTCTTCGCGTCTCCCGAGCATACCGTGAGGCAATAGGTAAGCCTATTCTCAAGCCCATTTCCCTAACTCACCAGGAACAATGAGGATGCGTACGGCCGCTATTACCAAACATTATTCAATTTGTCCCTTTTGTTCCCGCCTTCATCTCCGCAACGATTTGCTGCGCACCACGTGTGACGAGGTCGGCATCTGTGCCGGCACAAACAAGACTATAGCCTTGGTCGACCAACGGCATGACACTCTCCGCCGTGACGCCAAAATAGCCCAGCGGCAGGTCACGCTCCTTGCAGGCCTCGGTGACCCTGACGATCGCCCGGCGCACCTCGGCGTCTTGTAGCTGGCCGGTCTTTCCCATGCTGGCGGACAGGTCGTAGGGGCCGACGAAAATTGCGTCGATGCCGTCTACCTCCGTGATTGCATCGATATTGTTGGCCGCATCAATGTGCTCGGCCTGCAGGATAAGCGCGATATCATCGTTCGCCCGTTCCAGGTAATGGGAAAACGTCAGTCCGTAACCATGCGCGCGAGCAAGACCAATGCCGCGCTTACCCTGCGGCGGATAACGTGTCCAGGCGACGGCTTCCCGCGCCTGCTCCGCTGAGTTGACCATCGGCACGATGATCCCGTCGGCCCCGATATCCAACGCCTTCTTAATGCACACCTCACTGCAGGTTGGCACGCGTAGCACGCAGGCACATCGACCTCCTACAGCCTGCATCACTCGCTGCCAGTCGAGCTCAGTCGCGGGTCCATGTTCGCCATCGAGAAACAGCCAGTCGAAACCACACTTCGAAATCATTTCCGCAATCTCGGGTGATGGCAGCGTCAGCATCGTGCCTAATAGAAATTCCCGCTGATTCAGGCGTTCGGCAAAACTGCTCATGGCATCCTCATAATCAGGCTCCCGTCCCAAGCCCGAGTTCGATCAAGTTGTTTTAATGATTAGGCAGGATCTTGGCTTCACCCACATGCCGATTCAGCCCGACGCGACCATTGCTCATGACCATCAACGGATTATGCAGCACCGACGGTTGCTCCAGCGGATTTCGATCGAAGACCAGCAGATCCGCCTCCAGTCCGGCTTCGATAACGCCAGTGTGCTCTCCCAGACCATAGGCTTCGGCCGATTTCACCGTTGCCGCCTGCAGTGCCTCTAGAGGCGTCATTCCAAAGTCAACGAAGGCGTTAATCTCACCGGCAACCCGGTAAACGCTTTCCGGCCCGTAGCCTGAATCAACGGCTGTCAATATGGTTATGCCCATATTGTGCCCTTTGCGAATCATCCGGCCCAGGTTTTCAACCAGGTGCGGCCATCGTTGCCGGGCAATTGGCGTGTTGTAGTCATCGTGCGGAAGCTGAAAACCGGTAACCGATATGTACGTCGGAATCCACAGCGTGCCCGATTCCTTCATCAGGCGCAGGCCCTCGTCATCGATATAGGAAGCGTGTTCGAGGCTTGCACAGCCCGCCTTGATAGCGGCAATCACCACTTCCACGCCATGGGCGTGGCAGGACACCGGAATGTCGTATTTAGCAGCCTCATCTACAATGGCTGACAATTCGTCATGGTCATAGACTAAGGTAAGTGCATCAGGTCCGCCGGTACGCGAAGACAAACCGCTGGATCGTGTCTTGATCCAGTCGACCCCTCGATCAGCGTTGATGCTAACTACATCGCGTAACGCGGCCTCGCCATGCAGTACTTCATTGGCATACCTGTAGAGGCGCGGGTCCGCCAGAATCGCATCGGAATTGCCTAGTTCAGGCGTCACATAGACGCCGGCGGCGAGAATATCGGGTCCAACCAGAATTCCGGACTTGACCATCTGTTTGAGCGCAACGTCGGGGTAGCCACGCACGCTTGCCCCTTTTGCCGTCGTTACCCCCGATACCAGGGCACGCTGGGCTGCCGCCATGGAGCCGCCATGATAGTGCCCCTCGAAGAATCCCGGTGTCACATAGAGCCCTCGCAGATCAACAACTTCAGCACCCGCCGGCGGTCGATCTTTGTCAACGGACACAATTAGCCCGTTCTCAACGGTTACCGTGACATTACGCAGTATTTCCCCATTGCGTACGTTGACCACATTGGCATTGGTCATCGCAATATGCGGCTGTGGAATTACACCCTGATCGCTCGACAATGCTTGCCGGGTATCGAGTGGCGCTCGCAAGTACGGGTCTTGTGCCAGTGCAACGTTGCCGGCCATCATGCCGGTAAATACCATTGTTTTAATTATTGTACGAAGCATTTTATTCTCCTCAAACCCTGGCATAACCACTTAACGTCCCGAACGCTCTCAAGGCAAGCAGCGAACTGCCTTCGAGCACCACTGGCTGACTCTCGATCATACGTCTGCGCCAGACAATGCCGCAATGATCCTGTGCGACGGTCGCTAGCCGCGAACCATCGGCAATTTCGCAGGGATGAAAAGTTTATTCTCAAGCCGGGTTATCGGTTTAACATGCCGGAACGCCAATCATTGCTGCCTGATCTTCTTTCAAAGCCGCTAGCCATCCTGAGAATCGGTCAATGGCAGTCGGTCGGGCCGCATCACTACAAAGAGCGACCATGTGAATATCGCAACCATATCGGTGCCGCAGCTGGCCGTATCATTTGTACCTGTCGGGATTGTCGTGTTCCTCATGTGGCGCTGGAATCAGGGCCACGGTCGCGCGATACAGGCTATCGCGAGAATGCTTCTGCAGCTGACCCTGATCGGGTACGTCCTGGTTTACATTTTCCAGTCAGAATCCGGGCTCGTGATCACGGGGGTACTCAGCGTCATGCTGGTCGCGGCGAGCTGGATTGCCCTGAACACCGTGGATCTTCCCAAGGGCGCGCTATTCCCCTCCTCGCTGGTGTCTGTCACCTGCGGCGGTGGAACTACGCTGTTACTGATTACCCAGGGAGTACTGCGAGTCGACCCCTGGTATGAACCAAGCGTCATAGTGCCTCTCGCCGGCATGATCTTTGCGGCCAGCATGACCAATATCAGCCTTGCGTTGGAACGGCTCCATGCGGAAATTCGCAATGGGGTGGATTTTTACCAGGCGCGCGACAAGGCGTTTCGAACGTCCATGATTCCTGTCGTCAATTCGTTTTTGGCTGTCGGACTGATCTCATTACCGGGCATGATGACTGGGCAAATTTTGTCGGGCGTGTCACCCCTCATTGCCGTTCGCTATCAGATCATGGTGATGTGCATGATCTTCGGTGCTGCCGGGCTTTCGACGGTGTGCTTCCTGGTGATGATTCGCAAAACTGCGCACTTTAGGGCAGTCCCGTAGGACACAACGGGTGCGCGTGGGCATCGCCACATTCTAATCCACTCTTGAATGGTGGGCGGCCTGTCAGGCGCGGCGACGTAACGACAGTGACGCCAAGGTCACTGCAGCCGACCCGATCAGGCAGTATGCGCCGAAAAATGTCATTTGTGCCGGCAGATCCATACCCCAGTCAATCAATGTGCCGGTGAGCCCGGGTCCGGCGGCCGTTGCGAGAACCACCGCGGCCACGGTCACGGAGCGAATCGCACCAAGATGGTCGAGACCGTAGATTTCGGGCCACAGTGAGCCGAACAGCGTCGACGATATACCGGAACTTATACCCAGCAGTACCATCGCAATGTACAGCGTAGTTTCCGGTCCGCTACTCGCCAAAACGAAGCAGGCCGCCGCTATTGGCAGCAGGAAAAACGGCAGCACCACAGTCGCCCTGAAGCGGTCAATGGCGGCACCGGTCAGCAGTGCACAACCAATCGTGGTGAGCGCCATAATAATTAATGAAAAAGCAAATATTTGCGGTGGCCAACCGTGCAATGTCGTCAGGTAGTTCTGATGGTAGAAAATCGTGGTGCCTATAAACGGAGGCGCAAGCACGCCGGTGAGCAGCACCCAGAATACCGGATCACGCAGGACTTCCCGCCGCGTCCAGCTGCGCACGGCAGGTGCAGAACTTTTTTCAGTCGATGTCCTTCCATGCGGTACGCGCGGCAGTTGGTAGCACCAGTAGGCGACTGGAAGTCCAATCACCAACAGCAGCACAGCGGCCGCAATCCAGCCGGTACGAAACCCATAGGCGATCGTCAGCGCCGCAAATCCCAGCAGGATCGTTGCCTCGCCTCCCTGGTGACCGAGCACGACCAGGGATATGGCCCGACCACGCTCGGCAACAAACCACCGCGCCGTCGTAGTTAGCGCGATGTGAGTCAGCATGCCCTGACCAACAAGACGCAACAGGAACACGGCAAGAATCAGCAATGGCAGGGAGGATGCGTAACCCGCCAGTAGCGCGGCACCCGCCAGCACAGGGATTACAACCAGGATAATGCGATGAGGCGGTACAAGATCGACCACCCTGCCAACAAATGGCAGGCACAGCGCACTGGCCAGCGTCGCGAACATGTACAGGCGACCAAACTCGCCGTGGCTAAGCCCAAACACAGATTGCCACTCGGCAACCGACGCGGAAATGAAAAACGTCTGTCCGAAGCCGGAAAAGTACGTGAGTATGAAGCCGCCGGCGACCCAACGGAAGTTTCGCCTCAAAAATTCGAGCATGAAATTCTGAATCGATAAGCAGGAAGAGACTGCGGTGGATTTGAACACGATTCGGCGCCGATTGCGCCCTGCATTGCGTATGAACACCGCAACAGCCTGGTAAGCACCAGTTGTTGTCACACTACATTACGATTCAGACGTCCTTCGGTTTACCGGATTTCCGGTCGATTAGGGCTGCGAATTTTTCGCAGTGGCACCTGAGTCGGCCCGTATGCGTTACTCTATGCGAACGCAAGGTGTTAGGAGGTGTCATGTTTATCTTTGTCGCGGCCGTGACCACGGCACTCGTCGTTTCGTTTCTCTGTTCAATATTCGAATCTGTTCTGCTATCGATTACCCCGGCGCGGGTCGAGGCGTTGGCAAGCGACGGCAAGCGCTCGGGGCAACTTCTACGCGAATTTAAGTCGAACATAGATGTACCCATTGCGGCAATCCTGATCGCCAACACTATTGCGCATACGATTGGCGCTACGGTCGCCGGCGCGAGCTATGTTGACGTTTTCAGCGAGCAAAGCCTGTGGATTTTTACGGTGGTTTTCACACTCGCGGTTCTGCTGTTTACCGAAATCATTCCGAAGACGCTTGGCGTCACGTTCGCAGGGAAACTGGCAGCGCCGGTAGCACATGCAATTCGCTACCTCACATTAGCACTCAATCCGCTGGTGTGGATGGCCAGTAAGCTTTCGCGCGCTTTGCGGGGTAAACGGGAAGCAACGGTTACATCAATCGAAGAAATCCGCTTGCTGACGGCGATCGGGCGAAACGAAGGCGTCGTTGGCGCAAAAACGGCCGGCATCATTGACAGTGCCACGCGACTACATCAGCTCGATGCTGCAGACATTCTCTTGCCGCGATCGAAAGTCGTAGTGCTCTCGGCACAGCAAAATATGGAGGAGGTACTAAAAGTCATGCGGGAGTCAGGTCACAGCCGCTTCCCGTTTTCACCGTCCGGACGGGCTGACGATATCACCGGTGTAGTGTTGGCCAAGGAACTGCTTTTTGCCATTCACGACAACCCCGAACAGATTCCGTGGCAGGACATCGTCCGTGAGACGCTTTTCGTTCCGGAAACCATTCAGCTCAATGTTCTATTGCAGTCATTCCGCAATGCACGCAAACATATTGCAATCGCAATCGACGAATATGGAGGCACACAAGGTATTGTGACACTCGAAGATGTCCTCGAAGAACTGGTCGGGGAAATCGTTGATGAAAGCGACCAGCCCGTCGAAGAAATATCGCCGCAACCCGACGGCAGCCTGCAGGTGATTGCGACCATAGAAATACGCAAGCTCGCAATGAAGTTGGGCGGTCTCAGTGACATTGAGGAGGACGTTGTAACCTTGACCGGGCTGTTAGCCGGTAAACTGGAACGTGTGCCGGTATCCGGCGATGTCGTTGAATGGAACGGATATGCATTCGAAGTGATAACGGCCCTTGATACACGGGCGGACCTGGTACGTGTTGCACCCCTGCAGGCTAGCGCCGCCGCAGAGCCCGAAAGGAAAGCGTAATCAACTGCATCGAAATTGATTATGACAAACGTGAGAACTGGCAATGGTGCGCGACAACTTGTCGCTGCAAAGAGTGAATAGGTAATGACTATGTGGTGATAAAGTTGGTCTTTCAACCACGGACGGGATGAAAGCAGCGCTGTGACCAGATCTATCAAACCCCTCAGCAAAACCTGGCCATTTGCTGCAATCACGACACTGCTAGCCTGGCAACTGATGCTATTGCCCCGGGCCGCAGTGGCGGGAACGACGTTCGGTATTTACGACGCCCGAACGCTCGCAATGGGAAGCTCTTCAGTCGCATCGGCGACCAATGGCAATGCCCAGTTTTACAACCCTGCCCTGCTGGCCTTTAACACCGAGATTGAAGAGCGCACGCAAGACGCCGGATTCTATTTTCCTTTGCTGATTTCGCACTTGTCCGAATCAGCAATCACCAGCGTAGACATTTCACGGGACGACCCGGAACAGCTGATTTCGCGTTCGATCGACGATTTCAATGCAAATCCTAACCAGGTAACGGCACAAGCTGTGGCTGATGCAACGGCGAGTTTCGATGCCTCGCTCGCCAAGATTGAGGATGAGGATCTTTTCGCCGATATTTATATTGGCTCTGGCGGCGGTGAGGCCGGACTGTTCAATGGCGCCGGTTTTTTCTTTGGTGCTCGAATCCTGGCGGGTGGTGAATCAGCCGTGACTGCAGAAGACCGAACACTCCTTGCCACATACAATGAAGCGCTGACTTTCATTGCGACAAACGGCATGCAGGGAGTCGCCCATCCAGAATTGTTTGATGCTAACGGAGAGCTCATCGACCCGAACAACGACTTTGACTCGACCGCAAGTGCCTCGGGTGCCGTTGTCACGGAGGCGGGGGTTGCCATGTCGCGACAAATCCAGTTGTTCGGCGGGTCAGTCGCAGCCGGACTCACGGTAAAAGCGCTAAGAGTCGAAGCCTTTGAAGACGTCCAACGAATCGTGGACGATCGCATTCGAGTCGATGCCAACAGCAATTCTCATGCAGGGCTGAATGTCGATATCGGTTTTGCGAAAGTCTATCGTGAAAGCCTACGCTTGGGCCTCGCTATCAAGGATGTCGTGCCACGGGATTTTCGTACATCGCAAACTGAAATCGTACGCTTACGTCCCAGGGCGAGAGTTGGCGCCGCGTATCAGCTTGCCCGCGTACAAATTGCCGGAGATGTCGACATTACCCGCAATAAACCAATCGGGACTGAGGAACCTACTCAGGAGGCCGTCATCGGCGCAGAATGGGAGCTCAATGTCGTCAAACTTCGCACCGGCTATCGGCACGATATTCTCGGTAATCGAGACGGTGTCATCTCCGCGGGTGCCGGCGTTGCCTGGAATCGGCTCATCGTAGACCTTGCCATCGCTGCGAGTGGGGATGCCAAATCAGCGGCAGTGCAATTTGGACTTGCGTTTTAGGCGGCATCAAACCAAGCAACGCATTTTTTTATCGGCGATCGGGCAGGCTATTCCTCGAGCAAGTGGCCGAGTTCTAACGCCTGCACGACAGCCGTTACCACCTGCAGGTCGTCTTCGAATCCGGCCAGGGAGTAATTGTCATCCTGGGCATCCTCAGCCAGCACGAAATAATTGATGGCAAGTTGGGTTAGCCGATGCTGTCGCTCGTCTGGTTCGGCCGGCAAAGCGTCCAGGAGCTTCCAGCACAGCGTCGCAATCTTCGTTGCAACCTGATGGTCAACGAATTCATCGTGGGCCGATTGGCGGTCAAGTTTTTCAACGTATTGCTGTAATTCATCGGAAAGTACTTGTACTGACACCAGTGCCTCGCCTGCCAATTGCTCTGCGATGCGCCTGGTCTTCGAATCAAACTGTGAAAATTGCATATCGATTGCGTTGTTACTCCCTACACCGGTAAGTGAATTGCGAGTCCGATGATAACGCAAACTACGCGGCTTAAGGCACCCGATGCGGCACGACAAAGTGCGCACACCGGTGCCTGGTCTCGATGCGAGCGTCACAGGCGTACCGCTTCTCTGGCATCAAATCAATGGTGACTTTGGCCCGACAAATACGGATACTGCGGCGCCCTTTAGGCGTGATCTTACAAAATGTTTCGAAACCTGCGTTTCTACCGCCTGGATTGCGCCTGGCCAGGGAGCGAAAAAAAACTATCGCAAGACCTGGAGCAAGCCGCATTCAAACCCTGCGGTCCCTTGACGGAACGTAGCTCTGGCTGGGAGCCAATTGACCCGAATACCAGCAGCATGCTTGCTCGCCGTGTCAGTGGAGCGGATCTGGTAAAACTGCGCAGCCAATCTCGCGTATTGCCGCCTGCAGTAGTCAAAGAAGAACTCGAGGCCCGGGTCGAGCAATTCCGTCAGCGCATGCAGGAAGCGCCAAGTCCCCGCGAGAAGCGCCGCCTGAAAGCGGAAGTTCGCGATGAGTTGCTGCCAAAAGCGCTGCTCAAGTCAGACAGAATCTGGGCCTACATTGATCTCAAAGAGAAGGTGCTCGGGATCGATAGCGCACAGGACGCCGCCGCCGAGCGGCTGATTCGGCGCCTGCAGGTGTCTATTGACGGGTTTAACTTTGCACCGCTCCGCTTTCGCAGGCCGGTCGACGAATTGCTGACCAAGATATTCTTTGAGGATGCACCGAGTAAATTTGCCCTGGGCCGCGAATGCCGCATGAAGGATCCCGGTGACTCCGCGTCAACAGTGCGGTGGAGCGACTTCGACCTGAGCGACCGGACGATTCGTGCGCATGTCGCCAACGGCATGCACCTGACGCACCTCGCCATCGAATATGACAGTGTCATGCGCTGCGTACTGGATGACAACGGCGTGATTTCCAAGCTCCGATTCGTCGGCATGGACGATGATGACATTGATCATGCTGACCCGCTTGCCCGGCTGGATGCCGAATTCGTACTGGTCACGGGAACACTGCGCAGGCTCCTTGGTGATCTGACAAAATTTCTGGGTGGGTTTGCGTAGAGGGGTCGCGAGTCTCAGTCTTGGTCGCGCGTCAGTGGCACAAAGCGAACTGCGATGACATCGCTGACGACTACGCTGCCGTCGTCGTCTTTAGTCAGAACCTGAAGCGTCTGCACCGAATTTTCCGCACCGACCGGGATGACCATCCGTCCACCAACCGCTAACTGGTCGATCAACGGTTGTGGAACCTGCTCCGGCGCCGCCGTTACCAGGATTGCATCGAAAGGGGCCTGGTCAGGCCAACCTGCATAACCATCGCCTACCCTGGCGGTTACGTTGGCGTAGCCAAGCCGATCCAGCGTGCCTGCCGCACGCCGACCGAGCATCTCTACTATTTCTATCGTGAAGACGCGCCCTGCCAATACTGACAGTACCGCGGCCTGGTAGCCCGACCCGGTGCCAATCTCAAGTACAGTATCTTCCTTCGTTACTCTGGCCAGGTCGGTCATTAACGCGACGATGTAGGGTTGGGAAATAGTCTGCCCGGCGCCAATCGACAGTGGTCGGTTCTCATAAGCGTAAGGTTTCTGCTCGTCGGGTACGAATTCGTGCCGCGGCACCTGCCCAAGAACAAGCAACGTAGATTCACTAATAGGCGGCGCACCGTATTCCTGGGACAACCGTGATTCGTCACGCAACGCATCGATCATGGCCTGGCGCTGTGCCTCGTAACCGATCTGTCCGCACGCGCTGCTCAAGGCAAAGCTGCCTGCAACCAGCAATGCGGTTGCGGGGATCCTGATCCTATCCATGAGCATATTATCCACCCGAATGTATGCCTCATAGCAGAGAAGATTATGCCGGTCCGACATATTTGCAAGGCGTTGCCACTGAATTCCGTACCGGAAAATTTCATTTCGAGCGACTGCTCCTCTAAATCCTTGATTTTCAGCGATTTAACCTGGGCTCAATGGGAGAAACCTCACAATTGGTCAATACCGACCACCGTTGATACATGCTCGGACTGCAACTTAAAGGGTGGTGCCACGCGGCCGATACAGGATTGACGCGAATTTCGAGTTACTGCATGCCCTACATCGGCTATTTTTCTGCTGTCGAACCCAAATCGTGGCTCCGCACGATCGTACTACCCGACAGGGACTCGGACGAAGAGCGTGAATTCCGGCGCTACTTCCAACGACGCACGCTGCCGATGGCCCAGGTTGCGGTACTGATTGCTATTTTTCTAATACTGGCGGTATGTGTTCTGGACTGGATGGTGATGCCGCCTGAATTTGCGCTACCGGCGATTCGATTCAGATTATCGACAATGCTGGCACTGCTTGTTGCGGTTTTCGCCGCGTCCCTGGCCTGGCCATCGAATCCCAAAATACCCTACGCGTTTATGACGGCTGGCGCATTGAACGGCGTCGGAACGATTATCGTAGGTGGTATTGCCGCACGGTCCGGTACGGAATTTGTACTATGGGGAACGATTTTCGCGACATTTTATGTCTACCTGGTATTCGGCCTGCGCTTCCGCCTGGCTGCGGTCGCCGGCTGGCCGGTATTCCTGACCTACTTTACGATCGGAATTATCATCGATGCACCATTCGTCAAGATGGCTTATGGCACGCTGTTTCTTGTCTTCACAAATTTTATCGGCATGTACGCATCATTTCTCTTTGAACTCGACGCAAGAGAGCTTTTCCAGAAGAAGAAGCTGTTGAAACAGCTTGCCCGAACCGATGGGCTTACCGGTATCGACAATCGTCGCAGTTTCGATGAACATCTAGATGATGTTTGGCGACAAGCCAGGAGGGAACAACACGCGATCGCTGTGCTCCTAATCGATATCGATTATTTCAAACTTTTTAATGACTGCTACGGGCACAAGCCAGGCGACAAGTGCATTCAGGCAGTTGCACACCTATTGAGCGAATCAGTGCACCGTCCGCTGGATCAGGTTGCACGATACGGTGGCGAAGAATTTGCGATTGTACTTTACGACCCGACAGATCAGTATATTCGCGCCTACGCGAATGACCTTGTGGGCCGGATTTCTGCACTTGGCATTGAGCACAAGGCATCTGATATAGCAGACAACGTGACGATCAGCGTAGGTGCGGCGGTAGCGCGGCCGGACGCTTTGAATCGACCGGATCAGCTGGTGCGCACGTCAGACGACGCGCTATATGAATCAAAAGCACAGGGCCGCAATCGCGCGACTGTTTATCAGATGGAGAGCCATTGCACGCCACGACCACACTCAGGACGATTGCGCTTTAACGACCGTTGCCGGTCAGACCACAGGGATCTGACCGCGATAGATGTCTGCTTCGACCGGTGACGAAACGGATCCGACCAGGACCAGGCGTTTCCCTTCCGCTAGCTCAGCATTGACCAGTGCGACCCGCTCACGAGCGCGACCGTGGCCTTCCTCCAATGCTTCAACTGCTGACTCCAGCTCCTCGGGTATGTCGACATGCCTGTAGAAGACTCCCGATACGTACTCGCTTGGCAGGTCGTCCCAGACCACGACCAGGCTCTCGCGCATATCGTTCCACTGTGCCGCGGTGAAGTCGCCACT
>JBPCYD010000105.1:0-9342 GCA_051007895.1 Woeseiaceae bacterium
CCCAGGTCATCACAACGGCGAATGCGGCGGACGAGAACGCGCCGCAATTGCATCCTGGGCGACAAAATAACCGTTTGACCGGCGGGTTTGTGCAAACGGGTGACCTTGACGCTGGATTTGACGCCGCGGACGCTGTTGTGGAGGGCACTTTTACAACGGGATTTATCGAGCACGCTTATATTGAACCCGAAGCGGGTTTTGCCCGGCGTGCTGGGGATCGAATTGAAGTACAAGCCTGCACACAGGCCCCGTACATGGATCGAGATAGCCTCGCCGAAATATTGGGAATTGAACAGCATCAGGTTCGGATTATCCCGACCTCAGTCGGGGGTGGCTTTGGCTCCAAGCTGGACCTGTCCTTGCAGCCTTTTCTGGCCATTGCGGCGTGGCATCTGCAGCAGCCTGTCAAGATGGTGTATTCCCGCACTGAATCCATGCGGTCAACAACCAAACGCCACCCATCTCATATCCGCGCAAGAATCGCTGCTAACAAAGATGGCAAAATCACGGCGATGACGGTAGATGGCACCTTTAACACAGGCGCCTATGCCTCCTGGGGACCGACCGTTGCCAATCGCGTACCCATTCACGCGAGCGGCCCGTACCACATCGAGAATTACCGAGCGGAATCTGCAGCGATCCACAGTCACTGTCCACCGTCTGGCGCGTTTCGCGGCTTTGGCGTACCTCAGTCAGCCATTGCACAAGAGACATTGTTTGATCTTCTCGCTGAGCAGCTGGAAATCGATCCGCTTGAATTTCGTATTCGAAACGCGCTCGCTAACGGTTTGCCGACAGTAACCGGCCAACGCTTCGCAAGCGGGGTCGGTATTCTCGCGTGTTTGCAAGCGTTGCAGCCGTATTGGCAACAAGCTGTTCAAGCTGCTGCAACGCGCAACAAATCTGCAGCACATTCGCCGGTACGCTATGGCGTTGGCATCGCTGGATTGTGGTATGGGTGCGGCAATACTTCCTTGCCCAATCCATCAACCATTCGGGTCGGGCTAAAGAACGATGGGCGAATTGTTCTGTTTCAAGGTGCCGTCGATATTGGTCAGGGATCTAACACCGTCATTAGTCAGATTTGCGCCGATGCAATTGGAGTTGCTATTGACCAGTTCGACCTGGTTTATGGCGACACCGATCTAACCGCAGACGCCGGCAAGACTTCCGCCTCTCGGCAAACGTTCGTTTCAGGCAAAGCCGCGTATCTAGCGGGGCGCTCGCTTCGTGATCATTTGCTGGCGATCGCCAAGGTGCCGCAGTCTGCCAGGCTGCGTTTGCACGGCAGTACCCTGATTGCGACTGAAGGGAATACCGACCGCAGCATTGCACTTGATCAACTGTCAGCCGACAAAGACGGCTTTGTCGCAAGGGCCGAGGCGACGTTCGACCCGCCTACTTTGCCGCTGGATGAAAATGGCCAGGGCGAACCATACGCAACCTTTGGCTACGGTGTGCAGATGGTGGAGTTGTCCGTCGATACCGCGCTTGGGACGACCGATCTTGAAAAGTTTACTGCGGTCCATGATGTCGGAAAGGTTATCAACCCGGTCTTGGCAGAGGGCCAGGTGCAAGGTGGCATCGCGCAAGGGATTGGACTCGCACTAATGGAAGAGTATGTGCCGGGCAGGACCAATAACCTGCATGACTACTTGATACCCACCGCGGGCGATGTGCCAGAAATCACTACCGTATTTGTTGAAGAACCAGACGTGCACGGACCTTTCGGCGCTAAAGGATTGGGCGAACACGTACTTTGTGGAACGGCGCCAGCGATACTCAACGCCATCCGTGACGCTACGGGTGCGGTGATTCGCGATATGCCCGCAACGCCAGAAAGGGTCTTGGCTGCCATAAGATCGCGAAGGAATACCTGATAATCTAATAGTTTTGCACATCAATGAAAACGTATACACTGGTGTGAATAATAAGAATCGATCGAGGGAGAGAGCATTGACTATCAGGATCGGAATTGTTGGTCTGGGTTTTGGCGCGGAGTTTATCCCTATCTACCAGGCGCACCCGTCGGCAGAGCTGGTTGCCGTGTGCCAGCGATCGCAGGCAACGCTTGATGAGGTTGCGGATCGATATTCAGTACCCAAACGATACACAAGTTACGACGACATGTTGGCAGACCCGGACATTGATGCCGTACATATTAATACGCCAATCCCGCTGCACGGGCAGCAGTCGATTCAGGCGCTGAAGGCGGGTAAGCATGTTGCTTGTACTGTACCTATGGCAACGACAGTCGAAGAGTGCGAGGAGATAGTTCGACTGAGCGAGTCGTCAGGCCTCAAGTACATGATGATGGAGACCGTTGTTTACTCTCGAGAGTATCTTTTCATGAAAGAACTCTACGACAAGGGTGAGCTCGGCGATATTCAGTTTCTCAAAGCATCGCACCAACAGGATATGGAGGGATGGCCGGACTATTGGCCGGGACTGCCACCGATGCATTATGCGACGCATTGTGTCGGGCCGATTCTCGGGCTCGCTCAAACGGATGCGGCGTCTGTTTCCTGTTTGGGATCGGGGCGTATCAGATCTGAATTGCAGGAGCACTACGGATCGCCGTTTGCGATCGAGTCTTGCCATATCAAATTGTCAAACTCTGATGTTGTTGGGCATGTTTACCGGTCTTTGTTCGATACTGCGCGACAGTATCGCGAGGGAATCGAAGTTTATGGCTCCAAGAAGTCGGTGGAGTGGCCCTTGATTGAAGGTGAAGAACTCGTCATGCATACACTGGGCAAGCCTGAAGATGAAATCCCAGAGCGGGTAAGTTGCCCGGACTACGCACACCGACTGCCCGATGAGATCGCGTCATTTACGCAAGCCGGGGTTTATAACAAAGATGATGAAGAGCACCTGTCATTCACGCAGGGCGGCGGACATGGCGGGTCGCACCCGCATCTGGCGCACCAGTTCGTGAATATGCTGGAAACCGGTGTACAGGCGTATCCTGGGCCGCGGGCATCGGCGAATATCACCTGCGTCGGAGTGCTGGCCCACGAGTCGGCGATGAATAATGGCGTCGAAATTGCGCTACCTGAACTAACGCTTGGCGGTGATAAATGAGCGCTTCGCAGTCAACAGCAACCACCTACCCACGGAGTAAATAGCCATGGTCGCAAATCGAAAGCGGTTATTCGTCGCCAGTTTCATGACCTTGATTGTTGCAGGTCTATTTTTCGGATTGCGTGCCAGTATTCTCGGTGACTGGGCCACACAATTCGGCTTTACCAAGAGCGAGCTTGGGGGCATTACCGGCGGCGGTTTTGTTGGCTTCGGGGTGGTCATACTAATTGCGAGTGCCTTAGCTGAGAAAATCGGCTATGCAAAATTGATGTGGGTAGCTTTTATTCTGCATGTACTTTCAGCAGGAATTACGATTGCTGCAACGCCTGTCTACGGTGATGGTAGCGCTGGCAATGAAGCGGCGTATTGGATGTTGTACGTTGGCATGTTTATGTTCGCCATTGCCTGGGGGATCTGCGAGGCCATTATCAACCCCTTGACGGCGACACTTTACCCGGAAGAAAAAACACACTATTTGAATATTCTTCATGCCGGTTGGCCAGGTGGGCTAATCCTCGGCGGCTTGATCGCTTACTTTTTCGCCAGTTCAGATGCGAATCTTTTTCAGGTTAGGTGGGAAATATTGGTCGGCCTGTTCCTTATTCCGACATTCGTTTACGGCTACATGCTGTACGGGCAGAAATTCCCTCTCTCCGAGGCACGTGCAGCCGGTGTCACGTACACGAGTATGTTGAAAGAATTTGCCGCACCCGTTTTGTTGTTTCTGTTGTTTCTCCATGCCTGCATTGGATACGTAGAACTGGGTACGGACAGTTGGATAATCAACATCATGCAGAATCTCATCGGCGGTAATGCATTCCTCCTGTTTATTTATACGTCGGCGCTTATGTTTGTCCTGCGGTTCTTCGCCGGTCCAATCGCTCACCGCATTAATCCGCTGGGGCTGCTGTTCGTCAGTGCCGTATTGGCGACCATTGGCCTGTACATGCTGGGTTCCGTTGCTACGGGTGTCGCAATCATCGTAGCCGGTACCATTTATGGCATTGGCAAGACCTTTTTCTGGCCAACCATGCTTGCGGTGGTGTCGGAGCGTTTCCCGAGAGGCGGCGCACTCACCCTCGGCGCGGTTGGCGGAGTAGGTATGCTCTCGGCCGGACTCCTGGGTGGACCCGGGATTGGCTATAAACAAGACCATTTTGCCGCTGAATATCTACAGGAAGAGCATCCGGCTATTCATCAGGAATATGTCTCCGAAAGTAAGCAAGGGTTTCTCTTGTTTGATGAAATTGCTGGCCTGGACGGCGCGAAAGTAGGTGCACTTCTTGAGAAAGACCCGGGCGAGTTGTCCGCTGCTGAAGTCGAAGAACGCGCAGTTCTTGAGGAGGCCGCAATCCGTGGAGGACAAAGTGCTTTCAGGTGGACAGCTCTGGTGCCACTGACCATGGCGCTCGGATTCTTGCTGTTAATCTTCTATTTCCGAGGGCAGGGAGGCTATAAGGCCATTAAACTCGGGAATGAAGACGATGCGACAGGTTACTAATCAGTAAACAGAGAACCAGGCTTGAGCAATGAGTACACTCGATACCATTGATTGGGTTGTCATTGCGGTCTATTTCGCGGTACTGCTTGGCATTGTCGTCTCGGTAACGCGCCGGCAACAGACGTCGACCGACTATTTTCTGGCCGGGCGAAATGTCGGGTTCTTCGCCATCGGTGCATCCATCTTTGCGTCGAATATCGGCTCTGAGCATATCGTTGGCCTGGCGGGTCAGGGCGCCGCGACGGGTCTGGCGATGGCGCACTACGAGTTACACGCCTGGATCGTTGTTTTGCTCGCCTGGATCTTCGTGCCGTTCTATTACCAGTCCGGCGTGTTCACGATGCCGGAGTTCCTGGAGAAACGATTTGGTCCGCGGCCGCGCTGGATATTATCACTGGTTTCGCTGGCCGCGTACGTGCTTACCAAAGTGTCGGTTACTGTTTACGCCGGCGCTGTGGTGTTCAAGACCTTGTTACCGGACACATTTGGCAGCCCGGAAAACGCTTTCTGGGTCGGTGCTGTCGCCACCGTGGTCCTGACCGGCTTGTACACGGTCGCCGGTGGATTGCGCGCGGTGCTTTACACTGACTCGGCACAGGCGATTATTCTGATCATCGGTTCGGCCGCCATCACATGGCTCGGCCTCGATCGCCTGGGTGGCTGGAGTGAGTTGCAATCCTTCGCGAGCGAAAACGTGGCTGACTACGCATTGTGGCGACCGCTATCGGACCCGGATTTTCCGTGGCTCGGTATCCTGATCGCGTCTCCCATCGTCGGGATCTGGTACTGGTGTACGGACCAGTACATCGTACAACGCACACTGGCCGCGAAAGATATGAAGTCTGCTCGGCGCGGCGCCTTGTTTGGCGCTTTTCTGAAAGTGTCACCGGTGATGATCTTTCTGATCCCCGGCCTCATCGGTGCAGCGCTGCATCACCAGGGTTTATTGGTGATACCTGGCGATGGATCCGGCGGACTGGCCGGCGACCAGGTTTTTCCGACAATGGTGACCTCGCTGCTGCCAACCGGATTGCGTGGACTCGTTGTCGCTGGATTGATGGCCGCGCTGATGAGTTCACTGTCATCGCTTTTCAATTCCACCGCGACGCTTTTTACGGTCGACGTTTATGAAAAGATACGCCCAGGTGCTACAGAGAAAAAATTGGTTACCGTTGGGCGACTCGCGACCGGCGTTGTAATTATTCTAGGCCTGCTGTGGATTCCTATCATGCCGGCGATTTCGAAAGGTGGTCTCTATCAGTACCTGCAAAATGTTCAGGGTTATCTTGCACCACCGATTACTGCAGTTTTTCTACTTGGCCTGTTTAACCAGCGCATCAACTCCCGCGGCGCGGTGTGGGGCTTAAGCCTTGGATTTGTGCTGGGCATGGCGAAGCTCGTTATTCAGGGTGTCTTCGGCGCCGGGAAAATTGAGAATCCCGCATTCCTCGCGGCAATCGCCGATTTCAATTTTCTGTATTTCTCGGGCGTCTTGTTTCTGATCAGCGTCACCGCAATCATTGCGGCGTCCTACACGGCGGCCGCCCCACGAGTCGAGCAACTGCAAGGGCTGACCTATGCCTCGATGGATCGAAAAGCTATTCGAGATAGTTGGGATCGGCGCGATGTAATCGCAACTGCTGTCATACTTGGCCTGGTGGTCCTCGTTTACGGCTACTTCTCGTTCTGGATCTAGCGCTCTAGCGGGCGAGCGCGATCGACTATGCCGCTATTCAGTTCTGCGCCGGGCAGTACTGTTTTATGAAGTCTTCGTGATCAGGCAGTTTGGCAAGATTCTGATTAACAAATGCACTCGTCTTTTCAAGTTCTTGCTTCAACGCATTTGTCGGCAATATTCGACTTGCACCGTGACAATGTTCGGGAAACAAACCCTGGCCAAACATCACCTGAATCCAGGAGTGTGCGCGAAACAAATTCGCCAGATCCGACCACACGTAGCCGTTTTCATTAAACATGTCTATGCGATGAGCGAGGCTGTCCGGGATGTCCATGGTCCGATAAAAATTCCAGAATTCACTGTCATCCCGTTGCGTTTGTTTGTAGTGCAGGATGATGAAATCGCGCACCGCCTCCCATTCAACCTGGGTATCCGCATTAAACTGCTCGGCCAGCGGCTCCATCGCGCCCGCAAACGGGAAAAGCCTCATCAGGCGTACCAGAGCAGTATCAATCAAGTGAATGCTGGTCGATTCCAGCGGCTCAACAAAGCCGCTCGATAAACCTATGGCTACACAGTTCTTGTGCCACGCGTTTGCGAAGCGACCGGTCTTGAATCTCAGCTGAAGGGGATCAGTGATGGTCTTACCAGTGACATTACCGAGCAAAGTGGCGCGAGCATCGTCGTCGGAACAAAACCGGCTGCTGTAGACAAAACCGTTGCCCGTCCGGTTCTGCAGGGGGATACGCCACTGCCACCCGGAAGGATGTGCGGTGGCGCGAGTAAAGGGGGGAGGTGGTTCGGTACTTTCGGTCTGCACTGCCAGAGCACGGTCGGCGGCGAGCCAATGGCCCCAGTCCTCGAATTCAACACCGAGAGCATCGCCGAGCAGCAGGCTTCTGAAGCCGGTGCAATCAACAAAAAAATCGCCGGCGACTTTTTTGTTTTGCTCTAACGCCAGCGACTGGATATTGCCTGTCTCCGAATCGACGACAACTTCGCTAATCTTGCCTTCAACTCGCTTCACGCCGAGTGCTTCGCTTTTCTGCCGCAGAAAACCCGCATAGGCCGTCGCGTTCAGGTGAAAAGCGTACGTTAGTGGGGTGTCACCAACTGATTTTGCAAACTTACCGGCTTCCGCCGCTTTCAATTCGAGGCAATAGTCCTCTAGTTTGCCGCCAAAACCGTTGGCATGTGCCTCAAGCCAGTACTGGTGGAATTCCACCAGCCAATTGCTTTGTCCGATTTCGCCGAACGTGTGAGCGTAGCTTTCGCCCTGTGCACCCCAGTTGTCAAAGACAATGCCGAGCTTGAAGGTTGCCTGGGTTGCGCGCATAAATTCACGCTCGTCAATGCCAAAAAAGGCATGAAATCGGTGCATGGTAGGAACGGTGGCCTCGCCCACACCGACGGTTCCGATCTGGTCAGACTCGACCAGGGTGATGTCCAGCGAGTTTCCCAGTCGCTTTGCCAGGCTGTAGGCAGTCAACCAACCAGCTGTACCGCCACCTGCGACGACTACGCGAACCTTCTCCTCCATCAGTTGTTCTCCCGCATTCCTGTCTAATCGGCTACCGGCCGCTGCACGCGCTCAATAAACATTTCAATAAAGCGCGGCCAGTCCAGTTCGTGCTGCACATTCATTTGTTGTGCTCCTTCTGCGCCGGGCCACGTGTCCGACCAGCCGACAGAAACGCCATAACTGATATCGTGATTGTCATTGACGTCGACATACATTCTGGTTGACGTCACCAGGGACGGATCGATAAGACTGGCGACAGTGATTTGGTCATACATCAACCACACGCCACCGTGATCTGCCTCGAATCGAGGACCGAAGCTGATCTTAAGCAGATTCGTCAGCGGCGTTTCTACGGCGACCAATTTTTCGTACCATTCTTTTGTCAGTGCTGACTTCCGAGAAACGTTTAATGGCGAAAGTTCGATTGGGATGCCGGAACGTAGTGTGATTTTGGCAGCTTCCGGATCTACCCAAAAATTGTATTCGGCATTGGGCGTAATATTGCCGGCGCCGTCCGGGAGCGAAGCAACTGCTCCGCCCATGATGAACAGCTGCTTCACGTTGGCAGCGAAATCAGGATTGTTTTGAATCGCGAGAGCAATATTGGTTAGCGGGCCCAGGGCCACGATCGTGATTTCCCCGGGATTGGCCAGTACTTCTCTCTCGATATAGGCGGCGGCAGACTCGTCCTCGATTTTCTTTTTCGCGAATCCACCGTAGGGCTCCGGCGGCGGTTCATCGGAATACCAGGTGCCCCAAGACTTTAACGCAAAGTCACTGACTCGATGCACGAGCGGCAGGTTGGCGCCTTCATAGACCGGGATATCAGCGCGTTCGGCGATCTCCAACATTCGCAGGACATCAGATGTTGCCTGTTCGAGGCTGCGGTTACCGGCAACGGTCGTGATGCCGAGAATGTCCAGCTCGGGCGATTGAAGCGCCAGCATCAATGCCAGCGCATCGTCCTGCGGCGGCATGGCGAAGTCAGTGTCAAAAATGATGGGGATGCTGTCATTGTTCTGCGCCGACGCAATGCCGGCGAAGCAAACAAGCCAGCAACAAAGAATTCTTCGGAATCGTAGTGTCATTCGTACATCCTCGATGAGCTGGTTCGTTTTCAATAGCGCTTGACGATCGTGTAGAGTATATCAACTTTCGATTTTCGCCAGTGCGCGTTACTGGCACAAACCCGAGGTAACCCGATGAGAATACTTTTCGCCGCATTGTGTGCGCTCTTACTGTCTGCCTGCGGTTCAGCAGATGATTCCGGCGACGCTATCAGTGGAAATAGTTCGTCAGATGATCGGCCTACGGTGGCGCTGATCATGAAGTCTCTGGCAAATGAGTTTTTTGTCACGATGGCTGATGGTGCGAGACAGCATCATTCGGAAAGCGACGGCGCGTATGACCTCATCGTCAATGGCATTAAGAATGAGGTCGACCTTGCGCAGCAAGTTGCCCTGATTGACCAGATGATCGCGTCCGGAGTGGATGCGATCGTGGTCGCTCCAGCCGACTCCAAGGCGATTGTGCCTGCGCTGGCCCGGGCGGTGGCGG
>JBPCYD010000106.1:0-24630 GCA_051007895.1 Woeseiaceae bacterium
TTGATGGAAATCAGTCTCAACGAGTTAGTGTTGTTGTTAGGAGACTGAATACAGGCCGAAAAGTTCGCAGAAAATTCACAAAATGTCAATTGCCTAAACGACTCCGATACGTTCCGACCAAATATGAGCAAATTATGTTGCACAATTACAACATTACTTTCGCAGAATAAATCGGGAATCAATGACTTGCCCGGATACCGGCAATCCGTATCTTGCAGATTCGGCGGCAACGCCGTTATTCGAATACGCTGTCTGCCGAGACGACGCGCACATTGTCAGCGTCGAAATCCAGCGTCAGCGACTCGATGTTCTCGTCTTCACGCAGAAGCGCTGCCGGCTTTTCGGATTCATAAGTCATTGGCGAATCGCCGTCACCAACCAGCCTGTCCTGCAAATCTGCCGCATCGTTCGTGATGAAAACGTAACGCATGTTTTCGGTCTTCAGATTCTCCCGAATCACGCGATTGACCTCTGCCAACGTCAGCTCCCCGAGGCCCTCTCGAACGTATGCAGCAAATTCGTCAATTTCGTAATATTGACTGTCGAGTGCGTAGCCCAGGTTGCGTGACTGACCGTCTGCCATCAGGCTCGCATATTTCGACAGGAATTCCCTCGTTGCCTCAAACTCTGTTTCTGTGATGCCATCCCTTAAGAGTCTGTCAATTTCGAACCTGGCTGCCCTGGTTGCGAAATGCGCATCGTTGTTGCTTCGCAGCGGTCTGATCCAGACCTGGAATATTTGCTGTTGTCGACTTTTGTTCGTATCCGGTTGCATGCTAAACATGCCACTCGGGAAATACTCGATGTAGGCATAGTTACCATAGTTCATGCCGCGTTCTTCGCGAATGCGCTGATAAAGCTTTCCATTTTCGCTCCTGTGCTCACCGAGATACGAACGTGCCAGCCACAGAGCCAGCCAGTCGGGATCCCCTCGCTTTAAATCAATAGGGAATCCGAACGATACAGCGACGGCCGGCGTTTCCTTTTCGATGATCGTTACGGTATTCGACTGAATCGATTCCGTGACCGGCAAATCGACACTGGCTCGTCTTCCCGCCGGTAATACCTGCAGGTCCTGACTCAGTCTTGCCGCGAATGATTCCGGGTATCCGCCCGACAGGCCGATGGTCATATTTTTGATCGTGAAATACCTGGCATAAAAATCCTTCACGTCATCCAGCGTCAGCAACGCAATATCGTCGCTATTGCCCGCATTGAGTGAACCATAGGGATGAGTCGAACCATAAATATCGGAATACAAGACTTCTTTGGCGAGTTCCTCATCGTTATCTCCAACGAGACCGGTACGAATCGCATTAACCTGGTGTGTCTTGATACGCTCAAAATCCTGTTCGCGCCAACCGGGGTTCAACAGCTGGCTACGAACGTAGCGATACCAGGTATCGAGATTGTCCTTGTGAACCTGGCCTGACAGTCGCGTCATTTCCTTGTCTACACTCGCAACGAAACCGCTTGCGATCGGGTACATGGCTTCGTTTATCTGCTGGATCGACCAGGTCGCTGAGCCACCCTCTGTCAGCATCGACGCCGTAAGCACTGCAAGCCCTTTCTTGCCAGGCGGATCCATCGCAGCGCCTGCGTGAACGAGAATGGATACATCGACGAGGGGGGACGATGCCAGCGGTTTCGCGACAATGGCGATGGGTACGGCCCCTTCATTCGGCGAAAATACTTCGTCCTCGGCCCGAATGTTCGCGCTGGCCGTTGCCGCGGAAGTACCTCCTGCTGTTGCTTCTGCCGCCAGCTCGTCAAGCATTACCTGGTTGCCGAAATCCGCAATCGATGCGGCATTTGATAATGAAACGGTCACCCTGCTTGCATCATTGAAGTAGTCATTCGCGATTCGGCGCAGGTCATCTGCCGTCAATTCCTCGTAAGCCGCGTACATCTCGTTAACGGTTTCCGGAGTGCGCGCATACTGCACATAGGACGCCAACGCCGTGCCTATGCCGCTCGAGTTATCCAGTTGTGACGCAAATGAGTAGCGCAAACGCGACTTGGTTTCCGTCACCTTCGACTCGCTGACCAATGTTGTTCGTGCCTCGGCGAGTGTCGCCAAAATTGACGCCTCGACAGCGGCCATGTGCGACTCGTCCGTCAGTCGCGCATAGATCAGATTCAGATTCGGATCTTTGTTGAACGGGAAGTCGGTATCCAGCGAATCCACAGTTTGAGCGTCGATGACGAGTTCCTGATACAGCGCCGACGATTTGGAAAAATATATTGACGAAAGCAGATTCATCGCCGGCATATCGGTTTCACCCGGCTTGAACGCGGGGCTGCGAAAGCCAATTAACAGCCAGGGCTGGGTCTCACGGTCCCACTGCATATGCTCATACTTAGGGCCCGTCGGGGGCGGTTCGACGGGGATCTCTACCGAATACGCGCCCCGTTCCCAGCTCCCCCAGTATTGATCGACCATTGCGTAAGTCGCCTCTGGATCAACATCACCAATGATCAACACCACGGTTTTTTCGGGCCGATACCAGCGATCAAAAAACTCCCTGGCGTATTCGATTTGCTCCGACATCTGCTGGATGTCTTCAATAACACCCATTGTAGTGTGGTTATACGGATGAACCCTGAATTGAAGTGCCCTCACCCGATCGAATGCTGCCAGTAACGGATTCGAATAATTCTTCAGGTATTCGCCGTTTACTGCCAGCGCTTCGGTTCTGAAATCAGCTTCCGAGTAGCTAAGGTTCTGGAACCGGTCGGCCTCGAGCTCCAGCATCTTCTGAAGGTCCGGTTTCGTAAACGTTGTGTAATAGTTCGTAAAATCGTCAGTCGTAGACGCGTTGGCTTCCGCACCGGCTTTTTTGACAATCTCGTTGTAAGCCTGCGTCGAGTATTTTTCGGTACCGCGATACATTATGTGTTCGAAAAAATGTGCGAAGCCCGATTTACCCGCCTCTACCTCATTACGGGAACCCGCCTGCACGAGAATTTGCAGGTCGACGATATCGGGATAATCCGTCTTGACGACAATGACACGCAGTCCATTATCGAGGTCCCGCATCAGGTACGGCATATCAAAAATTCGGGCGGCGGGATCGTTGTCGGCCTTGCCAGTAACGGCATTGTCCGTGATCATGGCATCGTTCGGCTGGCTGCAGGCCGCAAGCGCAACGCAGATAATGGCGCTGCTCAATCCAGTTTGCATCGAATAAATCTCCGAACGGATTACAATAGTCATTGATAGGACAGCTTGGAAGCATAAGCGGTTCAACACGCAGGCGAAAGCGCGCGAACCACGAACTGCGACAAACTGGGCCGCATAAATCACGCTCTCAGCCAAAGGAATCTTTTTGAATAAGTCAACAAAATCATTGATTTACGCTGTATTCGTACTAACTACACCAATACTGGCGCAAGCCGATACATTGCTGCATTCCGTCACCGGGTACACCAGTAGTGACGACGGCATCATTGCGTTCAGTGCACTACTGTTCGACGACGCTGGTCGCGTCGTTGCTATTGGCGATGACGATTTGGTCGAGGCAAATTCTGCGGCGGATCAAATCGATGGCAATAACCAATTCGTGTTACCGGGTTTACATGACGCTCACGGCCATGTTTCCAGCCAGGGTTTTCTCAATGTCGAACTCAACGTGACCGGGTCCGAAAGCCTTGCGGAGGCGGTCGAGCGAATTGCGGCCTATGACAAAGCGAACCCGGGTTCTGACTGGATCAAGGGACGTGGCTGGAACCAGGTGTTGTGGCCCGTAAAGGAATTCCCAACAGCCGCGGCAATCGATTCGGTCGTGCCGAACCGGCCCGTCTGGCTGCGTCGCATTGACGGCCACGCGGGCTGGGCTAACAGCCGGGCGCTTGAGCTGGCCGGCATCAACGACGACACGGCGGATCCCGTGGGCGGAAAGATTATTCGCGACGACGATGGCGAAGCAACCGGGACACTGATCGATAATGCCATGAACCTGGTTTCGTCACAGGTCCCTGCGTCGACCAAGGATGAATATCGACGTGCCTTTCAAGCTGCGTTCAGGGAACTGACTTCACTGGGCCTCACCAGCATTCACGACGCCGGCATCAGCATCGACGAAGCCGAGGTATACATGTCAATGGCAGATAGTGGCGAGATGCCACTGCGGATCTACGCCATGATGTGGGAGGCCGGTGAAAACCTCGATGCCATCGGCAAACCCATCATCGCGTATGGCAACGATCGCCTGGACATTCGTTCCGTCAAGCTCATGTCTGACGGCGCGCTGGGCAGCCGGGGTGCCGCAATGATTGACCCTTACGAGGATGACACCGAGAATCGCGGGTTACGCATGTACACGCAGGCTGAGGTGAATGCCAAGGTCAAGAAAGCAAATGACATGGGATTCCAGGTTGGAATTCATGCCATTGGTGATTTTGGCAATCGTCAATCGCTGGATGCATTCGAACATTCTCAGGGAGGTGTACCCTCGCCGCTGCGAAATCGGGTCGAGCACTCGCAAATTATCGCCCTCAATGACATTCCGCGGTTTGCAGAACTCGGCGTCATTGCGTCGATGCAGGCAACGCACGCCACGAGTGACATGAATATGGCCGAAGACAGGATCGGCGCTGAACGTCTTGAGGGCGCTTACGCATGGCGAAAATTACTGGATTCCGGCGCAATCATTGCAAATGGTTCTGACTTTCCTGTTGAGCTCGCGAACCCTATGCACGGCATGTATGCGTCCGTTGTCAGAAAGAGTCGCGCCGGGCTGCCTGCTGACGGCTGGCAAATGGAAGAAGCGCTGACCCGCGAGGAAACCCTGCATTCTTTCACGCTTGGCGCAGCCTTCGCCGCGCTTCAGGAAGACCGGCTGGGCAGCCTCGAGCCGGGCAAGTGGGCCGACTTTATCGTCGTGGATCGGGACTTCTTCGAAATTCCGGAGTCGGAAATTGACGATATTGAAATTATTCAGACATGGATTGGTGGCGAGCTTGTCTATGAGCAATGCGCGGATCCTGACAGCGCCGAATGTCTTAACTGAGGTACGTGATGATTGTTGAGCAAATCTGGGTTGGAAATTCCCTGCGCAATTTCAATTACCTGATTGCCTGTCCGGAGTCGGGAGAGGCACTTGCGATTGACCCACTCGACTATGAGAAGAGTCTTGCCGTCGCCAGAAAAAACGACTGGACAATTACGCAAATCCTGAATACGCACGAGCATCCCGACCATACGGGTGGTAACAAGGCAATGGTTGCCGCTACAGGCGCAACGGTCATTGCCCATGCCGGGGCTAAAGGCCGCATTCGCAATATTGATCGGGGTGTTGGCGCTGGTGACATCATAACTGTTGGAAAAACGGTTGAACTGGAATGCCTCGACACACCCGGCCACACGATGAGCCATATTTGCCTGTTATCACATACCGACCAACCCGCGCTCTTTAGTGGCGACACACTGTTTAATGCCGGTGCCGGCAACTGCCACAATGGCGGGCACCCGAGCGAGTTGTATGACACCTTTACCAGTCAGCTCGAAAAGCTGGACCAGAACACCCTGCTGTATCCGGGCCATGATTACCTCGTGAATAATCTCGAATTCACGCTGGATCGTGAACCCGACAATAAGGCTGCAACGCAACTGCTTGCTGACTATAAGGATCAGGATCCTGACGATGCCCTGGTGACAACACTCACACTGGAAAAGGACGTAAACACGTTTTTCCGATTGCAGAACACGACTGTTGTTAATCGCCTGGCAGAACAATTTCCCGAGCTTGGCGAGAATCCGACGCCAAGAGATGTTTTTTTGAAATTACGCGAGCTGAGAAACAGCTGGTGAGTCGTTACTGGATTCTTTGTTGAATTTCCTCGAGCATTGCGAAGCGTTCCTTGCTGGGTTTATCCAACTGGCGCACGGCCAGCCACAACCATTGGATTGCGTCATAGATTCTGACCTGGATGTCGAGGGATTCGCGGTCCTCGCTTGACTGCCGGCCCGTGTAGGCACTCAACAGGATTCCCGCCATTTCGGGCTGCAGACCGTGGTACCCAATGAGAGAGGCCAGGTCGAAGAACGGGTCGTTGTCCCCGGCGTATTCCCAATCGATCAGCTTCGGCAACTCGTCACCGACGAAATTGGCGGCAACGATATCGTTGTGACAACATACTTTCGCGCTCTCCACCGATAGGTTGTCGACAATCTCGACGCATCGCAAGGCGAACGCATGCAAACCTTCCCGCTTTTGCAGGTGCCGCTCATACTGTGTCGCGGCACTCGCCAGATCGAGCGCTGTGCCGCAAGCCGGAAGTTTGTGCACACGACGCAGAATTCCTGCAATGGTTTCAATATTCCGCGTACTGAGAAGATCCTGCTCGCTCCAAACGCGACCGGGCAGGTATTCCGTGATAAGAATGCCGTTTTCGTTGTCGTAGTGAATAATTTCGGGTGCGATATCGATTTCGGCCGCATTCCCGTGCGCCAACAATTCGCACTTTCGATCAAAATCTATGATGCCGGCGTGGGTCGAATTCAGTCGCACAACGCAGGACACTGGTTTTGACTCGACCAACCATGTTTGATTGGTAACGCCGCCTGGAAGCTCGGTAAACGTTGCACTCGCGAAATCCCAGCCCGAAACTGAAACTAACGAATCACGAATCTGCTCCACTGCATTCATCACGTAACACTCTGTTGATTCCGATGCCAGGATTTCGTCCAGCTCAACAAACCGAACGGAATCATTGCCAAATAGGCGACAAACAGGATGGACGTTAACTCAAGTCCACGAGACCAGTAAATTACAACTGAAACCGCATCGATTGCGAGCCAGTACCACCAGTTCTCCAGCACCTTTCTCGCCACGAGAAAAGTTGCCCAGATGGCGGCAAATGTCGTTGCAGAATCAATATAGGGAAAAGCCGCGTCGGTGTAGGTGTCCAGGAGGTACCCGCTTGCCAGAACGCACGTCGCGATTGCCGCAATCGCAATCAGATGCACGCGAATCGGCCATTTGACGACAGGCAGCAGGTGGGAATCGCTGCCGCCGGACCGCCAGACATACCAGCCATAAATCGCCATAACCAGGTAAAAGACGTTTAGCAACGACTCCATGTACAGCTTGGCGCCAAAATACACGCCGATATAAATAGTGGTACTGACCCCGGCACAAAACCAGCACCAGATGTTCTCGCGAATCGCGAGGAACAGGTAAAGAATGGCAAAAACGACCGCCGTGATCTCGCCGGCTGACCAACCGGCGAGCTGGGCCCAAATATTGCTGGCGCCAGAGCCCATAATGCCGATTCAGTCTTCCAACGGATTGTTCAGTATCTTGATTGCGAAAACGGCCTTGGGATTCTCATCAAACGTCTTACGGATTTCCTTTTGGAGGACCGACATTACATCATCATATTCTCCGCGGACCTGTGTGCTCATGGGATTGGTGTGGACCGTAAGTGACGGGTGACTGTTGAGACGCGCGATGACGTCGTCGATCGGGGGAATGAACTCTTCGGTAAGTGGATAAAGACTGATATCAACCGCCACGCGCATGCTAAAACCTCCTGTCAAAAGTGAGCCCGAACTGCCTCGGGTCTCCCTGGCGAATATAAAGGGCCGGCGGAAAATTCGGCGGCTCGTTGCCGAAGAAAAACCCACGCACGGCATAGTGTTCATCAAATACATTGCGTAGCCATAGCTGTACCGTCCAGCGCTCGGCTTCGTAACCGATTCGTGCGTTGGTGACAGAATAGGATTGCGATTTCTGGTCATGCGATACATCGAAGTAGAAATCATCTTTCGCAGAAACATCTATCCGCGCAAACGCACCAGAGTTATGTCGATAAACACCGCCAATCGCCGCAGTGTAGTTCGGCGCGTGCGCCTGATCCCGGTCGTCGATACTGACCTGTGGTGTGAAGAAATCGTCGAATTCCGCATTGAGCAAACCCAGATTGGCATAGATTTCGAGGCTGTCGTTCGGATTCCAGCGGAGATCGGCCTCCAGGCCCACAGTGCGGCCCTGAGCGGCATTGTCCGTAAAGAACACGAATGAGGCAGGATCGTTGGGATCTACCTGGAACGACGTTTCGACCTGCTGATCGTCTCGTACGCTATAAAATAGCGAGCCGCTTAACAGCAACCTGTCGCCTGCAAAACTCGATTTCAGTCCAACTTCGACGTGCCACATCGACTCCCCGTCAAATTCACGTCGTCCAGGAGGCACAAATCCCAGATTGAAGCCGCCCGCTTTGTAGCCGCGTGCCAGAGTGGCGAAACCAGTCATCCTGTCGTTGAATATGTGCGAGTATGAAAGCTCGCCGCCGACCATGTTCTCAGACGGCCGCAAATCGAGGTCAGACGAATCCGTGTAGTCGACTTCGCGCCGCTCGACTCGAGCGCCAAGTGTCAATTTTCCTGTCTCACCCACGGGGTATTCAAGCTGACCGAAAACCGCGGTACTGAATGCCTCGAACTCACTGCTTAGCCGATCATCAAGCGAATCGGCGAAACTGAATCCCGGGTCGAAATACTCTCCCTGGTTTATGGTCGTCAGGTCTTCGTCGAGTTTGTTGACATAGAACCCCAGGATCCAGTCCGTCGTGCTATTGAAGAGCCGCCCGCCTTCTTTGGATATAAAACGTATCTCGCGATTCAGCGCCAATCGTTGACGATCGTTTAACGAGATAAAATCGTATGTAATTGGTGACCACGCATCATCGTTGCCCCAATCGGCGTCAAACGAGAAATCGATATCGGAATCGACAATGGACGACACTGACGTAATCCGGAAGTGGCTGCTGCCATCCCAGTCGATGTTGAACGATGCGCCAAGGCTGCGCTGGGCGTCCTTGCCGGGTCTATCGGAAAGAACCGTAAGGCTGTTGTCGATGGCAAACGCGTCGTAGCCATCGTCTACATCGCTCAACATGCCCGTCAATTTGAACGACCAGTTATTGCCGGCTGTCCAGTTTAGTCGAGCGCGAAAAGACGTCTCGTCCCTGCCGTTAGTATCATCACGTCCGAGATAGGGATTCGCCCGAAATCCGTTGCTTTCATAGTGATGCGCGCTTAGGCGGTAGCCGGCCGTTTCGCCGAGAGGACCGCCTAAAGCAATCCCGCCACCTAGAGCATCGTCGTCGCCGACGAGCAGATTAAGACGCCCTGAAAAAACGTCGCCCGGATCTGTACTTTGCATATAGATGAGGCCTGCCAGCGCGTTCGAACCGTAGCGCGTGCCCTGCGGACCACGCAGCACCTCGATTCGATCTATATCGAACAGGGTGGCGATGCCGCCGATGCCACTGAAATCAATGTCATCCACGACAAACCCGACCGACGGGTTCGGAGCTCCCTGGTACTGAGCCAATTCGCCCACGCCGCGAATCTGCAGGTATTTGGCGCGATGCCCATCGCCCGACCAATTCAGGTTGGGCAAACTCCCAATGAGTTCCTCGAAGTGCTGCACTGCCAACTCGTTGATAGTTGCCGCATCGAGAACAGTGATGCTGGCGGGGGCCTCCGCGACGGACAAGCCACGGTAGTCCGCCCTGACAACGATTTCTGAAATGGCGTCCTGTTGCTGCGCGACCGCGTTCAGGGACAGGGAACAAACCAAAGCGACCGAAAATAGCCGTATCCGGAAATTCTTAGATGGCATTTGAAAATCCTCTTCCTACGCCGGCATTACCCGGTTCAGGTTCTAGGGTTCCCATTGCGGCGCGGCTGTCTTTTCGCACCAAGGATCTCAGGCCGGTATGGCCACCCCTGTGACGGATGGAACTATAGCGCATTAAGCGTCTGCAGAGGAGCTCCGCCATAGCGCCCTGGATTTGACCTCGACCGATTTCCACATCCATGCCCGTCTATAGAGACACGACGTTGCAGCGCGATTGCCAATTTAAACGGATTGACCTAAACACGCGGAGAATACGATGGACGAAATACGTCACAACATAAAAATGACCGTGGCTGGCATGTCAGGTGCCGCATTGATGGGCCTGTCACTGCCAACCTGGGCTGATGAGGACGACTATGACGACGAAATACCGTACGCCGAGGCCGAGATTTTCTTTGAATTGAACAACACGGACGGCGACCTGGGAATCCATGCATTGATCGACGGTGATGAATGGAACTCACTTAAAATCGAAGATCCCTACGAACGGACGATGCTCAATGTAAGGGTTAAAGGCCGGCTGCGGCGACAAGGGCTGACTGAAATCTTTTTCGAGAGTGCCGAGCCAACCTTCGATGAGCTGCCGCCCGCGCGCTTTTTCCGCCGGTTTCCGGAGGGTGAATACGAAATCAGTGGGCGAACGCTCGACTGGCAGGAACTGGAAAGTGATGCGGAACTGACGCATGTCATGCCGGCACCGCCAGAGCCCGTGGTAAACGGTATCGCCTTGGATCAGGACTGCGAGGACGCGAGCACGACTGTAGTTTCAGCGCCCATCGTAATAACGTGGCCTGAAGTCACCATGTCACATCCTGACGTCAATGGCGGTGGTGCCAGCGTTCAGCCGCCGGTCCCGGTCGAGATCAACAATTACGAAGTTGTTGTAGAAGTTCTGAACGATGAGATTGATGCGCTGTTCACTATGCAACTACCGCCCGACGTAAACTCCGTTTCACTTCCGCAAGAATTCACTGACCTTGGAACTGAGTTCAAATATGAAGTGCTGGCGCGAGAGGAAAGTTTCAATCAAACCGCTGTCGAGAGTTGTTTTGTTCGGGAATAGCTATGCACCGTATACCCCCGCCACGCATAGGAATGCTGACAACTCTGGCATCACGTGGAGCCTGCCTTCTGGCAGGCTTCACGTTTTTCCTCTTCCCGGTGTTTGCCGAAGAGAACGTCACTGTATTGGTCAGCGAAAAGGCGATCACAGTTGAAGCGGAGAAAACGAGTATTCGTCGCATCCTGGAATCGCTCACCAGGGAAGCGGGCCTGGTCATTCACTCCGGTACATCACTCGAGAGCCGAGTTTCGGTAAGCATAGACTCGTCAAGCCTGGCAGATGCAGTTGCTCATATTTTGCGCGATGAGAGTTACCTGCTGATTGTGCCGGGCGAGAAGTATGATGAACCTGCGACTGCACGCAGCCACCTGTGGGTTTTCGCCGTTAGACCTCGCGGCGCAGCAGACGGTTGGTCGAGCTTGCCAGCACCCACGAGCAATACTACCCAGGACACTGAGTGGTATGACTATCAACGACTTGCAAACTCTGGCGTTGATGTCGATCGTGAAGAGGCTATGTTCAGTCTCGGCGAGTATGGCGGAGAGCCGAGCATCGAATTGCTGCGAATGGGCCTTCTGGATCCGAGCCACAATGTACGCAAAGCGGCAGTTGAGTCTCTTGCCGATATAGGTGGAAATGAATCGATTGCGGCGCTCAGAATTGTGCTTACCGATCCAGAGGCAAGTGTGCGTATAACTGCGATCGACGCACTCGGAGAGATTGGCGGAAAGGAACCGAAAAGACTCATCGAGCAGGCTTTGGCCGACACGGACAAGCGTGTGCGCGAGGTCGCTGGCGAATGGATTACGGAACTCAACT
Source organism: Woeseiaceae bacterium (assembly GCA_051007895.1). Taxonomy (GTDB): domain Bacteria; phylum Pseudomonadota; class Gammaproteobacteria; order Steroidobacterales; family Woeseiaceae; genus SZUA-117. Next base: position 11,533 of record JBPCYD010000106.1, read on the forward strand.
GGTACCGTAACTGGTCCGACCAGTCTAAAAGTAAGGCGCGTTCAGTTGATAACGATACGTACGTGAACGCTGGCCGCCCAGACGAGTATTTCAACTTTTGATTCCGGTTTTGTGCCCCGGCCGAGTGTTACAGGATCGCCTCCACTCCGGTGGCATCAGCCACTGGCGCGCTAGCTGTACCAGATTCACGGATTCGTCGCCGACCGACCTCCCGGTGCAGCCCGCTTAGGTGCTAGAGTTGCTTTGGCATAGCTTAAGCATTTCGTGATAAATCATCGCTGGCGAAAAACCGAATCAGGAGGGCGAACAAATGTCTTTGGATGTTTTGGCGACTTTTTTTGGCTGGTGTACGGTCATAAATGCCGGGTTCATTTTGCTGATCCTCGGACTTACTGCGATCGTGAACAAGGCAGGCTTTCCGTTCGATCTAATCGCACGAATCTTCGGCATCTCGATCGAGGAAGTCAGGGCGACTCACTTCCGTGTCTTTCAACAATACCGATTTACGATAGTCGTTTTAAACCTTGTGCCATACGCGGCCATCAAAATGATGACCTGACCACGTTTCCCTACCTTAAATTTTCGACATTGGAGTGCATGAGGTTTCCTTGAATTGAATTGGCCATTCGTCATTGTCGGCACAATGTTTTGTACCTCTGCATATTCGCAGGAAGCTGCAGATGTCGATTCTGTGTCGATCCCGGGAGGAACCTTCTGGATGGGGACAAGCGGTAGCGACGTAGCCGCGCTCAAAAGCCGCTACGGCGTGGACTTTCCTGGCGTATTTGAAAACGAAGTGCCGCGTCATGAAACCACAATCAGCGATTTTGGCATTGACCGTTATGAGGTTACCAACTCTCGCTATTTCGAATTCCTGGTCGATGTTCCTGAATGGCGGAAGAATCTGATCTCGGACAGCCAACACAATGGTCAGTATCTGCTTCATTGGCCAGGCAACCAGCATGCGCAAGAAGATGCACACCGCCCTGTTGTCAATGTAACCTGGTCCGCAGCACAGGCTTACTGTCGGTGGCGTGGCGGCAGACTACCGACGGAAGCCGAGTGGGAGTATGTCGCACGCGCTGGTGACGCGCGGGAATTTCCCTGGGGCGACGAGCTGCCCTCACCGGATCGGGCCAACTATTCGGCGAGCACGCACGGCAATGCGATTGACGTTGGCACCTATCCGCCGAACGATTACGGAGTCTACGACCTTGCCGGCAATGTCTGGGAGTTTCTCTATGATGCCTGGGAACCCGGGTATCCCGCCGGACCTCAATCCAATCCGGTCATTGGCGGGATGTTGACCCCACAACAGGAAGCCAATGTGGCCGGACGACGCGCCGTGCGCGGGGCCAGTTTCGGCGGCTCAGTGGTTAATGTCCGTACGCGATGGCGCGACAGTCACGTTGCGACTAACGCCATTGAGTTCGTTGGATTTCGCTGCGCATACCCCAATTGAAATCGTCGACAGACAGGCGACTGACAATATTGCGCCAGCGAATTGCCGGAACTATGTGGATTTTCGCTCGAGTCGGGCGATTAGGCTCGATGTATCCCACCTGCTGCCACCCATTTTTTGTACGTCTTCGTAGAATGAGTCAACAAGCCTGGTCATTTCGAGACGCGCGCCGTTGCGGACTGCCTCGTCAATCGCGATACCGAGATCTTTGCGCATCCATTCAACGGCAAAACCAAACTCGAACTCGTCATTGACCATGGATTCCCAGCGGTTTTCCATTTGCCAGGATTGCGCTGCACCTTTTGAAATCGCTTCGATCACTTTTGCGGTGTCGAGATCTGCCCGCTTGGCAAAGTGCAGTGCCTCCGACAAACCCTGGACCACGCCGGCGATACAGATTTGGTTAACCATTTTGGCCAGCTGGCCCGAACCAACCGGGCCTATCAGCGTAATCGCTTTGGCGTAGCTGTCCATGACCGGGCGGGCTTGCTCGAAGATCGCGCTGTCACCTCCCGCCATGATCGTTAGCTGCCCACTCTCCGCACCGGCCTGTCCCCCGGACAATGGCGCATCCAGGAAGCCTGCCTGTTGTGCATGTGCCGCCGCGGCAACCTCCCGTGCGACTTCTGCGGACGCTGTCGTGTGATCAACGATGATACGGCCGCCGCCTAAACCATTGAGCACGCCATCTTCGCCGAGAATCACGTCTCGAACGTCGTCGTCGTTACCGACACAGCAAAACACGATCTCTGCGTTGTCCGCGGCGGCGGCGGGTGTCGATTCCCGGCTGCCATTGAATTCGATACACCACTGCTCTGCCTTCGACGTCGTACGGTTGTAGACCACAACATCGTGTCCGGCCTTAGCGAGATATCCGGCCATCGGATAACCCATCACGCCTAGGCCGACAAATGCAACTTGCATAACAACTCCCTGATTCAAACTAGTTGGCGGTCGCCAGTTTAACAGCGAATGACGCGAATCAGGCGGCTTGATCGGCCCTCACGGATTTTCTGTTTTTCTTCCTGGGATCGAGGCCCACCGAGCGCGCGATGATCTCGCGCATAATTTCTGACGTGCCGGCGTAAATCCTGGAAATGCGTGCATTCAAGTACATCCGGCAGATCGGGTATTCGTCCATGTAGCCCGCACCGCCGTGCAGTTGGACGCACTCATCCATCACCCGCCCTTCCAGCTCGCTTGTAAACAACTTTGCTTTGGCCGCGTCATCAGCACTCAAACTGCCTTCGTTGTGTTCAATAACACATTGATCGACAAAAGCTTGCGCGACATCAATTTCCATGCGCATGTCTGCCATCTTGAAACGTGTATTCTGGAAGTCGGCAATCTTCTGACCGAATGCCTCGCGCTCGGTGATGTATTCCATCGTAATATCGAATGCCGCATTGGCCGCAGCAAGATAGCCAACGGCTCCCAGCAGACGTTCCTCAGCCAGGAAATGCATCAAGTGATAGAAACCCTTGTTCCATTCGCCGAGCAGGTTCTCCTTTGGCACCTGCACGTTATTGAAAAACAATTCAGCGGTGTCCTGGCTCTTGAGACCCATTTTTTTCAGATTATCGCCACGCTCGAATCCGTCCATGCCGCGCTCTACGACAAACAGGCTGAGACCACTGTGACCGCTGCCAGGGTCAGTTTTCGCGACGACGACCACCAAGTCAGCGAGAATGCCATTGGAAATGTATGTCTTCGAACCATTCAACAAGTAGTGATCGCCTTTGTCCTCTGCCTTCGTTCTCAGTCCGGCAACGTCGCTCCCCGCACCTGGCTCTGTTATGCCAACCGCGAGAACGTATTCGCCACTGATACACTTGGGCAACCACCGCTTTTTCTGTTCATCCGTACCCAGCTCGCCGATGTAGGGACCGACTAATCGACTGTGCAGAGTAGCGAAAAATCCTGCATCGCCGTAACGTGCGTTTTCTTCGATGAGCACCTGTTCATAGCGAAAGTCGGCAACGCCTGCACCGCCGTATTCCTCATCCGCCCACATCAGGAGCAGCCCCTGTTCCCCGGCTTGCAGATACGCATCGCGATCGACAATGCCCTGCTCCTGCCATTTATCGCCGTGGGGCTGAATCTCGTTTTTCAAGAAGCTCCGCACTGAATCCCGAAACATTTCATGTTCATCGTCAAAAATTCGTCTTTTCATTTTCAATATCCTTTGGCTATCTGACGAGCGACTCCGTTACTCGCCTTTGAATTCGGGTTTCCGCTTTTCCAGGAATGCGCTAACGCCCTCAGCACTATCAGCGCTGCCGCGTAGTCGTTGCTGCAATGGCGCTTCGACGTCGAACGTGCTGGCCCACGAGCCGCACGTCGCATGACGCATCGCTTGTTTTGTCGCGGCAATCGATAGAGGCGCACGTTCTGCCAGGGTCTTCGCCCAAGAAACTGCTTCATCCAGCAGCGCGTCTGCCGGCACAACTTTGTTCGCCAACCCCAATTCAAGGCAGCGCTCCGCAGGGATGCGCTCGGATTCCACGCTTAATTGAAACGCACGACGATAACCGAGCTGGTGCACGAGCAGCCAGTTCAGTCCGCCGTCAGGAACCAGCGAAATCGTCGTAAACGGAGACAGTAGAAATGCCTTATCCGACATGATCAGCAGGTCGCAGACCAATGCGAACGACATGCCAATTCCCGCAGCTGATCCACCCACTGCGGCAATAACTGGTTTGTCCATATTCCAGATACACTCGAGCAAAGGTCGATACTCTGTCTGCAGCATGACCTCGACGCTGTCATCGGGATAAAGTCCATCTTTCAGATCAGCGCCTGCACTGAAAGAGCGTCCTTCGCCCGTCAGAACGACCGCTCGCACTGATGCATCATCTGCAGCTCGCTGACACGCCGCGAACAGCTCGGCACGCAAGGTCTTGTTAAACGAGTTCATTGCGTCAGGGCGATAGATCGTAATGATCGCGACTGAATCGTCAATTGCGTAGCGGACCGTTTCGTATTTGCTCATTGGTTGTTCCTTGTGGTGCGGCTAAACATTGCTGCCATTCGTTGCCAACGACGTTTCCAGTTGCCGCTTCATGTCGTTGTTTGCTTTCTGGAAATCGATCGACGCGGGATTGATCACCCACAGGTAGGTCATACCAGAGATATAGGCAATATATTGTGTCGCAATACTTTGCGGATCGACGTCGGTTCGAATAGAACCCGCTGACTGTGCAGCGCGCACCCACTCCGCGACGTCGTCCTGCTGGCGCTGATGAATTGATACAGATGTCTGGCGGTACTCGGATTCAGGGCTTGCCGCACCACAATATAGAATCTGCAACACCCGCGCCTCATCAGGCGAGTCTGTAACAAAAGTAAAAAACGAGTCGAGCGCCACGCTCATCGCTTCGATACCAATTTTGTCGCCAACGTCTTCTCGAAGGTAGTCGAGCCAGCGGTGGGATATCGATTTGCAAACTGCATCGAACAAGCCCGCCTTGGAACCGAACCGGTAGGTCGCCAAGCCTCTGCTGTAGCCGGCCTGCTCTCCAATGGCTGCCAGGGTGGTCTTCTCGATCCCTGTCTTTAGGATCAAATCGATTGCTGCATCCAGCATCGCGCGGTCCGAGATCGCCGTGCGTTCGGCCTGGGTGAGCGTGCGACCGCCGACAGGAATGGTTGAGGCTGTTGTGGACAATGTACTAATTATAAGTAAATCAGCATCTTATATCGTAATAAAGATACTTGCTGTTGACAAGCAAGTGATTATACAAGGTTGATTGCCAGCAAACCAGTGCAAAAACACGCGCTTAGCGACACACTGCGCCACTACACAAAAACGGGTTCACAGGAAAACCAAATGCAATCAATCGCCCCGAATCGGCTGGCTCATTCATTGCCGCTGTTGTTGACGCTTTCATTGTCGGTAGTCGCTATGGCCGGCGTGGTCTCATGCACGGCTGAGGCACCGGAATCCAGTTTTGCTTTTGTGGAAGCGACGATCGAAGACGTTCAGTCGGCTATCTCCAGTGGACAATCAAGCTGCCTGGATATTGTCGCCGGTTATCTGCAGCGTATTGAAGCGTACGACCAGTCGTCCGGACTGAACGCCATCATTTTCGTAAACCCCAACGCTTTAGCGAAAGCTGAATCCATTGACCAGCGCCTGGCAGCCAATGAGACGCTGGGTTCGCTCTACTGCGTGCCGGTGCTCCTGAAGGACAATTTCGATACCGGTGACATGCCAACCAGCGGGGGTTCGATCGCTTTAAAGCAAAGCACGCCGCCGGACGATGCATTCATGGTACGACAGTTGCGTGCAGCAGACGCAATCATAATTGCGAAAACCAATATGGCAGAGTGGGCATTCAGCCCGCGGGTAACCGTGAGTTCTTCTTACGGTACGACGGCGAACGCCTACGACCTCGAGCGCGTTCCGGCCGGATCGAGCGGCGGTACTGCATCCGGGACCGCCGCCAGTTTCGGGGTGATCGGCATGGGATCGGACACTGGCAATTCGATTCGCGGCCCGGCGTCGCATCTTGCCCTGTTCGGCATTCGGTCGACCCTGGGACTAACCAGTCGCGACGGCGTCATTCCGTTAGCATTCGATCGCGATATTGCCGGACCCATGACTCGCACGGTTGCAGATGGCGCGAAAGTATTTAACGTCGTCTCGACATTTGACCCGGCCGATCCTTATACCATCGCCGGGAAAGATCACCATGTGGACGACTACACGCAATTCCTCGATAAGAATGCGCTACGGGGCAAGAAAATAGGCGTCCTGGGTGCACTCGTTTCCACTGAAGATGCGGATGAAGAGATCACGCAGGTATTTACGCAGGCCGTTGCCGATCTCAATGCCGCTGGTGCCGTCATCGTCAGCGACTTCGCCATCGACAATTTCGACGCGCACCTGGAGGGGGACTATTTCTGTGCGCGTTTTCGTTACGATATGGCGCAATACCTGGCTTCACTTGGCGAGAATGCACCGATTGAGGATGTGCTCGATGTCCTGGATACCGGGGAATACTCACCGTACGTCAAAGAGTCGCTCGAATTTTTCGGTGGCAATCCGGCGGACGTTCATCCAGGTGATCTCGATCCACCCTGCCCAGACTTCTCTTTACACGAAGGTCGCCAGGCGTTTCTCTCCGATACGGTGCGCGCCATGGATGCCGCGGGGGTTGACGCGGTTATCTACCCGAGCTGGACCAACCCCCCTGCACCCCTGGCAACAGGCATAGAGGATTACAAAGGCGATAACAGTCAACTTGTCGCACCGGCGACCGGGCTACCCGCGGTCTCCGTGCCAATGGGCTACAGCAATCGCGGGCTGCCGGCGGGGCTGCAAATATTGGGCCGCCCATACACAGAGGGCCTGTTATTCGGACTCGCTTACGCCTATGAGCAGGCGACAATGCACCGCGTTGCGCCTGATCGTTTTCCGGAGCTATAGCCGGCTAGCCCCACAAGTCTGTGCTCAGGTATTTCAACCCTGAATCGCAGGCAATGATCGCGATCGTTGCGCCAGGCAGTCGGCATCGCAACAGTCCCATAGCTGCCGCCAGATTTGCGCCAGTCGAATAGCCCGCAAATATGCCCTCCTCCCTGGCCAGGCGGCGAGCGCCAGCGACGGCGTCGGCCGCCGATACCGTGAGGAATCCGTCTGGCGCTATGCCATCCAATTGCGCCAGATCGGGCATCGAATAACCGCCACCCTGAATGGGATGATCAGGATTGGTCACTAGCTCGCCGCGCAATGCCGCTGCGCCGTCCGGTTCGACTATAAAGCACAGAATATCTGCGTTCTGCTGTTTGAAATACTGCGTACAGCCGGCGAATGTGCCGCCGGATCCCGCAAAGTCGCAAAACGCCGTAACGGACCCATTGCTTTGCGCCCATATTTCTCTTGCAGTACCCGCGTAGTGTGCTGCGCGATTGCCGTGGTGGTCGAACTGGTCTGCCCTGAACGCACCGCGCTCGAGGGTCAGGCGTGCCGCTTCCTCATCGACCAACTTCAAATCGTCGCCACTGACTTCACCCGGACGCGATTCCTTGCACTGCTCTACAAGAATCACTTCCGCGCCCAGCGCCCGCATCATCCGCACGCGTTCCGTTGAATTACCCGTCGACATGACGGCGACGAAAGGATAGCCCTTCAGCGTACAAACGATTGCCAGGCCGGCACCCATATTGCCACTGGTAAGTTCGAGCACCGTTCGACCTGGATTGAGCGCGCCCGTCTCTTCCGCCTCCTCAATGATTCGCAGAGCCGCGCGATCTTTCTTGGAATGGCCGGGATTCATATATTCGAGCTTGAGCAGGATGGTCCCGTCCAGGTCACTGGTAATACGCGACAAGTCGACCAGCGGCGTACTACCAATCGCGTCCACAACGGATTTACATACTTCTTCAATCACAGTTATCCGATCAGATGGTGCAGGTGTTTGCTAGAGACTGCCGCAAAGATGGCCGCCGTCGACAGTAACGATACTACCGGTCATATAGTTACCTGCATCTGATGCCAGCAACAACAGCGGCCCTGAGATTTCCGACAACTCGCCGACACGCCCAAGAGGGACCGTATGTTTCATCTTCTGGTGCGCGGCTTCGTCGAATTGATGTTCGTTAATTTCGGTAACGAAATAACCCGGCGCCAATGCGTTTACACGGATGCTGTTGCGCGACCACTCAAGTGCCATCGCTTTGGTTAGCTGAATAACGCCCGCTTTGGCCGCGATATACGAGCCAAGCGCTTTGCTGACCCGTATGCCGAGGATCGATGCAATGTTGATGATCGAACCATGCCTGTCAGCTTTGATCATCGAATTTGCCGCCGCCTGGGCCATCAGGAACACACCCTTCAGATTCGTATCGAGTACGGCGTCCCAGTCTTGCTCGCTCATTTCGGAAAGAAATGCCTGGCGAGCAATACCGGCATTGTTGACCAGGATGTCGGGTGCGCCCAACTCACTTTCCGTTTCACGAATACAGTTCGTGATTGAGAGCGAATCCGTCACATCGAGTTCGAGACAAACCGCCGTTCCACCGCGCCCACGAATAATTTCCGCCGTCTCATCGAGTTTTTCGCGTCGACGAGCGGCCAGCGCAACTTTTGCACCTGCCTGCGCAAGCGTCTCCGCAAACTGTCGGCCCAAGCCGGTTCCTGCGCCCGTGACTAGCGCGACTCTGTTGTCGAGGTTGAATTGGTCCATCTTTTTTTTATCCCTTTCGGCACCGCGAGGAACGTCTGGACGATCACTCGCGTGGTTTTGGTTTATAGGTGCCGGTTGCGGTGGCGCAGAGGCGATTGTTTTCCGGATCGAGAAGCCTGGATTCGGCGAAGAAAAGTGAAGTCGTAGTTCTTATTAATTCGCCTTCGGCGATTGCGGTGTCAGCCTGGTGCGGCGCCATGTAGCTGCAGTTGAGATTGATGGTTACAGACACGATCTCATGTGATGCACCATGACTGCCCGCCACAGCTCCCGCAATGTCGAGGAGCGACGCGATGACCCCGCCATGCAGATAACCAACGGTGTTGCGATGTTCGGCACGGACCGGCATTTCCAGTTTCGCATAGCCACTCTTCCAGGTAACCAGCTTGAAGCCAAGAAATTCGAGATAGGTGCCCTCGTACAGCGTCGGCGTATCAATAATTTCGCCTGGAATTTTGTCCGCCATTAGGATTGCGCTCCTGCAGTTTCGGTACCTGACGGCACGGCCCCCGAACGGCGCAAAATGGCCAAATAGACGTCCGGTTCCGGTCGCACGCGGTAGTTGTCAGTCTGATCCGAGAAAACGATAGTGCCGTTCGCGTTGGTGACAATCAGCGTTGGCATGACGGTGTCTGCCGCATAGCCGCCGGGCATGCCAACCGGTACGCCATGCTTAACGCCAATGTCCAGCGATTCAGCGAGTTGGTTGCCCACGTCAACAAGAAACCTGAACGGCACATCGTGCAGTGTTGCCAGGTGACGGCTCGATGCATCGGGTTGCGGGCTGATCAGAACGACATTGATTCCGAGTGCTTCGAGATCCCTGTAACGCTCGGCAATCTCGGTGATTTGCGCCATACACAGTGGGCACCAGTTCCCGCGATAGAATAATAAAACCGCGGGAGAACCACCGAGAGACTCGGAACTGAACTGTTTACCTTCGCTGTCAGACAATTCGAAGTCGGGCAATTTGCTGCCCACCGAAAGTTGACCGCTGGCTATGCGATCGAATCGCGAGTACCAGAAAACGTAGAGCACGAAGATCAGCGCGGCGCTGCCTGCAATTGCTGTCGGCTGCCATCCGGACCGGAACTCGACGAATTGCTGCCAGATAGCAACGATAAAACCGGCACCGGCCAATAGCAGAAAGCTTGGCAGGTTGTCGCTGGTCCTTTCAACGCGCGAAAACATCAGGCGAGCCATAAGAATCGGTAAAGGCAACGACGCAATTGCGGCGCCTATCCATGCAGTCCGCTGATTCCAGTCGAAAATCGCCTGCAGAATCGAGACCACCAGGAGCACGGTTACAATGCCGACGGCAGGGAATATAAACAATGATTTGGTTCTGGCGTTAATGACCACGGTCGTATCCGAATTGTTTTGCCCAAAGCTTACCGCAGATCGAGAGGCGCGTCAGAGGCGGCTGCTTGGCGAGCGACGTTACATATTCCTTCTGTATTCGCCGCCAACCTCATAGAGCGCGGCTGAAATCTGGCCCAGGGAATTCGACTTAACCGTCGTGATAAGTTCCTCGAACACATTGCCACGCGATCGAGCAACTTGCTTAAGCGACGAAATCGCGTCGGTCGCGTCCTGGCTGTGCAAACTGTGAAAATCTCGGACGTGCCGAATCTGGTTATCCTTCTCTGCATCGCTGGAACGAATCAATTCGAGCTCGTGCACTTCATCTTCATGGCCGCTTTCCGGGAGGAACGTATTTACGCCGATCAATGGATAGGAGCCATCGTGTTTCTTGCTCTCGTAATAAAGGCTTTCCTCCTGAATCTTGCCACGCTGATACATTGTATCCATGGCACCAAGCACACCACCGCGCTCCGAAATCCGGTCGAATTCCTGGTAAACGGCCTCTTCGACGAGGTCGGTCAGCTCGTCAATAATGAACGATCCCTGCCACGGGTTTTCACAGTAGTTGAGACCCAGTTCGCGGGAAATGATCATCTGGATAGCGACCGCGCGTCGAACGGAGTGCTCGGTCGGCGTGGTTACTGCTTCGTCAAACGCATTGGTATGCAGACTGTTACAGTTATCGAATAGTGCGTACAGTGCCTGCAGCGTCGTGCGTATATCGTTGAAACTTATCTCTTGTGCATGCAGGCTGCGGCCGGATGTTTGCACATGGTACTTAAGCATCTGGCTACGTGAGCCGGCACCATAACGCTCTCGCATTGCCCGCGCCCAGATGCGACGCGCCACCCGTCCTATCACTGAATATTCCGGATCCATCCCGTTCGAAAAGAAGAAACTCAGGTTGGGCGCAAATTCATTGATATCCATGCCGCGTGCCAGGTAGTACTCAACGATGGTAAAACCGTTGGATAACGTAAAGGCCAGTTGACTGATCGGGTTCGCCCCGGCTTCAGCAATGTGATATCCGCTGATTGATACGCTGTAGTAATTGCGAACATTGTGATCGATAAAGAACTGCTGAACGTCGCCCATCATTTTCATCGCAAATTCGGTCGAAAAGATGCAGGTATTTTGTGCCTGGTCTTCCTTCAGAATGTCTGCCTGTACCGTGCCGCGCACGGACGCGAAGGTATGCTCGCGAATTTTCTCGTAGGTCTGGGCATCGACAAGCCTGTCGCCGGAGATGCCGAGAAGTCCGAGACCCAGTCCGTCATTGCCGGGCGGCAGATCTCCGACATACCGGGGACGCGGCCGGTCTGCGAAATGAGTATCAATCCGCTTGCTCGCTGCCTCCCAGCCGCCGCTTTTCCTCAGATGTTTCTCAACCTGCTGGTCGATAGCGGCATTCATGAAAAATGCCAGGATCATCGGTGCAGGGCCGTTAATGGTCATCGAAACGGAGGTGGTTGATTCGCAAAGATCGAAGCCTGAGTAGAGCTTCTTCATGTCGTCGACCGAGGCTATCGACACGCCCGAATTACCCACTTTCCCGTAGATGTCGGGTCGCTCATGAGGATCTTCACCATACAGGGTCACCGAATCGAAAGCTGTTGAGAGGCGCGCAGTCTCCTGCCCCTGTGACAGGTAGTGAAAACGGATATTGGTTTGCTCGGGCGTGCCCTCGCCCGCAAACATTCGAATGGGATCTTCGCCAAGGCGTCGATAGGGATAAACGCCGGCCGTGAAAGGGTACGCGCCCGGCAGGTTTTCCTTCATGAGGAATTTTAGCCGCTCGCCCCAATCCGAGAATTCCGGTACCGCAATCTTCGGAATCTTCTGGTGACTCAGCGACTCGCGAAAGTTGGCACCCGTTACGTCTTTGCCCCGAACCTGGTAGCGATATTCTTCGCTGCGCACGGCGTCGCGGCGAGCGGGCCAGTCTTTGAGCAGCGCAATTGCCTCGGTGCTCAGTGTGCTCAAGGCTTCCTGGTAGTGCTGTCGCAATACGAGAACCGATTGATCGTCGTGGTCCACAAGAGCCTCGGGGCTGAATGCGCTGAGCGGTTCGGGCAGGACCGGATCAGCGAGTGCCTTAAGTGCGGCATGGATATGCTGTAGTTGGCTGGCCGCCTCGGCCTGGCGCTGCAGATCTGCATTTATCGCACGACCTTGATCACTTATCTCTGCAAGGTAACGAATGCGATTACCCGGTATCAGAACGCTTGCGCGAGGCTCTTTTTCCGAAACATCGATATCAGGCGTCCATGCGTCTGGATCGAGCTCGAGTTTTTCAACCAGGCGCCGGCAGAGTTCAACAAACATCCAGCTGATTCCGGGATCGTTGAACTGGCTGGCTATTGTCGGATAAACGGGAATGTCAGCGTCGTCGATATTAAACTCGACATGATTGCGTTTCCACTGCTTACGTATGTCTCGCAAGGCGTCTTCGGCGCCACGCTTGTCATATTTGTTAAGCACAACGAGGTCCGCGAAATCGAGCATATCGATCTTTTCGAGCTGGCTGGCCGCGCCGTACTCACTCGTCATCACGTAAACAGAGTAATCAACCAGGTCAACGATTTCGCTGTCGCTTTGCCCGATACCCGCGGTTTCGACAATGATCAAATCGAAGTCCAGCGACTTCAAAAACAGAATCTGATCCGCAAGGACTTTGCTAGTCGCCAGATGCTGGCGTCGCGTTGCGATTGACCGCATGTAGACCCGCTCTGAGCGCAGCGAATTCATCCGAATTCTATCGCCAAGTAAGGCACCGCCAGTACGCCGGCGCGTTGGATCCACGGCTAACACCGCCACTTTAATGGTGGGGTAACAGGCAAGAAACCGGTTGAGAATCTCGTCCGTTACACTGCTTTTTCCGGCGCCGCCGGTGCCGGTAATGCCAATTACAGGAACCGCACGGGATTTGATCTGCCACTCGTTGCGGAGTGCAGACATGCGGGCTTCGCTACAGACTTCTGCCTCGATCGCCGTAATCATCGCCGCCACATCGGTGGCTTCACCGGTACGTGTTTCGGCCGGTAACTCGGCGATCTGGCGACCCTCCGCGGTTCGCTGGAC
>JBPCYD010000107.1:0-32389 GCA_051007895.1 Woeseiaceae bacterium
GATTTGGCTTTATCGAGCGCGAAGGTGGGCAAGATGTTTTTGTTCATCACAGCACGATTCAAATGGAAGGCTTCAAGACTCTCAAAGAGGGACAGAAAGTATCCATGGAAGTGACCCAGGGCCAGAAGGGTCCGCAGGCGGAAAACGTAATCGCCGAATAGTCATTGTTTGTAGCAGTTTGACGACGATCTGCGCAAGCCGGGTCGATAGACTGGAACTGCAAAGGGCAGCTGCATAGTGTCTCTGCGGAGATTATTGAAAGGAAGCACAGAAATGCAGTCCGCCAGGTTCGCAATATTTGTGTCAGATGTTGCGGTAACGTCTTTGCGCCGATTGATTCTGTGCGCTGCTTTTTTGGTAACAGCCTGTTCTCCGGCAGAAGAATCTCCGCGGGCCCTTTCAAATACACCGGCCACGTACCATGGGTCCGAGTCTTGCCGCGACTGCCACGCGGACGAGTATGCGTTGTGGCAGGGATCGGATCACGCAGTGGCCATGCAGCATGCGACCCCTGACACCGTGCTCGGTGACTTCTCTGACATTGAATTCACGCATTTCGACACGACGAGCCGATTCTTCAGGCGCGACGACAGGTTCTTTGTGCTTACCGACAATGCGGACGGTGGTATGGAGGAGTTCCTGGTTTCCTACACCTTCGGCGTCGAGCCACTGCAGCAGTACCTGATTGAATTTCCGGACGGGCGCCTGCAAACGTTACCATTGGCATGGGACACCCGAGCTGCAGATGCCGGTGGACAACGCTGGTACCACATTTATCCGGATGAGCCGATCGAGAGTGGCGACGAGCTGCACTGGACCGGTCGCGAGCAAAACTGGAATTACATGTGCGCGGAGTGTCACTCGACGAATCTCGTCAAGAACTATGACGTTGCCAGCGATTCATTTGACACGAGCTGGTTCGAAATTAACGTGGGCTGCGAGGCCTGTCATGGCCCGTCCTCGGCGCATGCCGAGCAGGCTGCGGTCAATCAGTTTGATAGCCAGCATGGATTGGTCGTCAATCTCGATGATGCCGGTCGCGCAGTCTGGCAAATGAATCCTGCAACCGGCATTGCGGTGCGCAGCGAACTGCGGATGCGGCCTCCGCAACAGCCGGAAGCATGTGGCCGCTGCCATGCGAGGCGCGGGATTATCGACGCCGAATATGCGTTTGGCCACTCGTTGCTCGATACGCATGCGCCTGCTCTGCTCGATGACAATCTGTATTTCGCGGACGGGCAGATTCGTGAAGAAGTGTATGTGTACGGATCATTTCTGCAGAGCCGTATGTACCAGGCTGGCGTCAGTTGCAGTGATTGCCACGAGCCCCACAGTGGCGCTCTTCGCACCGGGTCTGATCCGAACACGATATGTTCGACCTGTCACTTGCCCGAAAAATTTTCAAGTACGGAGCATCACCGTCATGTTGCCGATACAGTCGGTTGCGTTGATTGTCATATGACCTCGCGCGACTACATGGTCGTCGATGGTCGTCGCGACCATAGTTTTCGACTGCCACGCCCGGACCTTTCCATGGTGACCGGTGCTCCGAACGCCTGCAATCAGTGCCATATCGAACAGGACGCGGATTGGGCCAGCGCTGCTTTGACCGCCTGGTATGGAAACGCCGACCGTGATCACTACGGATTTGCGTTACATGCCGCCCGCACCGGCGAACCGGATGCCAATGCGCAACTCCTCGCCGTTATCGACGATAGTGCGAATCCCGGCATTGCGCGAGGCACGGCATTCGCGGAGTTGCGACCACCGATATCGCAGGAGTTAGCTGCGACCATTCGGACGGGCCTCGGCAATGGTGACCCGTTTGTAAGAATAGGGGCATTGCGTGCAATGTCCGGACTCCCGCCGGAAGTACGGGCGGAATGGGCCGCGCCGCTGCTCGCGGATTCGCTAAGGGCCGTTCGCATCGAAGCTGTACGACTGGTCTCTCCGCTGCGATCGTTGCTGCCGCCGCTGTACCAACGTGATTTCGCAGCGGCCGAGGTCGAACATGTAGACGCGCTTATGGCAGTTGCGGAGCGACCGGAAGCGCACGCGAACCTGGGCAGCCTCTACGGTGACGCCGGTAAAGAGACCGAGGCCGAAGCGGCGTTTCAGACCGCGCTACGTATTGGGCCGGATTCTGTGTTTGCTCGAATCAACTTTGCGGATCACTATCGCCGCCTGAATCGCGATGGTGAAGCTGAGGCGCTCCTGCGCGAAGGATTGGACCTCGGCAGGGGAGCCGCCGATATACATCATTCGTTGGGTCTGCTGTTGGTGCGCAGCGATCGTCAGGAAGAAGGTCTGGAGGAGCTCAGGCTAGCCGTTAACGCGGGCCCGGACAACGCTCGTTATGCCTATGTCTATGCGGTTGCGCTCAATTCTCTGGGACAGCCCGACGCAGCAACGAAGTTGTTATCTGACGTTAAAGATCGATTTCCTGCGGACTTTGACATCCATTGGGCCCTGGCAACTATATTGAGAGACCAGGGAGAAACTGCGGCTGCACGTGAGGTTGCGGCAGGTCTGGCACAGCGATATCCCGATGTGCAGCAGGTTCAGTCACTTCTGGATTCGCTATAGGCCATACAGTCCGTCCCATACCAGCTTGACGCCAACGACAAGCAGGCTTGCGTAAACGACCCTGAAAAAAAACACTTCGGAAACACGTGTATGCAGCCAGTATCCGGCCAGAATCGACGGCGGGGCCAGGAACATCAGAACGAACGATGTTTTCAGGTTGCCGGCATCAAGCTGTCCCAGCCATGCATAGGGAATGAGTTTCAAGTAATTCGCTGCCGTAAAAAAAACCGCTGTCGTTGCCACAAACGCTGTTTTGTTCAGCCCTCTGCGCAGCAGATACATGCCTAACGGAGGGCCCCCTGCGTGGGCGACGAAGCTTGTAAACCCAGACGTTGCACCCGCCAGGATTGCAGCAATTGGGCCAAAATTATTCTGAGGAAAATTTCCTGAGAGACGTCGCTGGAACCAGTGATGCATTGTAAACGCGATGGCGATCGTTCCCAGCATGAGGCGAATAACTGCAGGGCTCATCTGGCTGAATACCAGGGTTCCAACACCAAGCCCCAGTAAAGAAGCCGGGATCAGCAGGGTTAATTCTGACCACACCCACCGACCCCGATATTTCCACAGCGCCACCAGGTCCATGACGCAGAGAACAGGCAACAAAATTGCGGCCGCCTGCACCGGAGAAACAACCAATGCCATCAATGGCACCGCCGCCACGCCGAGGCCGCCCGCAAATCCGCCTTTGGCAACGCCGTAGAGGAAGACGGCGGGAACAGCCACAAGGTAGAAATCGGGGTCCGTAATCAACTCAGAGGTCCGTGCGTCCGGGCGGCGCAGAATAGCAGGTAAGACGCTGCCATCCGCGATCTTTAGTTTTACGCTGGCGCTACTCTTGCCGCGGCAACCATGATTTAATTACGACCGCAAACTGCTATTGAGATCGCCCTGTTGAAACTCCGTATTCGCGACAATTCGATTCGCTTGCGCCTGACGCAAACCGAGGTTGCCACAGCAAAAGGTGAAGGCCTGGTGCGCGGCTGCGTCCGGTTTGGTGGAAATAATTCATTTGAATACGTTTTCGAAAGCTCACCCGCAACGGTCAAACCGGAAGCGCATATTTCGAATAATGTGCTGACTGTCCGGATCCCGCGACTGGACGTGGTGCAGTGGGCTGAGTCCGAGCAGGTGTCTATCGTTTCTGAACAGAACCTGGACGACGGAGACCAGTTGAAAATCCTGGTAGAGAAAGACTTCGTGTGCCTTGCACCGCGTGAAGGCGAAGATGAGTCGGACATGTTCCCGAATCCAAAAAATAGCGAGACAACCTGAACCACCGGAGTGCACAAAAATGGCGGGCAGATACGCGCGATTTACACCGGAGTCGGTCGCCTTCCTGACTGAGCTCAAAAACAATAACAATCGTGACTGGTTCAAAGAGAACAAGAGTCGCTATGAGGAGCAGGTCCTGGATGTTGCTCTGAATTTTATCCAGTCGATGCACGATCCACTGGCGGAGATCGCGCCGCATTTTACTGCGATACCGAAACGTATGGGTGGCTCATTAATGCGTGTCTATCGTGATACCCGGTTTTCGAAAAACAAGACGCCGTACAAAACCAACATCGGCATTCAGTTCAGGCATGAACAGGCGCGCGACGTGCACGCACCGGGATACTATTTGCACATTGATCCCGACGAGGTATTTCTGGGCGCCGGGATGTGGCGACCGGCATCAGACGCACTGCGCGGAATTCGTGAGCGTATATCTGACAAGCCGAAAGAGTGGGAGCAGGTACGCGATGACAAGACGTTTAGCCGCCATTTCAGTCTTGGCGGCGAGACATTGAGTCGCCCGCCGCGCGGCTTTGCCAAAGATCATGTCATGATCGACGATATCAAGCGCAAAGACTTTATCGCCGTGAAAAATATGTCGCACGAAGATGCGCTCAATCCTCGTTTTCAACAAAAGGTGGAAACGGCTTTCCGTGCCGCGACCCCCTATATGCAGTTTCTCTGCAAAGCCGTCAACGTCCAGTTCTGAGATCCGCCCGGCGGCACGGGCATTAACTGATTCCGCATATGACGTTACGGGTCATGGGTGCTAGAATCCGCGCGCCACGGCGGCAAGTTCCGCCAGAAACTAATTGGCGAATTGCCGCTTAAGGGTGCCTAATGGCCGTATTTAGTGATTCCGCGTTCGACGCGCACGAGCGCGTTGTTTTCTGCCACGATGCCGACACCGGCCTGCAAGCCATCA
Source organism: Woeseiaceae bacterium (assembly GCA_051007895.1). Classification (GTDB taxonomy): domain Bacteria; phylum Pseudomonadota; class Gammaproteobacteria; order Steroidobacterales; family Woeseiaceae; genus SZUA-117. The sequence continues at coordinate 4,790 of JBPCYD010000107.1, forward strand.
TCGCCATACACTCGACGGCACTCGGGCCAGCTGCCGGTGGTACGCGACTATGGTCTTATGCGGACGATGCCGAAGCCTTGCACGACGCACTGCGCCTTTCCCAGGGGATGAGCTACAAGAACGCCATGGCCGGCCTCAGATTCGGGGGCGGCAAGGCGGTGATCATTCGTACCGATGAATTCGTGGCGAGCGATGCGCTTTACGAAAAATACGGCGAGTTTGTCGACTCGCTGGGTGGTCGCTATGTGACCGCGGAAGATGTCGGAATGAGCGTCGATATCATGGAGACGATCGCGCGCAAGACGCGGTATGTTGCCGGGCTTGTACAGCAGGAAGGCCAGGCTGGAGGAGATCCGTCGCCGAAAACGTCATACGGAATATTCAAAGGTATAGAAGCGGCGGTCCAGACAAAGCTGGGCCGCGACAATGTCGACGGCCTGACGGTCGCCGTGCAGGGCGTCGGCAATGTTGGTCACTACCTGTGCAAACTGCTTCATGAGGCGGGCGCAAATCTGCTTGTGGCGGATATTGACGAAACACGGGTTGCAAGAACGGTCTCCGAGTTTGCGGCGACGGCTGTATCTCTGGAACAGATCCTCCAGGAAAAAGCAGACGTCCTGGCGCCATGTGCACTGGGCGCGATATTGAGTTCGAGTTCAATTCCGTTGCTAAACGTACCGATTGTTGCCGGCGGGGCGAACAATCAGCTTGCAACAGATGCCGACGGCCAACGTCTGCACGATGCCGGTATCCTGTATGCGCCTGACTATGTCATCAATGGTGGCGGCATAATCAATGTTGCCTGTGAATACTATCGCGACGCTTCGGACGAGGAAGTCATGGAACAGGTTGCCGCCATTGGCCCGCGGCTGACCGGAATATTCGAGGAATCGGCCGCAAGTGACCTGCCTACCAACATCGTCGCAGATGCGCAGGCAAGGAGAATTATCGCCGCCGCGTAGGCTCCTGAAGACCGTGATTCGCCGGGCAAGCGCGTCCGGTACTAGGCCGGAAGACCTTGTAGACGTTTGACTACGCTGAGTAATCTTTCAGGATTTGGCCGGTCGGCGATGAACCGCGAAAGCTCGGTATGCTGGATGACTCCGTCGGCATCCACCACGAGTGACGTGGGCCACAATGTATCTGCACCGTACTCAGAGTGGCTGTCTGCCGGCACACCACCCTCTTGCACCAATCCCAGTTTTCGGCCGATTGCCAGCGAATCATCCAGCCAGAACTCAAAATCGACCGCGAAAAAATCGGCGACCCGGCGAGTTGTCTCCAGGGGGTTCGGGGTGATCAGTATTAGCCTGGCGCCGGAATCCGTAATTTCCTTGTAGTACTTCGTGAGATTTGCGACCTGTTTGCTACAGAACGGACACCAGGATCCGCGCACAAAGAGCAGGACAGAAGGTCTGTCGCGAAGCACCCCGGAACGCAGCGTCTCCCCGTTTTCATTCGTGGCAGTGAATTCAGGAAGCGTATTGCCGGGCCGGATCGCGTTCGGCACCGGTTTACCGCGGACTTTGTCCCGGAAAATAAAGACTCCGGCGGCAATAACCACAATGCCACCGACTAGCAACCAGATCGTGTTCACATTAGTCCTTCAAGTACCCGGGTTGAGCGTTGTGCGACTACCGATTCATAACCGGTAAGTTATTGCAGGCAGAACGAGAATAATAGGCTTAACCTCTGTCATTTCAAGCGTTCGCAACGATAATCCGTTCGCGAACAGGTCTGTCGTTCACTGTAGATTTTTGAGATCGACCTTGCGCCAAGACAAATTAGACCGGGCAAGCGCGCGACGGGTTGGCATAATCATCATAATCCAAATGCTTAGCCGGGCTCGTTAGTGCCCGGTTCCTGACAATAAAAAAGGCATCGTCAATGGCAGAAAACGCGGTTCTCTGGAGGCCCTCTGAAGCGCGCGCCCGCGAAAGCTCGATGTATCGCTTCATGCAACGGCAAGATATCGATGATTTCGACGCGCTCCATCAATGGTCCATAGAAGACGCGCCTGCATTCTGGCAAGCACTATGTGATTTCGTGGACGTCAGATTCGCCAGCGAAGCGAGCAGTATCCTGGATCAGCCGGGCGATATGACAACGGCGAAGTGGTTTGACGATGCGACAATCAGCTTCCCGCAGCACCTCCTGAGGCACTCGGGCGATCGGTCAGCCATCATTTTTCGTGGAGAGAACGGCATTCGTCGGGAATTGAGTTTCGACGAATTGCGCACAGCCGTGGCTAAGACGACAGCGGGACTGGTTCGGGCGGGCGTGGTCAAAGGCGATCGCGTTGCAGGTTTCCTGCCAAACTGCCCGGAAGCGATCGTCGCCATGCTGGCCGCTGCAAGCATCGGGGCTATCTGGTCGTCGTGCTCGCCCGACTTCGGCATAAATGGCGTCGTCGATCGCTTCGGCCAAATCGAACCGAGCGTTCTCTTCTGTGCCGACGGCTATTACTATAACGGCAAACGCTGCGATTCCCTGCCGGCAATTCGTGGTGTCCTGGAGAAGATTCGGAGCATCGAGCGAACGGTTGTCGTACCGTTTACGGGAGAGCCTGTGAATGCCGCTGAAATCCGCGGCGGCATATTGTGGGAGGAGTTTGGCGAATCCGGCGCGGTACTGGACTGCGTTCCGACCGAATTCAATCACCCGCTCTACATCTTGTACTCGTCCGGTACAACCGGTGTGCCAAAATGCATTGTCCATGGCGCTGGTGGAACATTGCTGCAGCATTTGAAGGAACAGATATTGCACTGTGACATCGGCCCCGAAGACCGGGTGTTTTACTTCACAACCTGCGGCTGGATGATGTGGAACTGGCTGGCTAGCACACTGGCAACCGGTGCGACGATTGTTCTCTATGACGGTTCGCCGTTTTACGACGAGGGTCGTGCACTATGGCGGATGGCGGCAGATGAGAAAATTTCTGTATTTGGGACCAGTGCGAAATTTATTTCGGCCTCGGAGAAGGCCGGTGTCCGCCCGGCCGAGGAATTCGATCTGGCGGGTTTAAAAACAATCCTGTCCACCGGGTCGGTGCTGGCACCTGAAAGTTTCGATTACGTCTACGACGCCATCTCGGACGACGTGCAGCTCGCGTCGATTTCAGGTGGGACAGATATCATTAGTTGTTTTGCCGGTGGCAATCCGCTGAAACCTGTACGACGCGGGGAGCTGCAGTGTCTTGCGCTGGGTATGCAGGTTCAGATTTTCAGCGACGACGGCAAAGCGTTGATTGGGCAACACGGCGAGCTGGTTTGTAGCAACGCGTTTCCATCCATGCCGGTTGGATTCTGGAACGATCCCGACGGCGCGAAATATCATGCGGCGTACTTCGACCGGTTTCCGGGCGTCTGGGCGCACGGCGATTATGCAGAGATTACTGAAAATGGCGGCATGGTGATCTATGGTCGCTCCGATGCGATCCTCAACCCCGGTGGGGTCAGAATTGGTACCGCCGAAATCTATCGGCAGGTCGAAAAGCTCGATGAGGTGCTCGAAAGTATCGCGGTAGGTCAGGACTGGAATGACGACGTCCGCATCGTATTGTTCGTGCACATGCGCGAGGGCATTGCGCTTGACGCAGAAATCGCAGCAAGAATACGAAAAGTGATACGCGAGAATACAACGCCGCGCCACGTTCCGGCCAAGATTATTGCGGTTGACGATATACCAAGAACGATCAGTGGAAAAATCGTGGAACTCGCCGTACGGAACGTTATTCACGGTCGCCCGGTGAAGAATACGGATGCACTGGCAAATCCCGACGCGCTCAGGCAGTTCGAAAACCTGCAGGCACTAACCACGGAATGAACAATACGAATATGATTGGCAACGTAATCTACGAGGGCAGGGTTAAACCGGAATGGATCGACGTCAACAACCACATGAATGTCGCATACTATGTTTTGGCGCTGGATTTGGCCGTCGACGCTTTGTGGGACAGGTTTGGTATAACCAGCGACTATATTGATAGCGGACAAGGCTCAACGTTCGCGGTCGAATGCCATGTAACCTATCAGCGCGAACTCCTCGAAGGGGAACCTTATATCGTTACGGCGCAAATTCTCGCCTATGACGAGAAACGTATTCATCAGTTTCAGCGTATGTATCATGGAGAGCAGGGTCACCTGGTTGCCACAGCGGAATGGATGAATTTGCATGTAGACTTGACCACCCGTCGCGTCACACCCTGGTCGACGCAGATTCTCACGAACATTGGGACCTATGCAGGCGCACAGGCGAGTGTCGACGTGCCCGACGAGGCCGGCAAAAAAATGTTGATCAGCAAGCCGCTATACAGCCTGTTGCCGCGGAAGACTATTGATGAGTGACGAAATGCAGTACCTGATGGCTATTGACCAGGGAACGAGCAGTAGCCGTGCCGTCATCTACAATCGTGACGCGCAGGTGGTTGCCAGTTCGCAGCAGGAGTTTGCGCAGGAATATCCGGAGCCAGGCTGGGTAGAGCACGATCCGGAGGCCATCTGGAATTCCGTGTTGGCCGTCGTCCGCGAAGCATTGAAAAAAGCGGGTGACATAAGCGTGAGCGGGCTGGGTATCACGAACCAGCGCGAAACCACGCTTGTCTGGAACCGGGACACAGGCCGGTGTATTCATAACGCGATTGTCTGGCAGGATCGCAGGACTGCAGATTACTGTCGGCATCTCAAAACAACAGGAGTCGAAGCCGGAATCACCGCGAAAACCGGTCTGCGGCTCGATCCCTATTTCTCGGCAACCAAGATTGTCTGGATACTCGATAATGTCCCCGGTGCGCGAGATCTTGCCGCCGCCGGACGACTCGCATTTGGCACCGTGGACTGCTTCCTGCTGTGGCGCCTGACGGGTGGCGCCGTGCATGCGACAGATGCGAGCAATGCGTCCAGAACCCTGTTGTTCGACATCCACGAACAGGTCTGGGACGGTGACCTGCTGGACATATTCGATATTCCTGCGTCCCTGTTGCCCGAAGTGATGGACTGTGCGGCGAATTTCGGCACCACGCTCGAGGAATTAGTCGGTAGAGAAATCCCGATATGCGGAATGGCTGGCGATCAACAGGCTGCACTCATCGGCCAGGCCGGATTTGCCCCCGGCGTAACCAAGAGTACCTACGGAACGGGATGTTTCGTTATCGCGAACACGGGTAGCTCAGCCTTACGGTCCGAGAACAATCTGCTTACCACGGTCGCGTACCGCCTGGATGGTGTCGTTACTTACGGTCTCGAGGGCAGCATATTTGTAGCGGGGTCGGCGATCCAGTGGTTGCGCGATCAGCTAAAAATAATCGATGACGCCGCAGTGTCTGAGGCAATCGCGAATAAGACCGGCATCATCAAACATGTGCACGTTGTGCCTGCATTTGCAGGCCTCGGGGCACCCTACTGGGATCCGGATGCACGAGGTGCAATCCTGGGCTTGTCGCGGGACAGCGGCATCGACGAAATTGTTACGGCGACCCTGCAGGCTGTTGCGTACCAGACGAGAGACCTGCTCGAGGCGATGTCAGACGACGGAATCGAGCCCAATATCATCCGCGTTGATGGAGGCATGGTCAGCAACGCCTGGTTTCTGGCTTTCCTCGCTGACATTCTTGACCGGCCTGTGGAGCGGCCGGGTAACGTAGAGTCAACTGTAGCGGGAGCAGCGTTTCTGGCAGGTCTGCAATGTGGCATCTACTCGTCGCTTGATCACGTTGCGTCGCTGTGGTCACGGGATGCCGTTTTCGAACCATCGATGGAGGCTCGCACGAGAGATTCGCTCTACGACGGTTGGCAGGATGCTGTGAGTCGTGTACGAAGCGAACGACCGCGAGAGTGAGTTAAACCAGGTCTCCAAAATCATTCCGATTTATACACTTGACTTCAGTCCGTCTGGCAAACAATGATTGGTGTCAAAACGCGGTCAGGATCTGAACCTGGTCCAGGTGTCATTGGATTAAATTCACTTTGCTTCGAGCTCGTCAAAAACTCGGTAAATACCGAATTCTCGGTCGTATCGCATCCGGTCCCATGGCCGATGTTTACAGGGCGGCCGACACGATTCACAAAACCCGTGTCGCACTGAAAATTCCAAAAGCTGACGATAACGTTAGCCAGAATGATTTTCTCCGGGAGGTGCAGATTGCGACGCGCCTGAACCACGTCAACATACTGCCCATTCAGGACGCCAGTTTCATTGACGGCAATTTCGTCATTGCCATGGAGCTCGGCACGGAATCGCTAGCGGATAGAATCGTCAGGCGAATGTCTGTGGCACACGCAATGTCCATTGCGGACCAGGCGCTCGCCGCGCTGGCGCACGCGCACGAGAAAAAAATAATTCACTGCGACATCAAACCTGAAAACTTCATTCTGTTTCCAGGCAATCGTTTGAAGCTGGCAGACTTCGGTTTCGCCAAGATCAGCTTACGAACGCTGAAGGCCTCCGGCTCCGGCACAATCGACTATATCGCTCCCGAACAGGCAATGGGTCGCCCGAAATTCCAGTCTGATGTCTTTTCCCTGGGGCTGGTGCTGTATCGCCTTTTCTCGGGGAAACTCCCGGAGTGGCCGTTCAAATGGCCCATGGTGGGGCACGACCGGCTGCAAAAAAGGTATCCGCCGGAATTGTCGTCAATGCTGCGCAAGGCGATCGAGCTGGATCCGGCGGACCGATTTAGGAACGCCAGTGAAATGGCTGCGGTCTTTCGTCGCATCAAACGCAAGTGCGCGGAAAAAAAACCTGCCGGGAAGCGGCGCGGCGTATCCGTAAAGGGCGCCGGGTGGCACAGCCTGCAGTGGCGGGAATTCCAGCGCCTCTATCGTAAGGACCTTGAAACCCGTCACTTCTGCCGTCGCTGCGAAGGACCGGTCGCCGAGAACATGCAGGGCTGCCCCTGGTGCGGTACGGATAATCCTGCGAAAGGATCGGAAACCAGCATGCCGGCCATTTGCCCGCGTTGCGAACGCGGTGTGAAGACCGATTGGCGATACTGCGCATGGTGCTATGGGCCCGGATTCGAAGTGGAAACAACGCGACGTTTTCCCGACAAGCGCTATACCAGCAAGTGCGCGAATTCCCGATGTCGGAAACCGCTGATGCCCTTCATGCGGTATTGCCCGTGGTGTAAAACCAAAATCAAGAAGCCTTCGAAGATTGCTGGCCACAGGCAAAAATGTTCGTCCTGCCATTCCGGCATTGTTCGTGATTTCTGGAACTTCTGCCCCTGGTGTAATGCTTCGGTTAATCGATGACGACAGACACTATTATGCTTAACGGGGCAACGGAGGCAGATCACAGGGCCGCCGATATTGGCGGCGGATCGATTGTCGCGTATACGGCCCCGGCGCCAGACAAGGAGACCGAAAACGAGGATAGTGTCGCCGCAATACCGTATGGGCCCGGTGCCGTCGTCCTGGTCATAGCAGACGGTGCCGGCGGGCTGCCGGCCGGTCGGCGCGCTTCCCGGACCGCGATCGCTTCGCTGGAAGCGTCATTGAATGACGCGATGAACGAAACGATGCTATTGCGGACTGCCATTCTGAACGGCATCGATGCGGCCAACGAAGCCGTGCTCGGGCTCGGGACCGGATCTGCCACCACGATGACTATTGTGACCGTCGAGGGACATATCGCGCGTACCTACCAGATCGGCGATTCTGAGGCGATGATTGTCGGGCAAAGAGGCCGCGTTAGGTCACAGACGATGGCACATTCGCCCACCGGGTTCGCGGTCGAAGCGGGTTTTCTGGATCAGCGTGCCGCCTTGCATCACGAAGAGCGCCACCTGGTATCGAATTTCATTGGCACCGCTGAAATGCGCATCGACATTGGCGCGGAAACCAAACTCAATACCAGGGATACGGTTTTGCTTGCCAGCGATGGGCTGACTGACAATGTACACGACGACGAGATCAAGGACCTTATTCGCAAGGGACCCCTGCCTGACGCTGTCAAATCGATGATCAACCTCGCTCAACGCCGCATGAATATCGAAACCATGCACCAGCCCAGCAAGCCGGACGATCTATCCGTAATTCTATTTCGCAAGCCGTTTCGCCAAGCTGCCGACTAGTGCCGCGGCAGCTTTATCACGACGCATAGACCCCCTTCCTCACGGTTCCTGGCAGTGATTTCGCCATTGTGCAGCTCAACCGCACGACGAGCGATCGCCAATCCAAGTCCCGTGCCGCCGTTGCCGTCAGCCTCGGCGGACTCGCGCGTACGAAAGAACGGTTCAAACAGGCGCGGAATTTCTTCCGGCTGAACGCCGGGTCCGGCATCGCAAATTTCAATTCTGACGTTGTGCGTTTCCGCATCGACACTGATCGTCACCTGGCTGCCAGGCGCGCTGTGTCGCACCGCATTGCGAACGACGTTTTCAACGGCGCTTACCAATACCTCGTAGTGCCCTGGAATACTGATTGCCGACGATGCACTGGTATGGACACTGACCCCTCGAGCCGAGTCGGATCTACATTCGAAATTGACGTTCTCTGCTACTTCGGCAACCACCTCGGCAACATCAATCTTCACATTACCTTTTTGCGGAAGCGCGTCCAGCTTTGTATAGCTCAGAATTTGCCCGATCAATTCGTCCAGCCTTTCAGCTTCGTCATCCAGTCGCGCAAACTCCGACAATTCGCCGGCCTTTCGGCGCGCCAGTTCAACGGCGACTCGCATGCGTGCCAGTGGTGAGCGTAATTCATGCGAAATATTGCGCGACAATTCCGTTTGCTGCTGAGCGGCGCGCTGCAGGTTGGTGGCCATGGTGTCAAAGTCACGTCCAAGCATGCCCAATTCGTCACGTCGATTTCCTATTGAATTTGCAACGCGAACATCGAGATCACCATCAGCGAGGGTGACCGTCGCGCTGCGTAGTTTTCTCACCGGTCGGGCAATCGCACTGGCAAGCGCATAGGAAACCGCACCGCTAACCAGCAGTGCAAAGATCAGCAATAACAGCCTAACGTCGGTAGCGCCCCAGATTGCGTCCCGAATTCTCGACGTCGATACAAAGAACGTGAATGAATTTCCGTTGGCGGCAATCAGTTGTGGCAGGTGGCGCGAACGCCTGAGGTTTCGCGGATCATCCCTGCCGGAGGGTCGAGAGCGTTGGAATTCGCGGTGCCGCCGCACCGTGCCGGATATTCGCGTCGACAATGGTCGATCAAGGAGATCATTGCCCTGGTCGTCGATTACGTAGAGCGTGATGCCGCGTGTCTCCGGAAAGTCGCGTAACCATTTGGTCAATCCGGCTCTGCCACCGGACTCCAGGGCAGAACTGGCGGCCAGCAATCGATCGTCGAGTTCGAAATGTTCGATGGCTTCCTGCACCTTTTCCGCATACCAGAATCCGCCTGTGGCTGCCGCACCGATGATAATGCCGATGATCAGCCAAAAAGACAGAAAGAAACGCAGGAAAAGACTATGCATGAATCGATTGCCTATGCGCCCGGAATCAAAAGGTAGCCGACGCCACGCTGATTCTGAATGGTCTCGTTCTTGTTGCCCGCCCGTTCGAGCTTGCCACGCAAATTGCTAATATGGGTATCGACACTGCGATCGTAGGGCAACAGCCTGCGACCGAGCGCACGTTCGCTAAGTTGCTCCTTGCTGACGACTTCGCCCGGCGTCTCGAGAAGACACCGCAGGATCTCGTACTCCGTTCCAGTTAACTCCAACTTCGTATCACTAACGGTCGCCTGGTGCGTGCGGGCGTCCAGCATGATATCGCCGAGCGTCAATCGTCGGGTCGCTTTTTCCTGCGGGCTCGACCTGCGCAGAATCGCTTTGATACGTGCGAGCAACTCACGCGGATTGAACGGTTTCGGCAGGTAATCGTCGGCGCCAAATTCGAGGCCGATGATGCGATCAATGTCGTCGCCTCGCGCCGTCAGCATGATGACTGGTACTGAACTCGTCTGGCGTACTTTTTTCAGGACATCCAGTCCGCTCATGCCCGGCATCATGATATCGAGAATCAAGAGGTCAAACTTACCCTTGGTGAATTCTTCAAGGCCGCTTTCACCGGTGTGCCGGGTCGTTACGTCGAGTCGATCTCCCGACAGGAAATCGCCAAGCATCTTGCCAAGTTCGCGATCGTCGTCTATCAGCAGGACGGAGGAGGGTTTCGTTGCATCAATCATGTCAGCGGTCTGTGTAAACGTTAAACAGCATCGTCCGCCAATGAACCGGGCAGCGCAATGTTCCTTCGTCCGTCCTTGACAATTCTTGGCAGAATCTGCGCGTAGATTGACGTTTGCTTGCTTTCACGCGGATAAGCTGTGTCAAAAGCAGCCGCATAAGCGGTCGGAGAGGGGATAAATTGGAAACTAACGAGGTATTAACCATGAGCAAGTACCCTATGTCGATATTGATCGCGACCATCGCTTTGCTGGCAATAGGCGGTGCGGCAATTTCACAGGAAGCCGACGGCAGTGACGAAAGTCGAAGCGAGCGGCACAAACAGATGCGACAGCAGCACGGCGAACGTGGGTCGATGAATGCCGAGCGGATGATTCGGGGCATGGCGCGCAGACTGGACCTGGACGAAACGCAGGTCGAACAGATGACCAACATCGTAGAGAGTGCAAAACCCGAGATGGAGTTACTCCGGGAAAGCAGTCGCGAGAATCGCCAAGCGATGCGTGAGCTGGATGTGAATGATCCGGACTACGGCGCACAGCTGCAGAATCTTGCTGCTGCAAAAGGAACGCTGGAATCGTCGTCTGTAGAACTCCGCGGTCGAATCCGGGCTGAAATACACGCCATTCTGACACCAGAACAACAGCAGCAATTGTCAGAAATTGGATCGGGTGAGCGCGCGCGTGGTCACAGAAATCGAGATCGGGCGCAGGCGCAGTAATCGAGGGCCTTACCCACCAGAAACGGCAGTAATAGTGGCCCGGCACTCCGGCGAAAATCGTCCCCCCCGATCTCTTCGCCGTGCCGGGTTCGCTATCTATGTAAAGTCCGGTTGCAGGGAAATGGTTGTGCGCCATTCGAATCCCCGCCCGGCGACGGCATTGATATCCTGCTCTGCCGCAAAGTAGTCATAAAAAACAGGCGCTTACCATTTCGCCTGCCGGCAGGTCCCGAATCGGCACTCTGCTCCGGCCTGTTCACCCCGAACGCAGTTGCGGCAACGGCTGGCGCGTATTATTGTCACTGTGAACCAGGCGGCGCGAAAATAGCATGTCGATGCGCATTGTTTGATGGAACTAAAGCATCGTTATAGCTCTCCAATCGAACATAAGACTATGGATTTTGGAGACTTTCGCAAAGTACGGGCGTTTCCAAAGTATTCAGGCATTTCAATCTGAGGGCGGGAATTCGATGAACCTGAGCAGCCGGACACAAGTTATTTTTCCCAAATTGCGCGTTGGCGTTTTATCGGCGGCCATCGCGTTGATACTGGGCGGATGTGCAGCTAGCTATTCTTCCGGCGGTGGAATGTCCGGCGGATCCAGTGGCGGCGGCGCCAGCATTCCGGGCGGCGGTTCGTCCGGCGGCATGTCCGGAGGTTCGTCCGGCGGCATGTCCGGAGGTTCATCCGGCGGCATGTCCGGAGGTTCATCTGGAGGTATGTCGGGAGGTTCATCAGGCGGTTCGTCCGGTGGAATGTCCGGCGGTTCGTCCGGTGGAATGTCCGGCGGCTCGTCCGGCGGAATGTCAGGAGGCTCGTCCGGCGGTGCGTCGGGCGGCTCGTCAGGTGGCGCTTCCGGTGGCGGCATGCAGGGCGGTTCGTCCGGCGGTGCTTCCGGAGGCGGTGCAGGCGGCGCCGGTGGTGGCGCAGGTCAGATTCGTGGTGTTAGCGGACCCGTTCCAGGCGCAGGCGGAGCGGGTGGCGTTGCCGGCACGGGTGGCGCCGGGTCCGGCGCCGATTGCGATCCTGGTGCAACCGGCGGTACCGGAGGCTGGGGCGGTCCCGACAACAACTGCGAAGGCAGTGTCGGCCAGATACCGGGAGAAAGTGATGCCGACCGCAAAGCCAGGCTCGAAAAAACCCTGGATGAGTCTGTTGGCGGATTCGATGAAGTCCTGGGCGATGAGCAACGCGAGATTTCTACCGTTGGTCGAAACACCGAGGGGTTTGGCGGTTCCGGCGGTGGCGCGGGCACCGGCCGTGTTGGGCTGGGCTCACAGGCTGGCGGCGGCAGTGGTGGCGGGAGCGGCGGCGGAGCGGGTGCGGCTGGCACCGTAGCAATGCCCCCGACAGAGCGAGAAGCCTCCATTGGTGGACTCAGTGAGGAAGAAATCCAGGCACGTACACCCGAAGATATACCTGACCTGGTGAGCGAGGACATTGTCGCCAAGCAGCTCCGGGAAGCCGCGTTGGCGGAAGCCGACCCGGAATTACGCGAACGCCTTTGGGAAGAGTATCGCTCCTACAATGATCTTAATTAGGCAATAGAACCGAACGGATTCAAAAAGGAAATATGACAAACAATTTGCGGTTAGTCCTGACATTCGTCCTTTGTGCGTACTGGCTCTCCGGCTGTACGGTTTCAGAGATTATTCACGCTGAAACCTCGCCGTTGGAAGTGGCTTCGCTGCAGGTTTCGGAAAGTCTCTTGCTCGATGTCGGAATCCTTAATTTCGATGCAGGCGTACCTGAAGAAAATGACGTAGAAGAGACCCGCATATACCCCGAAGTCCGTATGGCGGAAGCGCGGTACCTCCCGTATCACATCAAAACAACCCTGCAGGGCACCGGATTTTGGGGCGCCGTCCGGGTCATTCCGTCTGCCGATGTTTCCACCGATGTTTTGGTAAGCGGTGTGATCGAGCAGTCTGACGGTGAGTTCATTACCGTGGAAATGCAGGCGCAGGACGCGACGGGTCGATTCTGGTTTGAAAAGTCCTACACGATGCAGACCGGTATATCGTCCTATGCTGAATACCGCGATCGAACCCAGGATCCGTATCAGAAGATATTCAACGACTTCGCGAACGACCTGCATGCCCATGTAATGACGCTGGATGTAAAAGATATCTCGCGAATTCGACAGGTATCGGAACTCAAGTTTTTCGCGGATATGGCGCCGACTGCATACGGTGAGCACCTGGCACCCGGCGAAGACGGGATTATTTCAGTACAACGATTGCCTGCGGAAAATGATCCGATGGTCGATCGTCTGCGACAGATTCGCGAACGAGATCGACTTGTCGTAGATACACTGAACGAACACTATGCGAATTTTTATTATGGCATTGCGCTGCCCTATGAGGGTTGGCGCAAGCGGACTCGCGAACAGTCGGTTGCCTACCGGCAGTCGCGTGCGGCAGCGATGCGGCGAGCGCTATTGGGCGCAGCAGTCGTGGTGGGCTCCGCGTCCATCAATACCAGTGGTGACTATTATTCCGCTGAACGGATTGCACAAAATGTCGCTATTAATAAAGGCTGGAACTCTATCATCAATGCGTTTGGCCAATACCGTTCTGCAAACGTTCACAGGGAAGAGATAAAGGAATTATCCGAATCCTTCGTCGCGGAAGCGGCACCAATGGTTGTCCAGGTCCAGGGAGAAACGATGCGACTCACTGGAACTGCCGAGGCGCAGTATGAGAGCTGGCGAAAACTGCTTCGTGATATTTATGAGACTGAGACAGGTTTCACCGAAGTCATCCAGGTTAGCGATCCGTCCAGGGCGCAACAGCAACCGCAACCGACTGGATAAAATCGGCTCGGGACTCTATGCGGACCCTCAGTGAAGGTACGTGCCTGGCGGACCGATATACGCTGATTCGCAGGTTGGGTGCGGGCGGCTCCGGTGAAGTCTGGCTTGCACACGACGAACGCCTCGATACCCGAATTGCACTGAAACTCCTGGCAGAGAAGTTCGCTGCCGATCCACATCAGCGGCTGCTGTTTAATCGGGAATGGCGCATTGGCAGTCGACTGATGCATGCCAACATTGTTCGCATATTCGAATATCACGACGATGCGGAAGGCCCCTTTTATGGGCTCCAGTACGTCGGCGAAACGGACATCGGGGTGTTAACAGGTATAGATCCTGCGGAATCGCTGCGGCCCGTAGCGTTAATCGCGGATGCCTTGCGCTACGCACACGGCAAGGGCGTGGTGCACAGGGACCTGAAAGCCACCAATGTTTTGCTGGACAGTCGCGGATTGCCATACCTTGTCGATTTCGGGGTGTCGGACGATAGTGCAGATGCCGTCCCGATAACGGGCGGCGGATCCGACGTTGCGAGCAGCCCGCAACAACAAAGCGGCGCTGCGGCAGCGGCAGCAGACGACGTTTTCTCGCTAGGCGTCTTGATTCATGAGTTGTTGACCGGGATGCCGCCTGCAGATGGGGACGTCAGTAAATCCCTTGCCGGCGGCGCGCCAATACCTTCGTCAATTCGCCAGCTCCTTATCGAAATGCTCGCGACTGACGCCGACAAACGCCCTGACGCCGAGTCGGTTACCGCAAGAATTGCAGCAGCCGGGATCGCCGCTGGTCCTGCGCCGGCACGTTTCGTCTCAGGCGCGAGCGGCGTCGACGAGTCGGTTGCGCGAGTAGAGGCAATACCTCGCCGGCACGGAGTAGCAGCCGCCACGTCTGAATCCACCTCAAGTGCAGAGTCGCCCGGCGGAATCTCACCTTCCGTTCTTTACGGCGGGCTCGCCGTTGCGACGCTGTTGTTCCTGGTCGTCATATTCGTGTTGCCAAATCTGTTCGATCCAAAGGCACCTGGTACTGACCAATCACCAGGCGAAATTGAAACCACCGTTGCACCGACTGCTGGCGACGAAGTTGAGCCGGCGGTTGCAATCGATTCGTCAACAGTTCCGCCGGAGCCGCCCTCCGCTGAATCGAATGTTAGCTCGGACACCTCTTTTAGCGAGAACATTGATAGCGGCGGCTCGACATCGGTTGCGCAGATAAAAGCAGAGACAGACCGTGCGCTGGGTGATTTGCTCTCGCAGTTAGAGAGACTGCGATTTCGGGCCATTGATCGCTGGGGCGGACAGGAATACCTTGATGCGCTGGATGTCTACGCGGAAGGGGATCAGGCGTATGTAGATCGAAACTATCGCCTTGCCGGGGAAAAGTACGTACAGGCAAGCGAACAACTCGAGCCGTTTTTCGAGCGCATCGATAGTGTATTCGATGAAACCCTGGCCGCTGCTCGCAGGGCTTTCGACAATAGCGATGTATCGGAGGCCGTACGATTGTTTGACCTGGCGACCTCGATCACGCCCGGTCACAGGGAGGCAGAAGCTGGCTTCGCTCGTGCAAAAAACCTGCAGGCGGTGCTCGCGCTTATGAGCCAGGGTAGCCAATATGAGGACGATCTCGAATTCGCAGCGGCCAAACTGGCTTTCGAGAAGGTGTTGGAACTGGACCCATTGTGGGAGCCTGCGACAGCGGGCCTCGAACGCGTACGCGCCGCGATCAAGCAATATTCTTTTGAGCAACGTATGACAGAGGGATTCGATGCATTGTTTGCAGCTGATTTTGACAGTGCGCGTGCGGCATTCAACGCGGCCAAGGCGCTCGATCCAGGCTCGCGCCAGCCTGTTGACGGCCTCCTGCAGCTTGATCAGGAAGTTCGGCTGGCCAATATTCGACGCCTGGAGCAAGAAGCAAAAACACTGGATGGCGCCGAACAGTGGGAAGCGTCACTGGTCGTATACGAAGATATCCTGAAAATTGACCCCGATTTACAGTTTGCGCAAGCCGGTCTTTCGATGGCGCGCTCGAGATCGGCAATGCACACACAACTCGCAGCGCTGATCGCTGAACCCGATGGACTCAGCGACCAGGTCACAATGCAGAATGCAACCAATTTATTGCTGGATGTCACGCGGTTACAGCCGATTGGGCCGCGCCTCGAAGATCAGAAGAACGAGCTGTCGCGCTTGCTTAAGCGTGCGGCTACCCCGGTCCCGGTAACACTGATCTCTGATGAGCAGACCAACGTTGCGATCTTCAAGGTTGGCAAATTGGGTACTTTCGCAAGACAGGACCTGAGCTTGAGGCCGGGCGTCTATGTTGCGGTCGGTAACCGGGCTGGTTACCGTGACGTCCGAATTGAATTTAGAGTGGCCCCCGAGGTCGAAATGCAACCGATTGTCATTCTCTGCGAGGAGTCCATTTGATTTTCAACGCCGTCATCATTCGTGACAACGAAGGCGAACGCCGCCTTGCGGTGAGTGAATTGCCGCTGCGCATTGGTACCGGCATTGACTGCGATATTCGCCTGCCGGGTCCCGGCAGGAACGCAGTCGCATTGCTTGATGAGCTCGACGGCGAACCGTTTGTACAGCCGGCCGCCGCGACGGAGGCTTTGAAAATCAATGGCGAGCCGCTACAGGCGTCGCGCAAGCT
Organism: Woeseiaceae bacterium; assembly: GCA_051007895.1. Classification (GTDB taxonomy): domain Bacteria; phylum Pseudomonadota; class Gammaproteobacteria; order Steroidobacterales; family Woeseiaceae; genus SZUA-117. The sequence goes on from JBPCYD010000107.1 coordinate 21,130, forward strand.
GAACAGTGGTGACGAGCTTGAATTCTTTGGATCAACCGTAAAAGTCGATGCCGTCGACGGGGCGATGCTGCTCGGTGTCCACCTGGAGGGCAGCGTCTACGTGACGAAGCCGCCCGAGCTGACTGATGCGTCAGCCGCGGCGGCGGAAGAAACGATTGTGGCGACTGCGTTTCGACGTGCCACGGAAACGGTGCCGGAGGAGACAACATCGACGGGGGTCCGCTGGCAGTCGGTGGTCGGCGGCGTTATCGCGCTGCTGGTGGCAGTATCGTGGTTACTATTCAGCTCGAAATCGATTCAGTTTGATGTGCAGCCTGCCGGGCTGGATGAGATTTCGGTCCAAGGCGGGTGGTTCAAGCTGCCGCTAGGCGAACGAATTCTAATGCGCAAAGGAGACTATACGGTCAAAGTATCCAAGCAGGGATATTTCGATGTCGCGCAGAGTTTTAAAGTCGGCGACGAACCGAGCCGAACCGTCGTAGTCGAAATGCGCAAGCTACCCGGCGAGTTGAGAGTATCCACCAATCCTGCGGTGGACGCGTTGATAACCGTTGACGACACTCGTGTTGGACCGGCACCACTAGGGCCACTCGAACTAGAGCCCGGCACGCATTCTGTTACTGTGAGCGCGGACCGCTATTTGCCGTTTACACAGCGAATGGTCATGCCCGGTCTGGGAATCCGACAGCATCTCGAGGTGCAGCTCGTACCGCAATGGGCTGATGTAGAGATTAGTTCGAGTCCGTCCGGCGCGGCCATTTACCAGGGGCAGACACAGATCGGTGAGACGCCGATGCGACTCGAGTTAATGGAAGGATCGCATTCGCTAAGCCTCATTAAGGATGGCTTCAAGGCCTGGGACGGCAACGTGGAGGCAATAGCGGACATCGACCAGGTATTGCCTACAGTATCGCTCGAGCCGGCCAACGCACAGTTGCGTGTCACCTCTATTCCGAGTCGTGCGAATGTATCTGTCAACGGTCGCTATCGTGGTCAGTCACCCGTCACGATTGCGCTTTCACCGGATGTGAACTACGAAATCGGATTGTCCAAGGCGGGCTATGGCAGCGCGTCCCGCCGGGTGCGCCTGGAGGCGGCCGCTTCCGAGGAAATAAGCGTGGATATGACGGCGCGCGTGGGCGAGGTTACCGTGGCGGTGCTGCCGGGCGATGCGACCGTTTTTATTGACGGCCAGGCGCGCGGCACCGGCACAGTTAAACTAAATCTGTCTTCTGCGCCACACCGATTGGAAGTGAAGAGGGACGGGTATGCGTCCTTCGCGCGCAGCGTCACCCCCCGACCCGGATATCCACAAACCATTCAAGTCCGACTGCTGTCGGATGCCGAAGTGCTCGCGCGCAGCACCGCGAATGCCATCAAGACCGCACAGGGGCAGGATCTCCGGCGCATCGAACCCGGGCAATTCGTGATGGGAACCTCGCGGCGCGAGCAGGGCAGACGCGCGAATGAAGTACTGGTGCCCGTGGTCCTGACCAAGCCTTACTATATAGGCACTAAAGAAGTGACCAATCGGGAGTTTCGGCGGTTCCGGTCGGGTCACGATTCCGGTGGCGCAATCCATGTCGCGCTGGCCGGAGATATGAATCCCGTTGCAAATCTAAGCTGGGATGATGCTGTTGAGTACTGCAACTGGCTTAGTACGCAGGAAGGACTGAATCCGGCTTACGAGAAAGTTTTCGAGCGTTGGCAACCGATTACCCCAACATCAAACGGATATCGCCTGCCAACGGAGGCTGAATGGGTCTGGGCTATCCGCTACCAGTCACGACCCAATGCATCGACGTTTCCCTGGGGCGGGCGCATGCCGCCGCGACGAGACAGCGGCAACTACGCAGGGACGTCGGCAAACGCGCTGGTCGCATCGATACTGCCCGGGTGGGATGACGGATACGCGTCGACAGCGCCGGCCGGCACCTTTACTGCGAACGCACTCGGTATCTATGACGGCGGCGGGAATGTCGCAGAGTGGGTTCAGGACTATTATTCGGTCGCGACACCGGGACAGGCCGATCCGCTGGAAGATCCTGTGGGGCCGCCAAGGGGCTCAAATCGTGTCATTCGTGGCTCGAGCTGGATGCACTCCGGTATCATGGAGTTGCGTCTGGGATATCGTGACTTCGGCAATCGCGGTCGGCCTGACGTTGGTTTCCGTTTAGCGCGAAATGTAGAGTAAAAGTACGGATTTTTGGACGGGAAACCGGTCCAAACAGATAACGCTGCCCGCCACCATTGCTGAGCGAGACATATATGCCCAGATTTCTGATAAGCCTCATTTTATTGGCCTTTTTCGCCGGGTCGTTGTGGGCCCAGGATGAGCAGACCACGACTGACGCCGATGCTGCCTCTGAAGACGAGTCGGTCGACGAGATTCTCGAGGACGATGACCTGGATGAACAGGTCTATGAAGACGACGACGACGATTTCGTGCCATCTGAGGAAATTCCGGCTGACGAGCCAATTCCATTTCCCTCGAATATTTGACTGCACCTGTCCGGACGTCACCCGAATTTGCAAGCCATGAGATTCAATTAATGAAGAAAAAGAATATTCCTGTCGAATTTGTCTATCAGCTTTTTGCATTGATTATTTCGATCATCATTGTGCATGCGTTTTACGTTTCGATCGTCAGGCCGAATGCGACCGAAATCCTGGAGCAACAGGCGATTGAAGCCGCCGCTGATCCGGACTATGTGCGAGATCGTTCTAACTGGGTATTGATAAAGGATCTTGAACAGGAGTCTTGTCTTATCCTGATGTTCTGGGCGCTGGCAATCATGGGCTACAAAGCCCGAGAGATTATTCGCGAACGTAAACTACTCGACGTTGAACTGGTTCCGATAGCGGAGGGCATGCGCATTCTGCCCGAGGATACTCGCGAGTTTGCGCGCCAGGTGGAAGCATTGCCTGAGGATCGCCAAAGTATGCTATTGCCGCGCGCCTTAAAAAACGCATTGCGACGATTCAATTCGACGCGAAATATTCAGGACGTTTCAAGTACAACCAATATCGTGTTTGAGTCCGAAGCAGATCGTCTCGAATCCGAGTTATCAATGATTCGCTACATATCCTGGGCGATTCCCTCGATCGGATTCATAGGCACGGTGCGCGGTATTGGTGAGGCCCTGGCGCAAGCGGACAAAGCGGTGCAGGGAGATATTGCGGGTGTAACACAAAGCCTGGGTGTCGCCTTTAACTCTACGTTTATCGCGCTGCTTATCAGCATATTCCTGATGTTTCTCGTGTATCAATTGCAATTGCTGCAGGAGCGCCTCGTTTTCGACAGCCAGATCTATCTGGACGACAAACTCATCAGGCACATGAAAGGCGACTGACGTCATGCCGCACACCAAGTCAGATGACCGCCGGATGAACACAAGCGTGGCTAGCTGAGTGAGTCGGTTCGCCATAAACCTAAATGATGCCGGCATCGCGCTCTCGAATGGCCAGAAGACCGTCTACCGCGAACCCGGCTTCGCCTACCTCGGCAATGAGCAGCTGACAACGGGAGCGCGGGCATTCTCTCAATCCCGAATTGACCCGCGGCGTATTCAACATCGGTTTTGGTCTGAATTGAATACCACGCCGTTCAACGATCAGCGATTTGCACATCTGAGTTCGGCAGATCTTGCGAGCAAGCAACTTGAAGATATTTGGGCAAGCGTAAATGGAGAACCGAAGGAACTCGTGGTTGCCGTTCCCGGATACATGACGCCCGAAAACCTGGGCCTGTTTCTTGGCATCGCCGGCGAATTGCGGCTGCCTGTCGTCGCGCTGGTCGATGCCGCCGTAGCAGCAACGCGCCGTGAGTACAAAGGCGCGGTGCCGGTACATGTCGATGTTGGCATGCACAAGGCGACGCTCACCCGGTTAGCGCAGCCGGGCATGGTACAGATTGACCGCAAAGAGACGCTGGACGGGGCAGGAGTCTACGCGCTATACGACGTTTGGCTTAAGGAAATTGCAGAAACATTTGTGCAGCAATCACGCTTTGATCCATTGCATAAGGCAGAAACTGAGCAGATGCTGCTTGATCAGATGGGCCGATGGTTGCACGAGGCCTGCCAGTCGGACCGCGTTGCGATGGAAATTTCCTCTGGCGGAACGACCTATCATGCGGAAGTAGAGTCGCTGTCGCTGGTCGGAGCGGCGGCGTCAGTCTACCAGCAACTTGCCAGCAAACTCCGGGCGCTGTTCAGAGCCGAGGACCTGCCCGCGGTACAGGTTACGGATCGGGTTGCTCGGCTGCCGGGCCTGGTCGACATGCTCGAGGCACGTGTCGGCGGGGAGGTTTTCGTGCTGGAGCCCGGTGCCACTGCGCGCGGCGCGCTGGCCCGCTGTCACGGAGATAACGACGCCGCGCAGGGCGTCAGCCTGCTGCGACAATTGCCCTGGGACCAGGCGGCGGTCAACCTGAACAGGGATGCCGCTGACACAGTGCAGAAGGGCCTGCCGACCCATCTCCTGTTTGGCCACAATGGTTATGAAATAGGGAATTCGCCGCTGGTTATCGGGTCTCAAGAGAATGCGGGCGAACGATTCCTCGCACTCCCGGCCGATATGCCAGGGGTATCGAGGCGACATTGCTCGCTGTTGCGAAAAAACGGCCAGTGCGTGCTGGAAGACCACAGCCGATATGGTACGTTTTTGAACGGCCACAAAGTTGATGGTTCGTCAGTGATGCAGGTCGGTGACGCACTGCGCATCGGTTCGCCGGGATTCGAGTTTCAGCTGATCACCACGGATGTCGAAAATGGCTAGACGCCGCCGCCAAATGGAAGTATTCAGCATGTCTTTCCTGGACTGCATGAGCTGCGGTTTTGGTGCAGTCATTTTATTTTTCATGATTATTAATTCGCAGGTCGTACACGAATCCGACAACCCGCCCGAACGTGCACAGGCGGAAACCGTCAAACTGGAATTCGAAATCCTCGAGCAGCGCAAAAACCTTGTACTGGCCCGCAACACGATGGACCGACTGGAAGATGAGCAGGTTCGAGCCGAGGATCGCATCGCCCAGATCATCGCCCTCATCGAGAAACTGAAGGAAGAGTTGGTCAAACACGACTCCGTTACGCTGGCAAAAATCGAGCGCGTCGAGAAACTACAGTCCGATATCGAGTCACTCGAAGAAGAAAAAAAGCGATTGCTGGCGATGGAAAAGGAGCGCGAGGGCGAGGGAAACAGGGTGCGAACGTTTGTCGGTGATGGCGATCGTCAGTATTTGACCGGGCTAAAAGTTGGCGGCGATCGAATCCTGGTCCTGGTCGATAATTCGGCGAGCATGCTCGATCGCAAGATCGTCAATATTATCCGCCGGCGCAATCTTCCCGATGCCAATAAACTGCGCTCCCTGAAGTGGCGCCAGGCCGTAGCAAGCGTTGACTGGCTGTCCGCCCAGTTTCCGGCTGACAGTCAGTTTCAGATATACACATTCAATACGGAAGCCAAACCTGTATTGAAGGGCAGCGAGGATATCTGGCTTGACGTTGGTGACGGCACACAGGTGGATGAGGCCATTCGCCTGCTGCGTCGCACTATTCCGGAAGAAGGTACCAACATGCATGCGGCCTATGAGGTTATTTCGAACCTGAATCCCGCGCCGGACAACGTGCTGTTACTGGTCGATGGATTGCCGACGATGGATTCGCCGGAGGCAGACCGGGGTATGGTGACCGGCGCGGAACGCCTTCGATATCACTATGCTGCAGTTGATACCCTGCCATCCGGGGTGCCCATCAATATCCTGCTTTACCCGATGGAAGGTGACTACTACGCATCCATTGCCTATTGGCTGCTGGCCTACCAGACCGGCGGTTCATTTATGAGCATCAGCAAGGACTGGCCGTAGCATGGCGAGGCGCAAGCGCAATATCGAAGCATTCAGCCTGTCATTCCTGGACTGCATATGCTGTGGTTTCGGGGCAATCGTGCTGCTGCTGGTGCTGAGTAAAATCTACGAGCCGGTAATCCTCGAAAAGACGAATGAAGATTTGGCGCAGCTGATTGCGAAACTGCAGGAAGAGCTCTTCCAGATTCGCGGGGAAACGACGGTTATGAATCGCGCCCTCGGGGTTGTGCAGTTAGAGACGTCAGAAACCAAGATGCGACTTACGACACTGCAGAAGGAACTGGACACGGTACAAGGTCAATACAATCTGCTGAATACGGACGACCCGGCATTGAATGTTGATGAAGGCGACCTTCGCGCCGCCCGGCAGCGATTAACGGAGGAGATGCTGAATCTGCGTCCGTTTCGTCGGGCGCCTGACGATGCGGTAGGCGGGATACCGGTCGATAGCGAGTACGTTATTTTTGTTATCGATACATCGGGCAGCATGCAGGCAAAATGGGGGTGGGCTGAACAAAAGCTGGCGCAGGTCCTGAATGTCTACCCACAGGTCAAAGGCCTGCAGATCATGAATGACAATGGTCGTTACATGTTTCAACAGTATGGTGGTACGTGGATCAAGGACTCACCGGAAATTCGACAGGCGATCAAGTCACAAATGCGTCAGTGGGCGCCATTTAGTGACAGTGACCCGTCGGACGGAATTGCCTACGCGATAGAAACGTTTTGGGCGCCCGACAAGAAAATCAGCATTTACGTTCTTGGCGACGAGTTCCAGGGAAATTCAATGGAAGCGGTCCTGCGGCAAATTGATAACATCAATATCGAGGATGAGAACGGCGATCGTCGGGTTCGTATACACGGGATTGGCTTTCCGTATAACTTCACCGGGACGCCGCCGCAAAGCTCGCAAAAATTTGCTGGATTAATGCGGGTACTTTGCGAACGTAATGGCGGCACGTTCGTCGCGCTAACGGAAAGAAATCGTTAGCAATTTCCTGAGCGACCGATTCTCGTGAACGACTGCTAAGAGGTGCCGCAGCGCGCTTGCCACTATTGGTCAGATTTGATCCCTGTCCTGACATCTTCCTGCCCCGACGCCATCCCGTTCTGCATGTGTAATTGATTCCGAAGGCGGCCCGTTATGGCCACCTATTTTCGGAGGAATTCCACAATGTTCAGGAAAACAGTTTTTTTCGGCTTACTTGCAGGTTTTATTTCATTCCCGGCCTTTGCCGAAGGCACGTCAAAAGAGGAGGCTGCCGGCGTTGGCATCGGCGCGGTCATTGGCGCCGCGGCAGGCGGACCCATCGGTGCGATCGTCGGTGCTGCCCTAGGCGCCAAGGTAGGTGATGAGCTTTATCAGCGCGACCATGAAGCAGAAACGCTGGCGGCATCACTTGAGGGTTCGCAAAGCCGCGTTGCCATGCTTGAGAAGAATGTAATGTCGCTAAACGGCGAAATTCGATCAATGGATGGTGAATTGAAGGAAATACGTGAGTTTGCCCGGCCGGAGTTATTGTCCTTACTTGCTGCAGGCATCGAGATGGATCTCTTGTTTCGCACGGGCGAAGACGTTCTTGCCGATACGACCGGCAGCAAGCTTGGCCAGTTAGCCGTGAGCCTGGCAGCGAATTCGGACATTCAAATTCGCCTGGACGGCTACGCAGATGAACGCGGTGACGCTGCCTACAACCAGGAGCTGTCACTGCGCCGCGTGGAACACGTGCGTGACCTGCTGGTCGCTAACGGAATTCCAGCGGCACGCATCACGACGGATGCGCACGGCGAAGCGCCCGCAGTCGACACAAATATAGACAGCTATGCACTTCAGCGCCGAGTAAGCCTCGTCCTGTACATGACGGATGCACCGTCGCTAGCGTCCAACCCTCGCTAATCGACGGCAAACCTGGCTATCAGGCCCCTGATGCTCAGTGACCCCGCGACTCAACCCTGAGTCTCCGCCTCGCCGACCCCGTATTGACTAAGGGGTCGGCTTTTTTTGCTACCGCATCCATCAAGCCTTATAGTCTGCGGCTTCGTGTTCTGGAATAAAGTCATTGCCTGACCTTGCGGACAAGAAGTGCAAACCCTGCGAGGGTGGCGTGCCGCCCCTGTCGGCGGAAGCAGCGACGTCACTGATGGACTCTCTCGACGCCGAATGGATTCTTGAAACCGAACGCGGCTTCATTGAACGCACCTTTGAGTTTCCCGCTTACAGCAGGACCATCGCGTTTACCAACGCAATCGCCTGGATTGCGACCAACGAGGGCCACCATCCGGAGCTCACCGTCAAATACGGCAGCTGCAAAGTCAGGTACTTTACAACAGCTATTGCTGGACTCTCCGACAATGATTTTATTTGTGCCGCGAAGATCGATCGGCTTGCACAAGAGCTCTAGGAACTGAAATAGATGGTTGGACCAGCTGACATCGTTGACGCAGCCAAGCGCCTGCAACCGATAATTACGCGAACACCGCTGATTTCTTCGCCGGTGCTGGATGATGTTGCGGGCGGAAGAGTCTTGCTCAAGGCAGAGAATCTGCAGCGGACCGGTTCGTTCAAAATGCGCGGTGCATACAATCTTCTGAGCCAGCTGACGCCCGGACAGGCGGCGCTCGGCGTTATTGCGTTCTCGTCGGGAAATCACGCGCAGGCGGTTGCAGCGGCCGGCACTTTGCTGGGTATCGAGACGACAATCGTGATGCCTGAGGATGCGCCGACGATAAAGATCGAAAACACGCGCAGGCTCGGCGGTACCACGGTTCTTTATGATCGTTACACAGAGGACAGAGACAGTATCGCGCGCAATATCGCAGCCGACCGAGGTTGCGAAGTGGTGCCACCCTATGATCACGAACACATCATCGCAGGACAGGGTACTGCGGGACTGGAAATCGCCGCACAGTGTGGTGATCACGGTGTCACGCCAGATCAGGCGCTCGTCTGTTGCAGTGGTGGTGGCCTGACGGCAGGTTGTGCCATCGCATTGTGCGATGCCTATCCCGATATCGAGATCTTCGCCGTCGAGCCTGCTGCGTTCGATGATACGGCCCGGTCGCTGGAATCGGGACAGCGTGAAAGCATCGATGTTTCGGCGAAGTCGATCTGTGATGCGCTACAGGTTGCCACGCCAGGTCAAATTACATTCGACATTAACAAGCGATTGTTAGCGGGCGCAACGGCCGTGACTGATGACGAAGTCAGGGAAACGATTCGCTTCGCGTTTCGACATTTGAAGCTTGTGGTTGAGCCTGGCGGAGCGGCAGCGCTTGCGGCCGTTTTGAGCGGCAAAGTGGAAACACGTGACAAAGTTACGGTGGCGGTAGTCAGCGGAGGCAATATCGACGCCAAGATGTTCGCGTCGATTCAGGAAGGCTAGTCGCTAGGCTCCAGTCGACATGCTGCTCACGCCAATCAAGCGCAGCTAGTTGGCACCGAGCTCCTGCTTGGCGAACATTGCAGGACGCGGAGACTGTTCGATGATGCTCGTTTCCGTACCCTGGAAACGACGTTCTTTCCAACCATCGAGCCATTCGACAACTTTATCGAGCTCTGCAATGTCCTTACGAACTTTATAGGGCTGCAATTCGCAAATGCCTATGCCTTTCTCGGCGGCGTGAACAAAGTTCTGGCTGTCACGCATGACGGCAATAATCGGAATGCCGAGTGAGTCCAGAAAACGCATCAGTTTCTTGAAGCTCTTGGTGTTTTTCCGCGTGCGATTTGCGACGACCGCCAACTTCCGGTCGCGTCGATCAATCTTGGCAACCAGGAGCAGATCGGCAATACATCGCGACGCGGCATGTATGTCGATCGAGGATGGTAGTACCGGGACCAGTATGCTGCTCGAATCGCGAGTAAACTCGCGTAAGTCGTCATGTGACAAACTCGCGGGTGAATCGACAATCAGGTTGATTGTTTCCTGTGGCACGCGCAGTTGCCAGCTGCGCGTTGCCTGCATAGAGCGCTTGTAGGCGGCGATGCCGTGAATGGGTGGATTCGCCGTTGGTCGCCGCTCTATCCACGTCATGCTCGATCCCTGCGGATCGCAATCCATGACGGCGGGAATCGGGCCACGTTTCGCATAGTATGCAGCCAGGTTCGTTGACAGTGTCGTCTTGCCGCAACCACCTTTTGGATTGATTACCACGATCCTGTTCAGATCTTTACTGTTTGGTGTTATCAGCATTGGTCAATTATGTCTGGAGGCAACTCATTGGTTTAACAATAATTTTCCTGCAAATTTTCGTTTGCGGACGGTGCTGGCCTTTACTGTGTGGCATTCGTAGCCCACGTTCCATGCGCCGGTTCACATAATACCGGATGCCGGCCGAACTTGGGTCCGGCCTAGCCCCGGGCTCTGCGGGTCAGTGCAAGACCAATACCGCCCAGCACCAGGGTCGATGACAAGACAAATGCCATCGAGACAGATTCGGACAGTAGCACTATACCTCCCGCTGCCGCGATCGCCGGGACAGATAGCTGCACCAATGCTGCCTGCATTGGTCGCAGGTAATCGAGGGCCACATACCAGATGACATAGCCTATGCCTGACGTTATCGCCCCTGAGGCGACTGCCAGGAAAATTCCACGTGCCGAAATACTGGCGCTACTCGCGGTTGTTGCGACCAGTATGGCGACCATGGGCAGGCAATAGGTGAAATTAACCGTCGTTGCCGACAGTGCATCGGTGACTGCCCGTCCGCGAATAGAATAATAGCCCCAGGCCACGCCAGCTGTTGCCATCAACAGCGATCCCGGCAGGGACGGGGCATCTTCTCCGGGCAACAGCAGCCAGGTGAGTCCGGCAAATGCCAGCACCCATCCAAGCCACTCGCCAAAGCTCGGCCGGTCGCCGCGACACAGGCCGACAATAATCATTGTGGCCTGCACGAAACCGAAGAGAATCAGTGCGCCTACTCCGGCACTCAGCCAACTGTAGGCATAGGAAAAACCGAGCGCATATGTGAATAACAATAAAGCCGACGCCCAGTTGCCGTGGCGCCTCCATTGCCAAGAACGTCGCGTCAGCCAGGAAATGAGCAGGAGTGTCAGCGCCCCGGCAATGAGACGGATTGCCGTGAAACTGGCGGGGTCAATGGTATTGTCGCGAAGTGCGAGCCGACAAATGAGTGAATTGCCGGCGAAAGCAATCATCGCAATAGTAGTGTAAAGAATCGCCGTCTTATCGGGCGTGACGTGACGGCACTTCAAGGGAGGATAACGGGCGACTGCAGCGGTGGCTGCAGTCGCCGCCAGGATCTAGCTCGCTGGTTTGCGCAGTTTAAGAAGGAAACGGTCAGTCTTACCACGGATCCCGTCAGCAAATACGCTTTGCGTACGATCGTCGTCGCTATTGCTGAGCAGGTCGCTATCGCCTTCCACGA
>JBPCYD010000108.1:0-3783 GCA_051007895.1 Woeseiaceae bacterium
TGCCGGGTGCATACATTTTTTCGTCATCAAATCTGACTGTGACATCAGTATCGGCGGGAAACACGGTGTCGAGATGCGCGCTGTAGCCGATGACTCGGTCGCCACTGCGTCCCGGTCGCCGTCCGACGGCATTGCCGACGTCGTCAATGGAAACGTCAGTCAGTCCGGATTCGCGCAGCATTTGTGCAAATCTCTCGGCGCGGGCCTGTTCCTCGAATGGTGGCGCAGGTATCTCGGTCAGTTCAATCAGGTTGCGCCTGGACTGCGGCTCGATCGCGACGATATGCTCCAGCGCCGACTGTACGCGACGGTCGGCCATGATCGACTGGGTCTCCGCCACGTAGTTTGGCAGGACTTCCGGCGCCGTATGTTCCTGGGCGAATGATGTATGTGCGAATAACAGCAGCGTGATCGTCAGTAGACGAAACATTCTTACCATGGCCGGTAGTTCTCCTTATTCACTGCATTAATTTCCGTTGTTGAGCTGTACATATCCGATGCCCCGGCGCATGACGATTTCAGTTCCGTACTGCTCCGACAAACGCTGTAGGTCGCCAATGATTTTTTCGCCCAGTTTAGAATCTGCCAATAGTGGACGTCCGCGGACCTGTCGCCCTCTCCCGAAGCCCAAGTCGATGGGGTACAGCGCCAGCTCTGACAAGTTGCGATCTCTGAATGTGGGAACGGCGATGACAGCTTCCCAGATTCCCGGAACAGTGGGGAAGCCTTTCGTGTCTTCGGCATAGCGGACGTCGTTAAAGTCCGCAACATGTGCGTCGTTGCCGAGCTCGTACCGGTCGTAATTGTCTGCGGGCAGCCGATCCAGCGTTTCGTTCTGAAACAGGAAGTCGCCAAGGCTGTAGAGGATCGGCTTTCCACGGAAGATTTCGATGCCACGAAGCGTGTGTGGGCCATGTCCCACAAACACATCTGCGCCGGCCTCTATCATCGCTCGTGCGAAATCTTCCAGGAACCCAGGCGATGCATCACGGCGCCTGTCGTACTCGTGCGAATGCATTGTGACAATTACAAAATCCGCCAATCGGCTGGCGTTGTTGACGACGGCAGAAATTTCATTGACATCGTTTTCGTTCGCGACCCTGCGAATACTGGCTTCCTCTCCGCGTGCAAAGTCGCGACCGAACAGGCTCATCTCACCCGGCGCGTCTTCTTTCCTGCCTCTCGGAACACCGTCCTGGTCGGTGAATTCCCCCATGGACTCTCCTGTTTGCTCCATGCTCGCGTACGTCGCTTCAGGTAAGACGTAGGTGGTCTTGTAACGCAACGGATTTAATCCCGGTCTCGCCGGAACGTCGTCTCTTGATCGTCCCGCCCGCATGTGATTTGCGAAACTGGACGAAATCGATATCAATGCGACCCGGGCCTTTGCGGTTTCGAGAAATTTTGCTTCCCTCGCTTCTGCCAGGCTCATGCCGACGCCGGCATGCACGAGTCCGGCTTCTTCGACGTATTTCGTTGTCAGTTGCAGACCAGTTGTGCCGTAGTCGCCAGAATGATTGTTGGCGCGGGAAACGAGATCAAACCCAGCCCACTTCAGCTCGCCGGCCAGTTCAGGTGCACCCCGCATCCACGTGCCACCGCTTTCGGCCATGGGATAGGGTTCGTAATCGTGAAACAGCATTTCGAGATTCGTGAAAGCAATGTCGGCTGATCGAACAATATCGATGAGTTGTAGAAACTCCGGCTCGTCGTAAACCGATAACTTGCGGGTGATGATCGAGTCTCCGGTCAGTGCCATCGAGAATGGCTCATCCGCCGAGCGGTGTTGTGCGACGCTCGAATTCGAATAACATCCGATGAATAAAATCGCGTATAAAAGCAGGACGCAGAGTCGTTTCATTGTCGGGCTACCCCTTTGAATCCGGGATCGAGCTTAGCAGTGTTGACGCTGTGCTTGTACAACATTAAAGGGTTCATCGAATGGACCGACAGGGAGAATAAGCAGATGTGGAGACGATCTCTTCTCGCCATTGTTCTGGCACCGATGACACTGGCGTTCGGTCAGGACGGTGACGAAATTGTGGATTTCATAGATGGCCGCTACGAGTCCACGGCAGAAATGGCGCGACAAATCTGGGAATACGCCGAAGTTGGCTACCAGGAAACGAAAAGCAGCAACCTGTTACAGCAAACACTTGCTACCGAGGGGTTTTCTGTAGAGCCCGGCGTCGCGGGACTTCCCACCGCTTTCGTCGCCACCTATGGCAGCGGCGGCCCGGTCATTGCCATTCTTGCCGAGTTCGATGCGTTGCCCGGAATCAACCAGGACGCCGTGCCCACGCGACTGCTGATCGATGAGAAAACTGCAGGCCATGCCTGTGGCCACAATCTGTTTGCGGCCGGCTCGATCGGTGCTGCGATCGCGGTCAAACACTGGCTGGAGGAGAGTGGTTCCTCCGGGACGTTAAAAATACTGGGTACTCCTGCGGAGGAAGGCGGCAGCGGCAAAGTCTACATGGTGCGCGATGGACTGCTGGATAACGTTGACATCGCTATGCACTGGCATGCCGGCGACAGGAACTCGGCAGCGGCTTCCACCACGCTAGCGAACCGTTCGGCCAAGTTTCGCTTTCACGGCATCTCGGCGCATGCGGCTGGTGCACCCGAGAAAGCACGTTCGGCACTCGATGGTGTAGAAGCCTTCAACAATATGGTCAACCTGATGCGCGAACACGTTCCGCAGGAAACGCGTATCCACTATGTCATTACATCCGGTGGCATTGCGCCAAACGTTGTGCCTGACTATGCCGAGGTCTTCTATTACCTGCGCCACCCGGAAGCCGTCATGGTGAAGGAGTTGTGGGAGCGACTCGAATCGGCGGCCAAGGGTGCCGCAATGGGTACCGGGACGCAGGTCGACTGGGAGATCATCCACGGAAACCATCCGTTACTGGTCAACGAGACGCTGGCCAAGTTGATGGATGCGAAACTGCGCCAGGTGGGTGGTGTCACCTACAACGAATACGAACAGGAATTCGCGGAGACCGTATACGAATCACTGGATCGCCCCGAGCTGGCAATAGGCAGCCAGGAGGAGGTGCAGCCTTACGAAGTAAAACTTGGCTACGGTTCAACCGATGTGGGTGATGTATCGATTGCCGTGCCGACCGTCGGGCTGAGCACTGCCACGTGGGTGCCCGGAACCTCGGCACACAGCTGGCAATCGACCGCGGCCAGTGGCATGTCAATTGGTTACAAAGGGGCGCAGGTCGCGGCAAAAACACTGGCACTGACCGCGATCGAACTTTTCGAGAATGCCGATGTGAGAGCCGCGGCACGTGCGGAATTCGAGGAGCGGCGAGGTGCAGACTTTCGGTACGAAGCACTCTTAGGCGATCGCCCACCGCCGCTTGATTACCGAAACTAGGTCGTCGGGCGTTGTTCCAATGGCCCGTTGTGTTTATGCAACAACTAGCTAAACTGGTTTCCGTTGAAATCGATTTTTCGAGCGTGTCGAGCGAAAAATGCTAATAACCTCTGGTTGGATTGACAGGCCGGCCGTGTAGGGCTAGATTGGCTCAAAGCAAAGCGAATTAAGTAAAAATACGTACATGTGAAATTCGGAAATACGAGTAAGTACGTAACAGGCCCTGGACCGGGCAAGGGTGCTAATCCGGGCACTCTGACAGTAAAAACTAAAGATACATTTTAGCAACAGATTTGTCGTCGCGATTAAGGTTTCTACGTGGCAACAATCAAGTTTACAAACGCAACACGATCGGGGGATCAATTTATGGCTAGTACGACAGTAAAAGCGTCTGC
>JBPCYD010000109.1:0-2501 GCA_051007895.1 Woeseiaceae bacterium
CGAGGCCATCGCCATCTACGACGAACTGGATGCAGAGCAGGCCCGGTTTGTTGAAGAATCCAAGGCATTGTCCCTGGAAGAACTTGTCCAGGAACTAAATGCAGGCAATAGAGAGCCTCGGCCGGCCACGACTGATGAAATCAAACAGCTGGAGATGCGCATGGGAATTGCCTTGCCGGATCTCCTTCGTGATTTTTATCTGCAAACGAATGGGCTGCCTATGACGGGCTTATTGCCCATTGCCGAAGTCAGGCCGATCGATCCAGACTTGTTAACCGATGGCGAGCTTCAATACCACGTTTACGAGGGTCGCCTTTCTTTCTACGACCACGCCTACAATGAGCTGGTCGTTCCCGTTGCGGAAACCGCTAACTGGTGGCAGATAGGCTATAGCGAGGAGTGGCTGACCTACCTCTTCGTGAATCCCAACGCCGCGGTGGGCGATCATTCGCTATTCGAGATTTCGATCGAAGAAGCGACAGCATACAAGGATCTACTCGCCAAGTTGCGATTCGACTGGGCCAACGAGAAAAGTAGCAAATTGTACGAAGCCAATTCGGAACGAATGTTCACAAGGGCCATTGCGCGAATGCAAAATCACTCTATCGACGAGTTGATCGAAATGTTTCCGAAACCGGGACTGCTAGAGCGCTTCGTGTTGAGTGGCCGTTCGCTGCCACGACCCGCGTCGGCATCATTGATAACGGAGACAGAAAAAAGAATTGGCAGGTCACTGCCCGCTGATCACGCTGAATTGCTCTCGATTCACAATGGTTTCGGTGCGATGTTCCTGTTGCCCGCTGACCAGATTGAATCTGCACGGACAGTTCTCGAGGCGTCGCGCCGCAGTACCCTCGACCTGAGCAACGCTGACAACGACGAAATCCTTTCGATGGAAGAATTGAATCAATGCTGGGTTGTTGCGGGGCTTTCCAACGAAGGATACGAAGACCCTGGCGAAACCGAGATGTATGGCCATATCTACTGGTGCCCCGAGCTGGGGCCCGATCGTCAGTATCTGAGTCAGATTTATGGCGGATACCACCCGACCCTAACGGCGGTGGTTCGTCACGCAGCGGCGCAGGCAGGTTACGGCTACTAAAGTCGTCGTCAATCGAAGCGCAGGTTCAGCTGGTGTCGTGCAGGCATCGCAGCAATGCAGAAACTCGTTTCCGGATATCGTCGCGACTTGCCCTGAACACCGCCATGATTTCATTCTCGGACCCAGTTGCCTTGGCCGGATCTTCCAGAGGCCAATGCTCCCTGCGCACGTCAGCAGAAACCCGGGGGCAGTGCTCAGCCGCGTGACCACACACTGTGACAAGAATATCGGTGGAATTCAGCAAGTCATCGGTCAACCTGGTCGACGCTTGTGCTGAAATATCGACGCCGGCTTCGCGCATTACCGCAATAGCCCTGGGATTTTTGCCGTGCGACTCAATCCCGGCCGAATGGGCAGATACGCGATCGCCGCCCAGGTGGCGCGCCCAGGCTTCCGCCATTTGTGACCGGCACGAATTGCCGGTGCAGAGAAACAATAGTTTTACCCTGGACATTGAATTACGGCTTTATTGCAATGGCTTCTATTTCCACCAGGAATACCGGTCGCGCGAGTTGCTGGATTTGCACCAGGGTACTGGCCGGTGCGTTGTCACCGAAATACTCTCCGCGCAAAGAGGCAGCCTCGCGAAACTCGTCAATATTCGTCGTGAAAATTGTAATTTTGACGACGTCACCAAAGTCTGCGCCCTCGGAGGCAAGAACGGTTTTCATATTCTCGAGTGCCTGCCGGTATTGTGCTGCCATGTTTCCCTCGCCGATGACATTGCCCTCATCATCGAGTGCGACCTGGCCGGCGATGAACATCAGGTCGCCGTATTTGACCAAATGACTGTACGCGGTTGGCTGTGTCATGCCATTCGGGTTAATTCTTTCAATTTCCTGTGCGTTGGCAATTCCTCCCAGTGCCAAAAGTGAAAGCAGAGCAAGTCTTCTCATCGTTTATTCCCCATCTCCAATGTCGAATGTCGAGGCCAGATCGATGCGACAGCTGACAAAATCGCGCGAGCCCAATTTGTCCCGATTATACGCGCCTGCAAGAAATGGCGAATCGACCCGCTATTTCAAACGGCAGAAGCGCTCAGTTCGGCCTTATTCGTCACCGCCAGATCACTAAATCGTGTCGTACAGGCATTGGCAATTGATACGAATTGTTACAGCTGACCTATAGATTCCCACACCTGAATCATTGCACCATGACCATGAAAATAAGGAAAGGGCGCAAATAGCTGTGCCCGGTATCGAGGTGCATCATGCGAAAACTAATGGGCTTACTAATTCTGATGGCGATAACCACCACTACATCCTACGCCGGCACACTGCTCGATCAGGAGTTTCGACGACTGGCGTCTGAAGAAACCGTAAACCTGGACGACGCCTATGCAGGGAAGGTGGTACTTGTCGTAAATACAGCGTCCAAGTGCGGCAATACGCCGCAGTAC
>JBPCYD010000110.1:0-5860 GCA_051007895.1 Woeseiaceae bacterium
TCTACGACGCCAATCGAGATATCCTTGCGATCAAGTATTGCGCCTTGTTCGATGTGCAGCTCGAGTAGCGCGGCCACTGATCCGGGCTCTCTTTTGTTCTCCAGCAAACGATCCGGTGCACCGCCGATAAACGCAATGCCTTCGCCAAGTGACTTGTCACCGAGACTCTGCAGGTTCATCTCGTCGGGCACGACAGACCCATTGATGGAACGACTTCCAGTCTTGCCGCCCTCCTCATTGGACCAGACGATGACTTCCAGCGGATGGTCCGTAACATAGCCGCTCTCATGCAGTGTTCTGGCAACTTCAATCGCGGCCAGTGAGCCAACAATGCCATCGTAGTGTCCGCCATTGGGCACAGTGTCGATGTGCGATCCCGTAATGATCGGCGCCAATCCGGATAATCTGCCTGGTCTACGTCCCACCAGGTTTCCGGCGACATCAATATGCGAATCCAGGCCTGACTCCGACATTAGTTCCGACAGGTAGTCCAGTCCGTCCTTGTTGTACTGGCTATATGCGACTCTGTCCGATCCGCCGTTCTCATTGAGCCCGATTGTCCTAAGCTGAGACAACGAAGCATTCAGCCGCTTGCCATCGACGCGAAGATCCACTGGCTGTGCGTATACAACTGCGACCGCCAATACCAACAGTAGCGTCGATGCTAGTGTCGAGCACCGGCCAAACGTTGCCTGCTTCCTGTTCATACCGATCTCACCTTTACGCCGCCGCTGCTAACAAGGCCAATCAATCGATGCCTGATCCATGCAGTGCGTTGAATATCAGTTTGTACGTCCCCCTGGGCTGGCCCCGAAACTGTGGCCGGAACCCGAACAGGATCACTTCACCTTCGCCATGCGGTACCCGCGCCATCGCGGACTTTGTTGCAATATGTTCGGTTCCCTGCGCCCAGCCGCTCATCAGCAAATCTTCTTCGGCAAAATTCACAATACTGTCGAATCGTGAAACTGGTTCATGTTCCTGTATCGGTCGGCCGCCGCGGGTAACTTCACGGCAATGACGCTGATTCAACAAATCCGCAACGCAACCATGTTGGCCGAGCACGTCATAGGCACCGCCGTTGACAAAGTTAATCGCCACTTCGCTGGTCATTCCGTATGCCAATGGATCGTCGGTATTGACGGAAGCCTTTATAAGCGACCCCGGAATTGAAAAATTCTCACGGGACGCGCCCAGTACTGCGTTCCTGATTGGCAGCCCGAATTGTTCGATGGCAAAGTTGCTGGCGTCGCCAAATGTAACGACGGTTCCACCGTTGCTCACGAACTGTTGCAGTGCAAACGCTCCCTGTAATCCAAGCCCGCCCGTATACTGCTCCGGCATCGAGCCCGGGGCATGGCCCGTGAGTATTTTTTGTACATTGTTTTTGAATGCGGCATTGCCATCCGGGTGCGGCAGGATAATCGCATCAAACTGAGACAGGTCTCCATTCTGTATGTCTTCATCCAGCAAGGATGTCGGCGCAAAACCGTATTCCTCGAGAAGCCAGCGGCTCCAGCCTTCATCCATAAAGGCAACATAGGATTTATACATAGCGACACGAGGCAATCTGAGCCTTGACATATTGTCTGTTGGCCGTGAACCCAGTCCGATAAAGTCCACGCCGAACTCGGCCGCGAGATACTCCACGCGAGACTCGGTATCACTGCCGGATTCAATCACGAACGTGCCAGCCTCCAGGCTATTTCCCCCGGAGCGACTGGCTTCATTCGTCCAGTACACAACTTCATTGTCCGCCAGAAGTGCGTTTATGGCTTTGATACCGGAGTTCATCGCATGACTCAATGCATAGCCGTAACGGGCACCACCGGAAACGGCGCCTTCGGGTGGTCCGACCAGACCCTGGACGCGCGTCAGGTCCGCATCGATGTCACTCGCAATGTGATCTACTTCGACGCCCATCTGCATCGGCAATGTCCAGCCGGCAATGTCGTACGGCGCCTTGGGCTTTTCGTTGGGGTCCAGCCTTGTATCCGGGTACGTCTGCTTTTCCAGCAGGTCGACGATGTACGGTCGAAATGCTTGAGCAGCACTGATGACGTACGTGCCTTCCGTATAACGCTGGTCGCCAATTCGAAAAGCAGATTCGGCCACTTCAATTTCAATGCCACCTTCGATCAGGACATTGACCATGTTTCGTGCTTCGTCAATGTTCCGTTGGTCGCCAGGAATCACATAGTAACGAGTTCCTGATTCTCCGGCGGCGATCGCATCGTGACCCATACGATTGATATTGGTAAGCCATTTGAGTTTGGAGTCAGCGGCCGCGCGCAAAACGGCGATGGACCCAGTAATCATGAATGCAACCGGTTCACTGAAACGCGATTCACCACCGCGGTATGGATCCGGGTACAGGACTCTTGCCGGCGGTACACCGGTAAACTCTTCGCCCTCCTCTTCCTCGGGCAACTCGCCTATCGCGCTCGGGTTGGCGCGGTAGGCAATGGTTCGCGGAAATATTTTCGGATCGTAGAACCTGGGCGATGCAGAATCGTGACCGGTTTCGGTGAGAATGCCAATCATATTGTGGAAATACGGCACCGTACGCATGCCGCCGTTCCACCACATCGAGAATCCAACGTCTGAAATTGCGCCGGCCATGCCCTCCAGGGCGAATCGATTGCCCATCGCGCTGCCAACCTCGTTCAGGCCGGTCGTAACGCCCGGGTGAATGATGGGATTTACGGGGTCCGAGTATGGCGGTATGACGATACGCGCATAACCGGGCGAACTCTGGTGCTGGTTGTAGACAATTTGCGGATACCACTCGTTGTAGATTATTTTGGCAACCGCTTTCGATTCCGGCATGTTGTTCATGAAGAAATCACGATTGTTATCGTGGCCGACATAGTGGTGATACAACTCAGGTGGACGGGATTGTTCGAACGGCGTTCCCAGCTGACTGTCGTACCATTTGCGCACGATTTCGAGTCCGTCCGGATTCATAACGGGCATCAACAAAAAAATGACGTTGTCCCTGATATGACGCATTTCCGCTGATTCTTCAGTCGCAACACGATGTGCGAGTTGCGAGGTCATCTGCGCATGCGCCACTTCCGTCGCGTGCAGACCACCGTCGATCCATACGACGGCCTTGCCCTCCCCGGCAAGCTGGTCGGCTTCATCGCCTGCCACACGGGCTCGCGCCAGTTGCGCGCTGATCGACTTGTAGCGATCCTGGTTAGCCAGGTTTTCCGGGCTTGAGATCGTCAACAGAAAAAGCGTTCGCCCCAGCGCAGATTCACCAATTTCGCGCAGCTCCACGCGATCGCTCTCCGACGCCAGCTGGCGATAATACGCTTCCATTTGCTCATAGCTGGCCAGCTTGTAATCGTCGCCGGGGTTGAAACCAAATATCTCGGCAGGAGATCTTGGCGCGGCATTCAGTGCCACTGGAAGAAGGACGGAGCAGACGAAAAGGAAGCGTACAAAATGCTTCTGAACGGAGTTAACCATGATGAATCCTGCCTGATTGTTTGAACGAGTTAGTGAGCACAAGATTTTGGGACCACCGAATTGTAGCGGAAATATGAGCGATTGACCGCGTTGCAGTGGTTTCTGTTTCAACCATTTGCCGGCGGACCGATGCCGGAGCCGTTCGCGAACCGTAACCGCCGGCACAGGTCAGCTGTGATTGCTAGTATTGGCTGCAACGACGATTGACAAGCAATTCCGGGAAGATTGGTATGAAAAAAATACTGAACACGTTAGCGGCAGTCCTGCTCGTAGCGGGTTGCACAGAAGTGTCTGTTACGGTGGATGACGATGAATCGCTGCGCTTTGCTGTCGCGACCTTCGCGCACGAAACCTGCACTTTTTGCCCGGGCGGAGACAGTGATATCGAGCGCTGGACAAAAATCCGACCGCCATACGTTGGCGACGAAGTCCTGTCGGCCGGATCTTACATTGAAGGCTTCGTCGCATCCGCGCGTGAATATAAAGACATCGAACTTATCGGACTCGAATCTCCGGCCGGTGTATTCGGCGGGTCGTCGGCAAGCTGGTCAACGGAGGAGGCATTCAATCATTTCCTGGATCGTATGCTTGAAGACCTCCGCGAAGCGATGCCTGTGGACGGCGTATACCTGGCTCTACACGGGGCAATGGCCGTGCGCAACGTACCACGCCCCGAAGCGGAGATTGCCAGGCGCTTTCGCGAAGTTGTCGGACCGGGTGTGCCGATCGTAGGTTCATTCGATCTGCACGGCAACGAGGATGCCGAGTTCCTGCGTTGGGCGGACATGGCTTTCGTAACCAAGCGTTATCCCCACTACGACGCTGGCATTCAGGGCGCTCGATCGGCGCGATCTCTCGTCCGATTGGCTCGCGGTACCTACGAATCAACCACAGCCACGCGCAAGCCGGGCGTCATAACGCCGACGGTATTGCAGTGGACCGGCAAATCCCCGGCAATGGACATCATGGAACGCGCCCGGCGCTGGGAGGCACGGGAGGCGGATGTATTCGTCAGTGTCTTTTACGGATTTCCCTGGGCGGACGTTCCGGACGTTGGCGCTACCGTTCACGTGATGACGAATGACAATCAGGTGCTTGCGGACGAAATTGCAGACGATATGTCAGACTATATCTGGCGGATGCGCGAAAACCTGTTTGGCGAGGAGTTTGCCCAACCGGATGTTGCCGCACGTAAAGCGGCCGAAGCTTTCGTCGCGGGGGAAACGCCAATTGTACTCGCGGACTACAGCGACAGAAGTGGCGATGCCACTCACGCGTTGCGCGAAGTCGTCGAGCAAAATCTTAGCGGCGTGCTTATCGCGACGATACGGGACGAAGGTGTTCTCGATACATTGCGCCAGGACAACGCCCAGGTCGGTGATCGTTTTAGTATGGACGTCGGTGGGTTTGCCGGCCCCGCAAGCGGCACGCCGGTAGCAATAAGTGGCACGTTAACCTACCTCGGGCCGGGCGTTGATTTTAACGAGGTAGCCGTTGTCGATTTTGGCGATCGAAATTCATTGATTATTACGCCGGCGCTGAAACAGATTTTGTGGACCGAACAACTGGAGTTTGGCCCGCTCGACCCCGACGACTTCGATGCGTTCGTCGTCAAATCAAGGGTACACTTCAGGCGTGGATTCGACGAAACCGGCTATGCCGAAACGATCATTATTGTCGATGCGCCGGGCCCTTTTGTTGGCACAGTTCATCTTGATGCGTTGTCCTACGAGAATGTCGAATTGAATGATTACTACCCCTACGGCACGCCGCCAGATCGGCGTTAATGAGGGTGTGTTTTCGAAGATTTTCTACAAATTATCGGGCTTGCATCTGCAAAAATCGTACTCAGGAATCTCGTCACTGTCGGCGTCAGAGGGCTTCTCCTGTGTTCCGCTGGTGCAGATCAGCAGAAAGCCCGGTGGGCAAGAGTCAATTTGGCGGCGAGGCGTAGCCGACTCTGAGGTGGTTGTACATGACGCAAGTAACGAGATTACTTGCGTCAGCACCAGCGCACTAACTGCCTTTTTTATGCATCTTTGCAACGGCATCATCCTGGCTGCTCGATCATCGACAAGTTATTCGTAGTACTACATGGCGCCCGAGTGTTTAACGAACATGCCGGCACGCTGGTCGGTTGGTGTGCCGTTCGCAACTGCAACGACACCATTGACGATAACGTAGTCGAAACCTTCGCTGTACTGGTGCGGATCGGTAAAAGTTGCTTTATCCGTCACTCTCTCCGGATCGAATAACACGAGATCGGCGACGAACCCGGGCCGGATTATACCTCTATCATGGAAAGAGAATGTGCGAGCCGGTAAGGATGTCATCCTGCGAATTGCATCTTCCAGGGTCATCACGTTCCGCTCCCGGACGAAAT
>JBPCYD010000111.1:0-71821 GCA_051007895.1 Woeseiaceae bacterium
CAGTATGGCTGGTCGATGTGTGTGATATTGCCGAGACTGCCACCCTGGTTGTGCATTGGCGTCATGCCACCCAAGCTTGCGCCCGCGACGGTCGATCCATGATAGGCGTTCTTGCGAGCGACAATGAGTTTGCGCTCCGGCTGTCCCTGAAGGTCCCAGTAACGCCACACCATGCGGATCATAGTGTCGATCGATTCCGATCCCGAGCCTGTGTAAAAGACGCGGCTGAAGTGCGGTTGTGTTACTTCTCCCAGGACGCGCGACAACTCGATTGACGGCGGATGAGCACACTGGAAAAAACTGTTGTAATAAGGAAGTTCACGCAACTGTGCGGCGGCGGCCTCGACCAGTTCGTCACGGCCGTACCCGGCATTGACGCACCACAGGCCGGACATGCCGTCCAGGATCTTGTTACCGTCGGCATCGTAGATATAGACGCCATCTGCCCGCGCGATAATGCGGCTCTTCTTTTCGCCCAGTTCTTTGTGATCGGTGAACGGATGCAGGTAATGTTGACGGTCGAGTTCCTGCCACTCCGACGCTGAGCGGTTTTCTGCAATAGCCATTGATGTCCCCGGGGCGGCCTGCTGGTCGCATTGTGATGGACACGATGCTATCTGAGACGAATCAGAAGGTCACCTCTGCTCCACATCCTGAAATAGGGCACCGGAGCGATGCGCACTGGCGAGCATCCGCGGGCTAAACGTTGAACATAAGGACTTCTCTTTCCCAGGGGGTGACTATCTCCTGGAATTCGTGGCACTCCATCTTCTTCACAGCCGCGTAGAGTTTCACGAACGATTCGCCCAGCGTTGACTGCATGGCGACGCTGTCTTCAAACGCGTCAATCGCTTCATATAGGAAACGGTGCAGGCTGAAAGGCAGATCGTAGGCACTGCCTTCAATCGGCGCCGAGGGTTGCACGACCTCGACCATACCCAGGTAACCGCATGCCAGCGTTGCGGCCAGCGCAAGATACGGATTGACATCGGATCCGGCAAGTCGGTTCTCGACCCGACGAGCTTGGGGTTCCGAATCTGGTACTCTCAGTCCAACCGTACGATTATCGACTGCCCAGCCCAGGTTCACCGGGGATGCCCAGTAACTCAGGAAGCGCCGATAGGAATTTGCGTACGGCGCGAACACCAGCAGCGCCTCGGGCATATATTTTTGCAGGCCACCGATATAGGACATGAAGAGGTCACTGGGACCGCCGTCGGCTGTCGAAAATATGTTTGCACCACTAGCATCGACAACGCTCTGATGAATGTGCAGTGCACTGCCCGCTTCTTCCGAAATCGGTCGCGCCAGGAAAGTCGCCATCATTTCGTGCGAAATTGCGGCCTCCCTGACCGTCCGTTTGAAAAGCAGCACCTGGTCAGCAAGATCGATTGCGTTGCCGTGGAGAAAATTGAGTTCGAACTGTGCGGGACCCATCTCCTGGGAAATCGTGTCAATCTGTATGCCCTGGGCTTCACAATACGCGTAAACGTCCGTAATAAACGGATCAAAATCGTTCATCGAATCTATGCTGTAGGGCTGCTTCGACGTTTCTGTCCAGCCAAGGCGTCCCTCCGGTGGCTCAACTTCCTGGTTGGCATCCGAGTGTGGATTGATCAAATAGAATTCGACTTCCGGCGCAACAATCGGCGTCCACCCCTTAGCCGCGTAAAGATTGAGCACATTCCGCAGTACCTGCCGAGGCGACGTATCCACCGGCGTGCCGTCACGGCGCGTGCAATCCACGAACACGGATGCCGTAGGATCAGACGCCCACGGTACCGGTCGCAGCGTCGTCGCGTCCGGGCGTAGCAGCATATCCCGATCTTCGACATTTTCCTTGTTCGTTGCATAGTCGCCGGAAACCGTCTGCGCAAATATGCCTTCCGGCAGTTTGAGTTCGCCGCTGCCGAACTTGTCCGCTGGCAAAACCTTACCGCGGGCGGCACCTGCCATGTCCGGCACAAACGCCTCGACGTCCTCGATAGCGTTATCTTTCAGCCAGGCTTGAATCTTGTCTTCTTCACTCACGTTACACCTGTCTTTGGCTGGCATGCTCGCGACATGCGTTACCGAATGAGCCAAACATCGCCATCGAGAATTCGTTCTCAGTAACTTTCCATTCCGGATGCCATTGGACTGCCAGGGCAAAACTCTTTGCCTCATCGACGCGAAAGGCCTCTACCAGGCCGTCATCGGCTACAGCTTCGACTATCACGCTGTCAGCTAACCTTGCTATCCCTTGAGAATGCACCGAGTTCACGGTCACGGTATCCGTAGCGGACAAGGCTCGCAGCTGCCCGCCCTCCACGAGATGGACCTCGTGTGCCGGCCCATACTGCACTTCCAGTGGATCCTCCGGATCCTCTTTGTGTACCTGGTAGCCCGGTAATTCATGTACATGCTGGTGCAGGCTTCCGCCGAGCACAACATTAAGCTCCTGGTATCCTCGGCAAACCGCAAACAGCGGCACGCCCGTTTCGAGCGCTCTTTCAATAAGGATTAACGTGGTCTCATCCCGGTGTGAATCATGCAATGTGCCGGGCCGACTGGGCTCGCCAGCATAATGATGCGGTTCAACATTCGATGGACTGCCGGTCAGGAACAGGCCGTCAATACGCGACAGGATATCGTCCGCATCGAGACTGTTGCCCAGTACAGGAATCAGAAACGGCAGCGCATCCGCGCCGTCTCTGATGGCGGTAGCATATTTTTCTCCCACCATATGGAAAGGATGCGGGTCAAGGACTCTGCGGTCGGCCGGGATGCCGATTAGTGGCTTGCTGCTCATATGAGGCCCTGGCGTCTATCGCCTGAACACGGCCCCTACCTCCGATATTGGATTATCGCGGACAATATACGCGAGCGACCGCTGCGCTGTATACGATCTGATCACATCCTGATCAGCCACTATCAACCTTTTGCAATCGCTGATGGTGGCCTACGGTTTACGGAACAATAGCGTGAAGCGATCCGTATTGCCGGTAACCGTCGCGCGGCCGACCTCATAGCGCAGCTCATCGTCGGGGCGATAGTGCAGGCTGCTGTAGTCTTCGAGGACAAAGCCCGCGTCCTGCGCCTCTTTAATGATCTGGACGACATCTGCGCGACGCTGATTCTCCGCGGTCTGGGGCTCCATATGTCGGCGCGAATGGTCGATAACACCATAACGTCCACCAGTCTTAAGTGACTGCAACACTGCCTGGTTAATTTTCAGGCGCGCGTCCTCTGTGTAATTGTGCATGTTGCGAAACGTCAGCACGAGGTCCAAACCGGAGACACCAAAATCGAACGGTGACACGTTGTTCGTACCGAATGGACCGTCACCGACAGAACCTAAATCGACATCCACGATTCGGACGTGGTCGAATCCCGCCTGCGGCAGCAGCCGATCGCGAACACCGTTGGTTCCAATCGCCACGTACAGTTCGCCATTTTCCCGCAACACCGGCGCCAGCAATTTCGTGTACCAGCCGCCGCCAGGAAGCATTTCCAGTACACGCATATCGTCTTCGAGTCCGAAGAATTCGAGCGTCTCGACGGGCATGCGATTACGGTCGCGGGCAACCTCGGCCTCTGTTCGTATATCCGCCTGCATGGCGGCCTGAATCTTGTCCGCCACACCGCCCTCCTGGGCGAAAACGCTCACGCAAAAAATTACGGACAAAAAGATTGCTGTTAGTCGCATGTAAACTTCCTCAATTGGTTAAACTTTTTATGTCGTCGTCGGCGCGTCGACCGACGACTCTGAGAACGACAAACAGAATTGTCGCGCCCAGCAGGATTGACAGCAACGGCGGAAAACCGTAGCCGCCCGGGATAGTACCAACCGAAATCGCTACTGTCCCTACGAGTAGTGCATAGGGCATCTGCGTGCGGACATGTTCGATATGATCACAGCCCGACGCCATGGACGAAAGAACGGTCGTATCAGATATGGGTGAGCAGTGATCGCCCCAGACAGCACCAGCCAGATTACAGGCGATCGCCGAATACAGAATATGCATATGTTCTGCACTCGCCATGTCATTCGCGCCCAGTACCGCCCAGGTGAGGGGCACGACCAGCGGCATCAGAATGCCGAGCGTTCCCCAGCTGGTGCCAGTGGTAAATGCGGTAATTGCTGACAATACGAATACGGTGACCGGGACCAGCGCAGGCGGCAGCGAGTCGGCGAGAATTGATACCAGGTAAAATGCGGTGCCAAGATCGGCCGTAATGGCTGACAAGGACCACGCCAGCACCAGCACGATCATTGCAAACAGCATTGCTTTGACGCCGCCGAACCAGGCATCCACGGTTTCGTGCGTGCTCAGAATTCCCTGGCCAATGGTCAGGACCGCCGCCGTCATTGCGCCAAGAATGGATGCCCACATCATCGCTTTGTACGCATCGACGGTTTCTATGATCTCGGTCAGTGTTTCCCCTTCGCCGGTAAAATACAGCCCGACGAGTAACGATGTGATCAATACAACGAGTGGCAGGAATGCGTTAACTGCACGCATCGGAACGCCGTCCTTGGCTTCGAGCTTGTCGTCGTTCAGTGATGGCATTTCGTCCGCGCTGACTGACTTGACCTGCCCGCCACGCGCACGCAGTTCCGCCTTGTACATCGGGCCCATATCGCGACCGGTCGACGCCACGTTCAGCACGAAAATTACGGCTAGAATAGGATAGAAGCTATAGGGAATAGAGCGCAGGAATACCGTGTAGGCCGGTTCGTCCAGCCCTTCGATGTCACTGATCGCATCGCCGATCAATCCTACTTCGTAACCAATCCACGTCGTGATCAACGCCAGGCACACGACCGGTGCCGCGGTTGAGTCAACGATATACGCCAGTTTCTCACGCGATATTCGCAAATGGTCCGTCAGCGGTCGCGCCGTATTTCCAACAACGAGCGTATTGCTGTAGTCGTCGAAGAAGATCATCAGGCCCATTCCCCAGACGGCGATTTGTCCCGTCACCGCGTTTTTTGCCTTGCTGACGATGACGCTGACAATGCGGGCCATACCGCCATTGCGGGTAATGATGCCGACCATGCCGCCAATCATTAACGAAAACAGGATGATCGCAGCGTGCTCTGCGTCGGCCAGCGCACGTGCCACATAAATCTCGAATCCGTTCAGGAGGCCGCGCAGCACGCCCCCCAACGTAAAGGAATCCAGCGCGGTCGCACCGAACCAGACGCCGATAAGCAACGCTGGAATGACGTTACGCATCAGCAGCGCGATCAGGATTGCCAATAAAGGCGGCGTAATCGACACCCACCCTGGAAGAACGCGCAGACTGGCTTGCGCGGACTCACCGGTTTCGTCGCTGGCAATCACAGGCAGCGTACCGCGCCGGGTAATCAGGATTTCGCCAATCGCCGCGCTGCCATTTTCGTCAATTGGAGCCGTGTAGGTATCGACGCCAACGGACAGCCGCAGCGTGCCGCCTGGCGAGGCGTTCGTGACATCGATTTCGAAGGCAACGTCCTGCAGGGCAACTATGGGCGTCGCAAGCTCTAACGCGAATGCCGCTGGTGCGCATAGGGTCGCTAGCAGGACACCGAGCAGGCGTTTCGTGACGCGAGATTTTCTGAAAATGGTGTTCCTGCCATCGACTCATCGTGGTGGCGCGCAGTCTAGCACGCGCTAATTTCGGAGCGTGAGCCTAGAATTCAGGATTGAGTCGTTGCGCCGCTCGACACAACAGATTGCCAAGCTCGGTTCGTCGGTTTGCGGTCAGCCGCTGCGTCGGGCCACCTATAGACAGCGCTCCCTGCACTTCGCCGAGTACACCCCGAATGATCGTTGCTATCGCAGTAAAGCCATCTTCGAGCTCGTCGACCGTGATAGCGTAACCACGCCGCCGAATTTCCACGAACTGCGGTGCAATCGCGTCACGGGCTGTTACCGTATTCCGGGCCAGCGGTTTGAGTTTTTGTTCGAGTCGATCCAGGCCGACGTCGTCGAATGCCAGCCAGACCTTACCGGTCGAAGTGGCGTGTCTTGGCCAGAGCGTTCCAATGTTGCCGGCAGACCCGAGGACATGTGTTCCCGCAACCTCGTCCAGGATCAGCATGCTGTCCTCGAACGGTACTTCGAGCGTCGCCGTCTCTCCCGTCTCCCGTGCCAACGAGCGCAGCAACGGTCGCACGCGCCGGCGCAGATCGCTGCTGGCCAGCGCCTGCACGCCCAGGGCCATCAGACCAGCCCCGAGGCTGTAAGTGCTGGTCGCTGGATTGCGGTCAATCAATGCCTCACTTTGCAGGGCCCGCAGTAGCCGATGCGTCGTGGTCTTGTTAAGCCCGGACGATCTGGATAACTCGGCAAGAGACATCTCTGGTCTTTCGTTCGTAAACAGCTTGAGCAATCGGACGGCACGGAGTGCAGCCTGGGCCCCCTGCGGTGGTTCTGTCGGCGTCATCGTATTTTGGTCATATTATGGTTTTATATTTCATATTATGACCGATCAAACACAATAAGGCGAGCCGCTGGATTATCGATGGTGCACTGGTCGCGCGCTGGATCGTTATCGGGAATTGTTGCTTAATAGGCGCCGAAACAATAATGGAAACCGTTAAATGGCCAGCAGACGAAGCCGCAACACCGGCGCCGAGTTAAAGACGTTACTGCGAAAACACCCCGGCACGGACGTCATGGAATTGCTCATTCCAGATCTAAGCGGCGCGCTGCGAGGCAAGCGCATACGCGGCAGCGAGTTCACAAAGACCTTACAAGATGGATTCTGCCTGCCGGGCGGCACTGTTCTGCTCGATACACTGGGTGACGTGGTCAGCCAGATACCGTGGTCCGATCTCGACGGAGATCCGGACATCGATGCCTCCATCGTGCCTGGCAGCCTGGCGCCGGTACCGTGGGCAAAAAAACCAAGCGCCCAGGCCTTGTTTCGATTTCACACTCGAGATGGCAAGCCCTTTTTCGCTGACCCTCGCCACATTGTTGAGCGCGCCGCGAAGCCATTGCACAAGATGGGATTGAAAATCGTCATGGCAACCGAGCTTGAGTTCTACCTGCTCGACGCAAATGCCGATCGACCCACGGCGCGAGTTTCCAAGGTTCCCGGCATTGGCCGACCGCAAAGAGGGCCACAGGTCTACAGCCCTGACGATCTCTGGGATATTGAGAATTTCCTTGATGAACTTAACGATACGTGCGCAGCACAGCATATCCCGGCAGGAACAACCACGTCAGAATTCGCACCGGGTCAGTTCGAGATAAACCTGCAGCACATTGACAACCCGGTTCTCGCCTGCGATCACGCCGTTCTCCTGAAACGCGCGATCAAGGCCGTTGCGAGAAGACACGGCTTTGTCGCCTGTTTTATGGCCAAACCGTTTGAAGAAGACTCCGGGTCCGGCCTGCACATTCACATGAGCCTGGTCGACCGGAACGGTAAAAACTATTTTTCGCAAGGGAAAGAGAAGATGGCGTCGCCGCCCTACTCGGCCCGGCTGCGGCATGCGGTGGGCGGACTGGCGAAAACGATGGCAGAAAGCACCGCCATATTTGCGCCAAATGCGAATTCCTATCGACGACTGCGTCCTGAAATGTTTGCCCCGGTGGAACCCAACTGGGGTGCTAACCATCGTAACGTCGCTTTGCGAATCCCGGTATCGGACGAGAAAAACCTGCGCTTCGAACACCGCACATCCGGAGCAGATGCCAATCCTTACCTCGTAACAGCGGCGATTCTCGCCGGCGTTCATTATGGCCTGAAGAACAAGTGTGATCCGGGACGAATGGTCGAGGAAGGCGAGATTATTACGCTAAAACGAAAGATTCCGAATCGCTGGGATGCGGCAATCGACAAATTCGCGCGCAGCAAAATTCTGCCGCACTACCTTGGAGAGGAATACTGCAAAATTTACGTTACCCATCGACGCGACGAATCGCGAAAGTTTCATAACACGATAAGCGATGTCGACTACGACTTTTACATGAGAGCGGTCTGACTTCTGTGAGGCCATTGTTTCGTTCATGACTGGAATCGTCGATCAACTGAACGCGTCAGCGCCACCCTACATAAGAACGCTTGGCGGAAAGATCGATTCATTCGACAAGCATTCAGGCGTCATCGAATTTCACTTCATGGCGAACGAATCACACACACATTCGGACGACATTATTCAAGGTGGCTTTGTAGCCGGAATGCTGGATGCCGCCATGGCACATGTCGTCTTCTGCACACTTGACCGGGTCGTCATCCTGGCTACACTGGAAATGAAAGTGAGCTACCTGGACATTGCCCGACCGGGCAAGCTGGTGGCAAGAGGTTGGGTCCTGCGCATGGGAAAGACTATCGGTTTTCTTGAGGCCGATTTGACGGCGGCCGACGGCACCGTGCTTGCCAAAGCCTCCTCAACTGTACGCATTATTCATCGACAGCCTGCGATAAAAATCGGAAGTCAATCGGGCTGATTGGCGCGCGCGAGATCGCCATCGATGTGCCTGGCCGCGATATGGAAATGCCAGGCTGCCCACGGACCGGTAACCGCGCCAATGATGAGCAAGCTGTAACGCAGCGATTCAACGCCATGGACAGGCGCAAGTGAATCACTGAGTATGCCGGCAATTTGCGGACCCAATCCAAGCCCGATGATGTTTAACACAAACAACATCAGGGCTGACGCTACCGAACGCATGCGCAAACCGACCAGGTTCTGGGTCTGGGCAAGCGCCGTTGGCAAATAAACATTCGTCAGAACGGTCGGCAGGAAAAATACAGCCAATACCCAATATGTGTTTTCGATCGTGTAAAGTGGAAAGACGAAAATCCAGCCTAGTAGTTGCGCCGCCACCACCACCTGCAATCCCCTTCTCCTGTCCGCTGCGCCGACCCGATCCGCGACGTATCCCCCGCCGACGTAACCTATGCCGGTTGACACACCGATGATGATGCCAAGAAACGCTCCAATCTCGGCGAGATTCATACCGTGGCTGCGCACCAGGAAACTGGGAAAGAAACTCAAGATTGCGTAGGCATTAAACGACGATAGTCCGGCGCCAAGCGACAAGTGTATAAATGATTTACGACGCAACAGGAACCTGGCGACATCGATGACTCCGTAACGCTTTGCTGTGTCAGTCAATCCATCCGCGTAACCACGCGGTGGCTCGGAGACGGTGAATCTGAAGATCACCGCCAACAGCAACCCTGGAACACCGACAATATAGAAGGCTTCGCGCCAGCCAACGTTTTGCGCTATCCAGCCGCCGCCCAGGTAAGCAATCATAATTCCCAGCGATATTCCAAGCGTGAACACGCCCATAGCGGTCGAGCGTTTTTCTGGCGGGTAGTAATCGGCAATCATTGAATGCGCTGGCGGCGAGTAGCCGGCCTCGCCGACGCCAACACCGACTCTCGCCATAGCCAGTTGCATAACGTTTGTTGCCAATCCGCAGAGCGCAGTCATTGCGCTCCAGATCGTCAATGAGATCGCGATTAAGTTGCGTCGATTAACTCTATCTGCAAGCAGTGCAATCGGCACGCCGAGAGTCGCGTAGAAAAGTGCGAATGCAGAGCCTGCCAGGAACCCAAGCACCCAATCGTCAACCCCGAACTCGGACTTAATTGCAGGCAGCAGGATGGCAAGAATCTGTCGATCGATGAAATTGAATACGTAAACCGTCGTAATCAGTCCCAACGCATAGCGCTGGGTCGACCGGGAAATTTTTCCATCGTCCTGTTCAGGCAACTATTTCACCACGTAGGACAGGCGCATCGACAAGCTGCGGTTCAGGGGAGGACAGTTTTGAATATGAAGAAGAAAAATATCGCGAGAATTGCACCGGCCGGAATTGTCACCACCCAGGATACGAAAATTCGACCGACGACCCGGAGATCAATGGCTTCGATGCCTCGTGCCAGCCCGACGCCGAGCACGGCACCGACAAGCGTGTGCGTCGTTGAGATGGGAATGCCCGTGCCGGACGCAATGACAATCGTTGTGGCGGCGGCGAGCTCGGCAGCGAAGCCTCGACTTGGCGTAAGTTGTGTGATTTTCTCACCAACAGTCGCAATGACGTGCACTCCGAACGTAGCCAGGCCGATGACAATTCCGGCACCGCCAATGATCAGTACCCAGATTGGCAACGCCGACTGTGCGCCGACAATGCCCGATTGCGCAACACTGATAACAGCTGCAAGCGGCCCGATTGCATTGGCAACATCGTTGGAACCATGCGCGAATGCCATTGAGCAAGCCGTTACCACCATTAGCACGGCGAACACCCGTTCGACAGTGTGAAAATGCTGCTTCTTCTCTGCTTTAGGGTCCGGTTCGATACGTTGGATTGCAAACGCGCCAATCAGCGCAATCAGGAATGCAATCCCGATTGCCAGGATGTAGCTGGTAGCTAAACTCAAGTCGAGTCCGACATGGCTCAGGCCCTTCAGGATGGTCACCAGCGTAATCGTAAAACCGGCAAAAAAAATGTAGACGGGCACAAAACGTTTTGCCTGCGCCAGCGGGTCCTCACGACTCAGGATAAGCCTTTGGACGCTGAGATAAATCATGAATGCAATTAAACCTGCCGTCACTGGGGAGACAACCCAGCTCATGACAATGGTCGCGACCTGGCCCCACTGGACGGCATCGATTCCGATCCCAACTGCGGCGAAACCGACGATCGCGCCAACGATGGAATGCGTTGTCGATACGGGCCAGCCATTCCTTGACGCGATCAATAGCCATGTGCCTGCGGCAAGCAATGAGGCTAACATCCCGTAGACCAAAAGTTCGGGCGTGCCGGTCAGTAATTCGGAATCGACTATTCCTTTTCGAATCGTTGACGTAACTGCACCGCCGGCCAAAACAGCGCCGAGAAATTCGAAAACGGCGGCGACGAGGATCGCCTGCTTGATCGTAAGCGCCTTCGAACCGACAGACGTCGCCATAGCATTGGCAACATCATTCGCGCCAATTCCCCACGCCATAAAAATTCCGAAGACGGCCGCCAGGCCGATGTAGATATATTGTGCTTCCATTGCGGAATACCCAGCTTTTTTGTTAGTCGTTCTAGTGGGAGAGCAACAGCTCAAGACGGCGCCCGACACGTTCCGCCATGTCGGCAATTTCTCCGGTCAACTCGATGACCTGATAGAGAAACATCACATCAATCGGGCCATGATTTTTTTCGATCTCGAACAGCGACCAGCGCAAGGCGGCTTGCCGATCGTCCGTATCCGTCTCAATTCGATCGAGTTCCTCCAGCAGCCCTTCTACCAGGACTGCCTCGGCGCCTCGAAATCCACTCGTGAACAGTTCATCAAGTTCACGAACGCTTTTTCGCGCCTGTTTGGCTGCGTCAACGTTGCGCCTGACGAATTCCTGAAACTCCTCGGCGATCTCGGCGGGTATGATCATCTTCCTGCCGAAAACTATGCCCGAGACGTCCTTCGCACGGTTTGCCATTTTGTCCTGAACCAGAAGTAACTCCAGAAGGTCTTCCCTGGGAACGGGCATGAACAGGCTTTTCGGCAGGTGCAATCGGATTTCTTTTTTAAGGTCATCCGCTTCATGTTCGTACTCGATGATCCGGTCCCGGAACCCCGACGCTTTCTCCCAGTCCCCCTGTATTGCTGCCGCAAAAAATTCATCCAGCTCCCGCACGCACTTGTACGCGATATGTACGTGTTTCTCGAGAGGCATAACGGGCGACGCGCCAAAAATATTAGCGAGCATATTTGCCATTTGCTGATCTCCGCGGCTGGGTTTGAGGGGGGGTATACCCTGATTGTTATTGTCGGGCCGCGTGGCGGCACTTTGCGGCCGAATAGTAACACAGGCCAAGTTGATGATTTTGCCGGCTTTGCGGCAGGACGCAAGCACCCGCGCGTTAAGGCACATGCTAGAATCTCCCGCGACAATAACGAGGAATAAGGACCAGGAAGTGGCCTATTGGTTAATGAAATCGGAGCCCGACGCATACAGTATCGATGATCTCGCACGGGATGGCACAGAGCCCTGGGATGGTATCCGCAACTACCAGGCGCGCAATATGATGCGGGATGACATGCAGATCGGGGACGGGGTGCTGTTCTACCACTCTAGCTGCAAAGTGCCTGCGGTCGTCGGCATTGCCAAAGTTGCCAGTGCAGCCTATCCCGACCCGACGCAGTTCGATCGAAAAGCCAAGTATTACGACGAAAAAAGTACTGAGGAAAATCCACGCTGGATTCTTGTTGATATTGCGTTTGAGCGAAAACTCGATCGACCTATAACGCTGACGGAGCTCAAAGAGCATCCGGCGCTTGTCGACTTCAGGCTGAACAAACGGGGCAATCGACTTTCCATCTTCCCGGTAGACAAGAACCACTGGGACATCGTCCTGGGTCTCGAATAGCAATGATATCCGGGCAACAATACATCGCCGGCATTCACCGGCACGGGAGCTATTGATGAAATCTCTACAATCATTTTTGACGCTGACTCTCTTTTTAGTGGTTGCTGGCTGTGCAATGCAACCCTCTGACTCCGGGACGACTGCACAGACAGCTAACTCAACTGCCGCAAGAAACGAACTGGCCGCACGCGCAGGAGCGCCGCTTTTTGATGGTATGGGTGACCACCACCACGAGATTACGACCAGCGACCCCGACGCTCAGCGTTATTTCGACCAGGGTCTCGTGATTGACTTTGCCTTTAATCATGCCGAATCCGCCCGTTCGTTTCGCGCCGCCCAGACGCTCGATCCGGCTTGCGCCATGTGTTACTGGGGTGAGGCGCTGGCATTGGGACCGAACATAAACGTCACCAGTGATGGCAAGGTCGTCATGAGTGACGACGAACGCACGGCAGCGTTCAGCGCCATTCAAAAAGCGGTCGCACTGAAAGGCCGGGTCAGTCAGGCAGAACGTGATTACATCGATGCACTTGCCATTCGTTACAACGGCGATCCGGCAACACCGCGCGAACCGCTGGACGCAGCATACGCTGACGCGATGCGGGAATTACACGCTAAGTACCCGCAAGATGACGATGCGGCCTCGCTATTCGCCGAATCTCTGATGAACACGATGCCATGGGACTACTGGCTCGACCCGGAGAACCCTAAACCGTTAACCGTGGAGGTGCTAACGGCCCTGGAAACGGTGCTGGAACGATCTCCGCAACACCCGCTGGCGATTCATCTCTACATTCATGCGGTCGAAGCATCCTCGCAACCGGAGCGCGCCGAAATGCCGGCAGACAATCTTGCCGACCTGGTGCCTGGCGCAGGTCATCTCGTGCATATGCCGTCGCACATTTATTGGCGAGTCGGACGTTACGCGGATGCATCGGAAGCGAATGTAAAGGCAGCCGCCGTGGATGAAGCCTACATTGCCGCGTGCAATGCACAGGGATTTTATCCCGCAGCGTATTATCCGCATAACATACACTTCCTGTGGGCGGCATCGAGCATGGAGGGCCGTAGTGCCGTCGCTATTGAGGCTGCGCGAAAGGTTGCGGCAAACGTGCGCATTGAAATGATCGAAGAGTTTCCGGGTGTG
Source organism: Woeseiaceae bacterium (assembly GCA_051007895.1). Taxonomy (GTDB): domain Bacteria; phylum Pseudomonadota; class Gammaproteobacteria; order Steroidobacterales; family Woeseiaceae; genus SZUA-117. The sequence continues at coordinate 13,504 of JBPCYD010000111.1, forward strand.
GAATTCTTCAACACGATTCCACTGCTCGCATTAACCCAGTTTGGACGGTGGGATGAAGTGCTTGCCGAACCGCAGCCGCCAGCGAATCTCGAGTATTCGAACGCGATCTGGCATTACGTACGTGCGACAGCATTTGCCCAAATGGGTGACGTGCAGGCTGCCGAATCAGAGTATGCGAAATTCAGTCCCCTGCGAGATGAAACGGACGTCGTGTTCCTCGATTCCATCTACTATCCGGCAACGATGCTGCTGACAATTGCTGACGCGTTGATCCAGGGCGAGATTGCCATGGCGGAAGAGCGCTATGCTGATGCCATCGCTTACTTCCGGGCAGCAGTTGATACTCAGGATGAATTGCCCTACACCGAACCGCCGTTCTGGTATTACCCTACGCGGCACAGCCTGGGCAAAGCACTGTTGACCAGCGGTGACGCAGCCGGAGCCGAGACAGTTTACCGCGCCGACCTGGAACAGTATCCGCGCAATGGATGGTCACTGTACGGTCTTATTCAGTCGCTTGACGCACAGGGCAAAGATGCGCGCGAAATTCAGCAACGGTTCGACCTGATCTGGGCGCAAGCGGATGTCACGCTGACGGCATCCAGGTTATAGCAACAGAATTGCGGCACTCATCATTGAGCGCCGCAAACGCCCCTACCGGTGGCTTTCCAGGATTGCCTGGATGTTTGATTTTCGACCCAGGTCGAGGATCACAACCAGGTCCCCCGCGTCGGCCCACTCAAGCCCGGCTGCAAATGATTCGTGCTCTTCCTGGAAGTGCATCACCTGGTCGTCACTGGCGCCGGCCCGGCGCAACTCTTCACGAATAATGCCGAAAACCTCCCCAGGCGGCCTGCCACGCGCGTAGTCTGCCAGCTCCGATACCATCACCATATCAAGCCCGATCGCCCACGCACTTCTCGCCAATTCGCGAATCTGTTCGTCGGTGCGATCGCCCGCCTGGCCAAAACACAGGGCTCTCCTTTTCGCCGGCACCGCACGTGCCATGCTGAAAAGCGCCTGCATCGCTTCGGGGTTATGCGCGAAATCGACCAGCACCTTGAAGGCGCCGATCTCGAATAAATTGCTGCGCCCTGGATTGACATCCTGTGACATTGTTTTGAGACCCGCTGAGATTTCAGCCAGCGACAGGCCGAGCTTCTCGGTCAGTGCCGCAGCACCCAATGCGTTCGCAATGTTATGTTCGGCGGCAGCCTGCAATGTGATCGGAATGGCCTTCGCTGCGCATATTTTGCGACGCTCCTGACCCTGGATTCGAACCAGGTCGCCATCCGCATAGATAAATGCAGTTCCACCATCATCTACATGGGCCGCGACTAGCGGATTTCGATCGCTCAGGCTAAACCAGATCACCGAGCCTGTAAATTCGGTTGATTTACCGGCCAGGAGCTTGTCATCAGCATTCAGAACAAGGTGTCCGGCTTCAGCAACAGCGTGGCTGACAACCCACTTGATATCGAGCAGCTCCATTACGCTTTGCGACCCAAAGTCACCGAGATGGTCTTCCGCGATGTTGGTGATGAGCGCAACATTTGCCCGTTCGACGCCGAGTCCACGCCGCAATAGGCCGCCTCGCGCCGTCTCCAGGATTGCAGTGTCAACGCCAGGCTGACGCAGCACCATCCTGGCGCCACCGGGTCCAGACCAGTCATCGCGGTCGATAATATCGTCGTTGACCGACACCCAATCCGTACAGCTTAGTCCAACGGTCTGTCCGGCCGACTGCAGTAGATGTTTCGCGATGCGCACGGTCGTCGTCTTGCCGTTGGTTCCCGTCACAATGCCGACTGGTACGGCGCGATAGTTCGACCAGTCGAGCTCGTCCGGTGCCGGTAGTTCGCGAAACGGCCACGTCTGTGAATGGCTGCCGTGGCCGATCGTAACGTCGTCATCGTCCCAGAGAAAAGGCACGCCGTGGTCGAGGGCGGCGGCCTGGAGGGCGAGCAATGCGGGGTTTCGTTCCGCATTGATTGCCTCTTTGATCTCGGCAACGTGGACATCAAAATCTGGCACTTCGCCGCCGTTAGCGTATTTGGCTGCACAGCAGGCCCAGACCCACTCATTGATCGCAGACGCTGAGTAGAGCGCATCAATTGGCGCCGAAAACGCAACGCTCAGGCCGCCGTTAAGTCGCAAATGGCACACGGACTCATCTTGCCATCCCACGGCTTCCAGCATGCGCCGAAGTTGCGCTTCGCAATACGGGATCAGGTGGTTCGCCTCTTTCTGCGTGCAGGCGATGTCGAGGATCGCACCCGACTTATTCCACAGAACATTCGGGCCGGTCAGGCGTCGCGCGTCGAGAAACTCCATTGTCGGGCGATCCTGTTAGTCGCCTTCTTCGCGGGCGATGCGCACACCACGCTCGTCGCTGATGATTTCCAGGTCGCTGTCGAGTGTGAAACCTTCCGTACCCGGCAATTCGATGGTGACAGGCGATTTAAGCGCGCTCTCATCATCCTTGGCTTCAGAATTGAAATAGATGATCTGTTTCCACGTGCGTTTGATGTTGTCAGCCAGCACCAGTATCAGATCGCCGCTCTCGGCGATCTGAAGCGATCTGCTCGCCGCCTCCTGCTCGTCGGGCACCACTTCGATTCGATCAGATTCAATACCCGACGCCAGTAGCCTGTCTTTGAGCATGACAGCAACCTCATCGGCACCACGTCCGCGGCGGTTATCGTCACATCGGCAAATAAAATAGTCGAAATGTTCAGCGGCGATTTCAGCAATTTCCCTTATATCTTCGTCGCGACGATCGCCGGGTGCGGAAAGCACAATGATACGCTTGCCTTCCGGCTCGAATCGATCGACAAGATTGCACATGGCGGTGACAGCAGCCGGGTTGTGGGCGTAGTCAAGAATGACCTTGAACGGATGCTCATTGTAAATGTTCATACGTCCAGGAGCCTGGAAGAAGGACGAATCGAAGGTGCGCAAACCCTGGCGAATGTCTTCCAGTCCGATATTCATATTGTAGGCAAGCGCTGCAGCAAACATCGCGTTCTGCACGTTGTGCATAGCACGACCCTCGATCGTCGCGGGAATCAGGTGGGTCCAAAGCAGCTGCGTGTTTCCTTCCTTGTCGTAAATCGTAATCATATGGCCGTTCATGCCTTCCTCGAGCACGAATGCCATGCCCCCCGCCCGGATATGTTTTTTAACCAGCGGATGGCCGGGATTCATCGTGACGTAACACAAAGTCGTCGCATCGGTGTAGTCAGCCATTTGCAGGCAAAGCACGTCATCGGCATTCAGCACTGCAGCATCGGTGGCAACTTCGATCGGCACACGTTTGATCTCGGCCAGTTGCTCGAGCGTGTCGATACCGCGCAGGCCAAGGTGGTCTGCTGACACGTTAAGGCAGCAGGCCACGTTGCAGTTCTGGTAGCCCATGCCGCCACGCAGCAGGCCGCCACGCGCCGTTTCCATTACGGCAGCGTCCACAGAAGGATCACGCAGTATCATTTTTGCCGATACCGGACCGGTCATATCTCCGGGCACGCTTAGCTGACCGTCGATGTAGACTCCGTCTGTCGATGTGAGACCAACCGTCCTGCCCGCCATCTTCAGGATATGTGCAAGCATTCGGGAGGTCGTCGTCTTGCCATTAGTGCCGGTGACTGCCGCAATCGGAATGCGTCGTGGCATGTCGGGGGGGAACAGCATATCGATTACCGGGCCGGCAACGTCGCGCGGCGTGCCCTCACTGGGCGCTACGTGCATACGAAAACCCGGGCCCGCATTCACCTCACATATACCGCCGCCCGCTTCCCGATACGACTCGGAAATATCCTTCGTCAGGAAATCGACTCCACCGATATCCAGGCCAATCGCCTTGATCGTCCGTTCCGCCATTTCACGATTATCCGGATGAATGACATCCGTGACGTCGATCGCAGTGCCACCCGTCGACAGATTCGCCGTCGACCGCAGGAAGACGACCTCGTCTTTTGCCGGGATCGTCGCATCGCCGTAGCCCTGCTTCTTGAGCAAACGTTCAGCCTGATGATCAAATTCAAGCCGCGTCAGGACCTTCTCGTGGCCGACGCCGCGGCGAGGATCAGAATTGACGACATTGACCAGCTCGGCAACGGTACTTTTTCCGTCGCCGACGACATGGCCGGGCATGCGCTTCGCCGCTGCAACCAGCTTGCCGTTCACGACCAGTAAGCGATGGTCAAAGCCCTCCAGGAAACTTTCCACTATTACGTTGCGGCCATGCTCCCGCGCCTTGTCGAAGGCAACTTCGACTTCCTCCGGTGTCTTCAGATTGATTGACACGCCGCGACCGTGATTGCCCGCCAGCGGCTTCAATACGACCGGAAAACCAATTCTTTCTGCAGCCCGTTTTGCGTCGCGAGACGTCCTGACCATGCGCTGTTTCGGCACCGGCAACCCAAGATCGCGCAGAATACCGTTTGTTTCTTCTTTGTCCGACGCCAGCTCGACGCCAATATTGCTGGTACGCCCGGTGGTCGTCGCCTGGATCCTTTGCTGATAACGGCCGTGCCCAAACTGGACCAGGCTCTGGCGATTCAGGCGAATCCAGGGAATGTCGCGTTCCTCTGCCGCCTTCACCAAAGAGGCTGTACTTGGCCCAAACGCGCGGCGCTGCGCATAGCGGATAAAGGCATCCCGCTCCTCGGCAAAATCCCAATCCTTGTCCGCAGCACCGTCCGGCCGAACTTCGTCGGGTAGCAGGCTATTGATCAGGTCGAGCGCGAGGCGACTTGCCTCGCGCCCTACTTCCGTGTCGAGATACTGAAAAACCATGTTGTAATGGCCCTTCTCCCCTTCGATTGAGCGGGTGCGGCCAAACGTAACCGGCGATCCGGCGACGTTTTGCAACTCGATCGCGATATGTTCCATTACGTGACCGAGCCAGGTGCCCTCGTCCTCGGAGAGGCGTCGCACAAAGCCACCGGGTTCTCTGTAGGAGCAACCGTGATCGTGTAGTCCCGGCAGGAACTCGAGCAAGGGCTCAATGAACGACTTGCCGAGACGCCCGGTCGGCCAGTCCTCCAGCTCCTCCAGGTCCAATACGTGGCGAATTACTGGAAAATGTGCATAGACGTTGGGACCAACATAGACATTGGTGTTTAGAATTTTCATGGCCGTGCCTCTTTCTGTTCAGCGCCGTTTCTTTTAATTATTCTGCCGCTGCTTGCCGGGTCTCGATATCGAATCGGCCGCCGGAGATCAGGATGTGTAGCTTTACATCGATCAGGCTGACCGGCTCGCCGCGACGCGCTCGGTCCATAGAAGAATAACTCAGTTTGCTCGGATCGATGATAGTAATACCGCCACTGCCGACGACCTCGAGATCGTCACCGGGGCGAATAAACGCGGCAGTATCTTCATCCAATCCGATACCCACTGCGAAGGGATTGTAGGCGAGCGCGGTCAGCAAGCGCCCCAGCCGATCACGCTGCCGAAAATGCTGATCAATGACGAAATTGTTGGTCAGACCCAGGCCTGGTGCCAACGTGACCATATCCGGACTTGGCGTACTGCCTTCGGCACCGCCTGCAATCATATGTTCAGGCATGAATGCGGCGCCGGCAGACGTTCCTGCGACATGCAATCCGCGTGCATTTGAGCGCCGTATGGATTGCGCGACCGGCGTTCCACCCAAGGTCGTCGACAAACGCAGCTGGTTCCCTCCGGTCATAAAAACACCATCGGATTTTTCGATGTAGTCGGTGAACTCCACCTGGTGACAGTCGTCACGTGTCAGGATATGCAGAACCTTCGCATGCTTGATGCCGATTTTGCGAAACAGTTTTTCGTAGTTGCGGCCCGTGTCTTCCAACTCGGAAGCAGTTGGAATGATTGCCACTCGTGCAGACCGTCCACCGCATACGTCGATAAATCGATCGAGGATTTCCGTATTGTGAAATTTTTCCTCCGCCCCACCAATCGGGATGATGTAGCCACGGTCAGTGTTTGGAGAATGATTTGAGGGACTCATTATTTCCTGGTTCTTCTAGTCGTTGGTTATTTCAAACTGTCCAAAGATGCATTGCTGGCCACCTTTAACGTGCCATATGCCGGCTGCCATGACGTCGCTCACCTGGTGGTCGTCAGCGAGGACGAGTAAATCCGCAGCATGCTGCACCCGGATTCGGCCGCGATCGCCAAACCGTAATATGTCCGCGACATTACTCGTGAATGCGGGCAGGACGGACGCAAGCGGACGACTGTCGTTGAGCAAATCTGTAAGCGTAGTCATAAGACTTGCGGGACGCCCTACATCCATCTTCAGCATTTCGCCCTGTTCGTTGAATACCGGCAAGCAACCCCCGCCGTCGGAACTTATCGTTATACGATTGGCAGGTGCACCCGAATCGAGGTACTTGCCGAGAGCAATGTCGGCAGCCCATGCATCCTCATCGTCTGCTACCGGGAACGCCGTGATATCGACTGTGCATCCCGACTGAGCCAATCGCACCGCCTCCTCGAACAAAGCCTTACGCCGGTTAATATGCGTTGGATTAAACACTCGTGCGGGCAATTCACTTTCTGCAAGCGCGCGCCGGATCAGGTCCATGCCGCGCTCGCCGTCTCCGAGGTGCAGGTGCAGGATGCCGGCCTTTCCGGCGATCATGCCTGCAACATGCGCATCACTGGCGATGCGCAGCAGCTCGTTCAGAGTCGGCTGACTGGAACGGTGATCACTGATCGCAAGCTCGCCAACACCGATTACGGGGTCAAGGAACACGATGTCGTCACGAACACTGCCGGTGAGCGTTACCGGGGGAACGTGATAGCCGCCGGTATGGCACCAGGCACCGAGGCCCTCTTCACGTAGTGCGCGTGTCTGCGCGAGCAGCGACCGCGTATCGCGCGTGGTGTCATCCGTGCCAAGCACGCCAACGACACTGGTAACGCCGGCCATGGTGAAGTTGCCAAGCGGCACCGGAGGCACACGGGAGCTGAAACCGGATTCGCCGCCACCGCCAGTCAGGTGAGCGTGACCATCGATAAACCCTGGCAACAGGCGCCGCCCCTCCAGGTCATATTCCGCTACACCGGCAACTGCCAGCGCCGCTTTATCATCGCTGACAGCGAGAATTCTGCCACCACCAACCAGGACATGCTGAAGACCTAAGTCTTCTGGCGCGAAGACCCGGGCGTTTGTTATGAGATTCAACAAGGGAGAGGACCGACCAAAAACGGGCCGTTATATTACACTACGCGGATTGCAGCCAACAGGTAGTAGCGGCGAAATGAATCCTGAAAATCCACTGGGAAACACGACCCGATATCCCACTGAATACGCCCCTGAAGTCTTGTTCGCCGTGCCGCGCGAGGAATCGCGCGCGATGTTGCTCAAAGGGGCTGCCCTGCCATTCCACGGCACTGACATCTGGAATGTATGGGAGCTATCGTGGCTCGATACGAGCGGAAAACCCATTGTGGCAACCGCTGCAATCAGCGTCGATGCCGGATCGACCAATATCGTAGAATCCAAATCGCTGAAGCTTTATCTGAATTCGCTGGCAATGACACGTTTCGAATCGACGGAGGAAATTCGCCAGGTAATTGTCGGTGACCTGGCGCGAACGGTTATCGGCGACATCGGCGTTGACATAAGGACTGCGACAAACTCCACTTCGGGTTCAATCGATCAATTGCCGGGTACCTGCATCGACACGCAGCAAGTATCAGCCTGGTCGGACACTGTGGATCCAGCCATACTTGCGTGTAACAAAGCGTCGGTCGTCGCCGAGGAACTGCACTCGCATCTGCTACGCAGCAATTGCCCGATAACTGATCAACCTGATACGGGCAGTATTCTCATCCGTTACAAAGGTCCGAAAATCGAAGAAGCCTCGTTGCTCAGGTACCTCGTGTCATTCCGGCGACACAACGATTTTCACGAGGCCTGCGTTGAACGCATCTTCCTGGACATCCGGAATCGCTGCGCGACTCGTGCGCTCACCGTTTATGCGTGCTACAACCGCCGCGGCGGCATTGACATCAATCCCTATCGCACTGACACGCATGATGCCCCTGCACACCTGCGCCTGTGGCGCCAATAGGAATTACGACTGGTTAAGGTCATCGGTCTCCAGTTTATGGCCCCAATCCCGCTTTGCTTCCAGGTAGCGCCGGTTGGTATCACTTACACCACAGACATGTTTGATGCGCGTAATATTCTCGATGCCAAGGGCGCGGAGGTCATCGATCTTCTTGGGATTGTTTGTCAGCAGCCGAAACGGTCGTCCTCGCATGAAGAACTTAAGGATCGAGGCGGCGTCGCTAAAGTCGCGTGAGTCTTCCGGCAGTCCGAGCGACTGATTCGCCTGGTAGGTATCTTCGCCTGCATCCTGCAGCAGATAGGTTGCTGCTTTCGCCCAGAGACCGATACCACGCCCTTCGTGACCGGACATGTACACGATCATGCCACCTCCTGGATCGCCCGAGATCTGTTGGAGTGCGGCATCCAGCTGAGGCCCGCATTCGCATCGGCACGAACCGAACACATCGCCGGTCAGGCAGCTGGAATGCACGCGAACGAGCGGGTTTTGCCACTGATCAGGATCGCCCATGACGAGGGCGCTGTTGACTGCCATCGAATCCGCAAGGATGGCGAACGACTGCTGGCCTTGCCGCTCACGCAACTCGTCGGCAAGTTCCTGCGCCTTGCTCAGTGCCGTGTGTCGAACAGTCGCATACCAGTCAACAGCATAGGTCGCCCCCTGTCGTTCCAGCGGCAGCGGGATCGGACCCAGAATGCTGATGGCATGCGCGCCGGGCTCGGCCGCCGCCTCGGGATTGGTCAGCTGTCCATCCGTATCGATGCGGATCAGCTTTCCCTGCTCGACCAGGCGCTTCCTGACCGATGGATCAATATACGTGAACATGGACGCAAGCCTATCACTTCCGGGGATGGCTGGAACGCCTGCAGGCCTTTAACGGCGCCACTGTTCGCTGCGTCTCGAACCCTGAAGAAACCACTTGCTGACTGACCGGTCATTAGTTATATTACTGACTCAGCGGTCATTTATATGGTAATCATGGCAAAACCACGCTTCCAGCGACGTAAAGAGGATCGGCCTGCGGAAATAACGGCGGCCGCAATGAACGCGTTTGCCGAGAAGGGATTTGCGGCAACCAAGGTGGAAGATGTCGCTCGGCGGGCCGGTGTCAGCAAAGGTCTTCTTTATCTCTACTTTAAAACCAAGGAAGACCTGTTCAAGGCCGTGGTTCGAAACTTTGTTTCGCCAAAAGTTGACGCACTCATAGACGATATCAAAACGACCGAAATGTCGGCTGAAGAATTTATGCGCGGTCCTTTCCTTGCTTTCGCGCAAATGATGCCAAAGTCACCCGCACGCGTACTGGTTCGTCTTTTGATCGCAGAGGGGCCCAAACACCCGGACCTCGTTGCATGGTACTGGGAGAACATCGTCTCGAAAGGCCTGACGGCGCTCCGCACACTCATCGCAAAAGGTGTGCGCGGCGGAGAATTTCGGCCCTCCGCGCTCGACGATTTTCCACATTTGCTGGTGGCACCGGTCGTTTTCTCGATACTGTGGAACCAGCTGTTTGACAAACTTGCGGATCTCGAGACAGATGAGCTGATCGAGAATCACATCGAATTTGTACTGGAATCGATCAGGATTTCCGCATCATGAGAAAAGCAGTCGTGACGACAGGAATCGCCATTGCGTGTCTGTGCATCGGTGGCCTCGCCGCCTGCAGCCAGGCGACTGACGGCAACCGACTTGTGGGCCAGCTGGAGTCGGACCGAATTGAGCTAACTGCCGAATCCTCCGAACCTATAATCCGGCGCGCCGTTGTTGAGGGCGAAACGGTGACGGCGGGCCAGGTAATCATCGAGCAGGATACGCAACGCGTCGCTGCAAGAGTCGCCGAAGCAGAAGCGACGCTGCAACAAATAGAGGCCCGCCTCGATGAACTGATTCGCGGGCCACGACGAGAGTTGATACTCGCTGCTCAAGCCAGCGTGCATGGCGCCGAGAAAGAACTCGCTTTTCGAGAGACCGACCTGGTTCGCGCAGAACAGGTATACGAACGTAAACTCGCGTCTCCGGAGGCACGCGACAGGGCCCGTGTTGCCCGGGACACGGCACAAGCTAACCTGGAAAACGTCGAAGCCAAGCTGACCGAGTTGCTTAGTGGAACGACGGCGGAAGAACTGCGCCAGGCCGAACAACAGGTACGCCAGGCACAAGCGCGGCTTGCGGCCGTGCGCATCGACCTCGAGCGCCATACTGCGATTGCCCACGAAGATGGTGTTGTCGATTCGCTGCTTTTCGAGATTGGCGAACGCCCCACGCCCGGGCAGCCTATCGCCATACTATTATCCGGTAAGCAGGCATATGCCCGCGTCTATGTGCCGGAATCGCTGCGCGTGCATATTGGCCCCGGATCAAAAGCGCTGATCTATGTGGATGGCATGGCGCAGGCATTGAACGGACGCGTACGTTGGGTCGCAAGTGAATCGGCGTTTACACCCTACTTCGCGTTGACGGAACGAGATCGCGGTCGCCTTAGCTACGTCGCCAAGATCGACATCACAGATGCCGGCAGACGACTGCCGGATGGTGTCCCGGTCGAAGTAGAGCTGCTGGTAGACAATCAACGTGACTAGTGCAGCAGAATTCGCCATCGAGGCATCAGGCTTGACCAAACGCTTCGGCGACCTCGTTGCGGTGGATCATCTTGATCTCGATGTGCCCCGCTCACTCGTATACGGATTTCTTGGGCCGAATGGATCCGGCAAAACCACCGCTATCCGCATGCTGTGTGGACTGTTGATGCCTTCTGAGGGTGGCGCAAGCGTGCTCGGCTACCAGGTTCCTGGCGATGCCAACAGGCTGAAGCCGCACATTGGCTATATGACCCAGAAGTTTTCGCTGTACGGAGATCTGACCATTCAGGAAAACCTCGAGTTTATAGCCGATATCTATGCCTATCCGCGTAGTGACAAGCGCAATAGAGTAGAGGACCTGATCGATCGCTACGATCTTTCCGCGCAAAGAAATCAGTTCGCCGGAACCATGAGTGGCGGCCAGAAGCAACGCCTGGCCCTCGCCTGCGCCGTGCTGAATAAGCCTGACCTTCTGTTGCTCGACGAGCCAACCAGTGCGGTTGATCCCAAAAGCCGCCGCGATTTTTGGGAAAAACTGTTTGCGCTCGCGAACGCGGGCACCACGATCCTCGTCTCGACACACTACATGGACGAAGCAGAGAGGTGCCATCGCCTGGCCATACTCGATCACGGCCGCAAGGTCGCCGACGGCCCGCCGTCCGAACTACAAGCCTCAACGGGCATGTCCGTCGTCGAAATAGCGACAGCACAAACTTACGCAGTCCAAGCCGAACTCAAGAAACTACCCCAGGTCCGCAGCGTCACGCAGCTCGGCGTCCGGCTCAGGGTACTAATCCCGGAAGCCGTCAGCGAACCACTGGCCTTCATCGACCAGGCGCTATCAACCACGGGGCTAGACGCGGACGCAACGCTTGTTGAAGCATCGCTTGAAGATGTATTCGTCGCAGTGACCGAACCCGATTCACAGCTGGATGCAGTGGCGTGAAGTCGGTTTCCCGGCTGATCGCGGTCATGCACAAAGAGTTGCTGCAGCTGAAGCGCGACCGGCTTACATTTGCAATGATCGTCGGCATTCCCGTCATGCAGATGTTGCTGTTCGGCTATGCGATCAATACCGATGTGCGCGATCTCAATGCCGCTGTCGCGAACCAGGCCAATACGCACCTGTCGAGACAACTCGTCTCGGCACTTGAACAAACTCAGGTTCTGCAGATCAAGTACAGCGTTGCTTCGCCCGAAGAACTGCAAACGCTGTTGCGAACAGGCCAGGTTTCTATCGGCGTCTATCTGCCGCCCGACTTCGACAGGAGATCGATTGATACCAGGCGTTCGGCCGCGCAGCTGATGGTGGACGGTGTGGACCCGACAGTGCTCGGCGTTGCCAATCAGATTCGCGACTTGCCGCTGAAATTCGACACTGGTCCCAGGGAACAGGATCGCGCCACGACTTTCGAAGTCCGGCCCTATTTCAATCCTGAACGCCGCTCATCCGTATTCGTCATCCCGGGCCTGATTGGCATGATTCTCACACTTACGATGATGCTCTTTACGGCCGTTGCTGTCGTCCGCGAACGGGAACATGGCAATCTTGAACTGCTCATCAACACGCCGGTCAGCACCACGCAGCTAATGGTCGGCAAAGTCACGCCCTATATTCTGATTGGCATGATTCAGCTGGCGCTCATCATGTCGATCGGCAGACTCCTGTTTGCCGTGCCGGTCCGTGGCAGTGTGGTTGAGTTGTACATGGCCGCCTCGGTGTTCATTGCCGCCAATCTCGCCCTTGGTTTATTCGTTTCTACAGTTGTGAAGACTCAATTTCAGGCGATTCAGATGACGATCTTCTTCCTGTTGCCATCAATACTGATAACCGGGTTCGTCTTTCCCTTCGAGGGCATGCCGCGCATCGTCCAGATAATCGGGGAAGGCTTGCCGAACACGCATTTTATTCGTCTGACGCGCGGTATCATGTTGCGCGGTGCATCCCTTTTCGAATTGCGCCAGGAATTGCTCGCTTTAGGCGCGTTTACACTCATTGCCATGACGGCTGCTGTGCTGCGTTTTACTAAGCGACTCGACTAGCCTCCGCCCTGTCGCAATGCGGATGCCACCAGTTTATGGTTATCGGCACCGCGATATTGAGGAAGAACGCCGTAATCATCAATGTAAAAAATGCGTTCGTCGGAATGATGTTGTTCTGGACATAGGCAATATCCATTACGACAAATGCAAGCTCGGCCCGTCCCAACATGCCGAAGCCAATCATCAGGCTCTGGTGCCAGCTCATTTCGCCGGTGTAACGGGCGGCCAGTGCCGCGGAGCTGATCTGTACGACAAAGAGCCCGGCGAACAACAGGAATGCGAGCGGCACGGCATCGACGAATATGTCGGGATCGAAGATCAGCTTGGCACCAAGATCGACAAAGAAGACCGGACCAACCCAGGAGAATGCGGCATTATCGACAATTCGCTTGGTTTCTTCGTAGACAAGGTTGGTTAGCGGTGTTTCTTGCACGAACCGGCCGTCATCTCCAACACGAAAATACTCTTCCTTGACGATCAGACCGGCCATGTAGGCACCGACGGCCGGGTGAAACCCAAAGAAGCTTGCTGCCAGGCCGAAGACCAGCGCGACCAGTAAAACCGCGAGTGTCGCCTGTCGCCCTTTATCAAAGGTCAGTATGTGGATAACACCATACTTGCCGATGAACGGAACGCGACTGATCCAGCCGCGCAGCCGGTGCGGAAAAATCCAGCCGCCGACGACTGTCACGAGAACAAAGAAGAGTACGGCCTTTGCCGCCGTGATTGTGACCGACAACATGGTCAGCGACTCACCGCCGACTGCAAGTGGCACAACAATCGCAACCGCTATCAAAGATCCGATGTCGTCAATGACGGCTGAAGTCATGATTCTTGTCGCAACGACCGAATTCTGCAGTCCTTCACTGCGCAACGACACCATCGTTAGCGACACTGCGGTAGCGGTCATCGCAAGTGCACACATGAGCGAAGTATTGGCGTCTTCCCAGATCCAGTCGGCAATCAGGTAAGTGACCAGAAACGGGCCGAGCGCACCGAAAAACGCGATTCCCCAGCTTTTCTTGACGCTGGCGACAAAATGATCGGTCGATTCCTCGAAACCGAGCGCAAACATGATGAAGATAATCCCCAGCTCGGCAAACTCTCGAATGAACAGGTCTGATTCTCTCGGCAGTACGCCCAGGTTCACGAGCGTGAATCCCATAAAAAGAAAGAACAATACGGGCGTCAGGCGGGTCTTTTTCGCTGCAATGATTGCGACAAACACGGCTGCCCAGATCAGGGACAAATGTACTAGCGGATGCACTCAGAATACCCTTGAATGGACACAACTCCGGGAGATCAAGCAAAATCCACTACCTGTTCTCACAGAGACATGGTAAACATAGCAATTCTTACGATTAATCATATTGTTCAAACACAATGCCTAGCAAGGAAAAAGCACGCTCAACTGTTTATATCGTCGACGACGATCAGGCGATTCGGCACGCGATGGAGCTGCTCATGCGCTCGGTGGGTCTGGATTACGAAATATTCCCGTCGGCCACCGATTTTCTTGCCAATCACACGAACGATCGAGCCGGGTGCCTGGTGCTCGACATTCGCATGCCTGGCATTGGCGGATTGGAACTCCAGGAAAAGCTCAACGAGTCAGGCAGCACTCTCCCGATCATTTTCATCACGGGTCACGGCGACGTGCCAATGGCCGTCGATGCGATGCAAAAAGGGGCCGTCGATTTTATTCAGAAACCTTTTCGCGACCAGGAACTGCTGGATCGAATTAGCGAGGCACTCGAGACGGATCTGGAGCGCCGTACTGCACGCCAGGAAAAGGCCGAGGTCCTCGAGAAGATAGGCAAACTGACCAATCGGGAGCGGGAAGTTTTCGATCTCGTTGTGACCGGCAAACCTAACAAGGTAATTGCTTATGAGCTGGGCGTCAGTCAGCGAACCATAGAAATCCATCGCGCTCGCGTAATGGAAAAAATGTCGGCGAGATCTCTTGCCGAGTTGGTGAGAATGCACCTGGCGATCTGAGGTCGCTGCTTGCGTCTTCGACCGGGTTTTCGCAGAACCTCGAGGACTGCGCCAGGTCAGAATACGTAGATTCCGTCATGATTTAAGCATCACGCCTTATTGGCGTATCCCTATATAGAGAATAATTTAGATCGTGACTCTAACTATCACTACTCTATCGGATTCACAGGAATGTCAACGCAAAAAATCAGCAGGATCATGAGCGTGGTCGACCCCACCTCCGACGCGCAACCGGCATTAGAGCGAGCGCAGTGGCTTGCACAGAGCACCGGGGCCGAGCTTGAGATATTCATTTGTTATTACAACGAGTATTTGAGCGGAGATCGCTTATTCGATGCACCATCGCTGGAAAAAGCCCGCCAGGAAATTATCAGTGGTCACAAGGCGAGAATCGACGCGCTCGCCGAACCGTTGGTAGCATCCGGATTAACCGTCAAGACCGCCGCCGTCTGGGATCATCCGCTGCACGAGGGAATCGTAAGACATGCGGCAGCGACGGGTGCCGATATCATTTTTAAAGACACGCATCACCATTCTGCCGTTGCACGAGCGCTGCTCACGAATACCGATTGGAATCTGATCAGAACCTGCGCGGTACCCCTGTGGCTTGTCAAACCGGGCGAAATGGCCGCCAAGCCTACTTTGCTTGCGGCAATCGATCCTTTGAACGAACACGACAAACCGGCTGCGCTGGACGATGAGATACTGGTCTTGAGCAAAGCGCTAGCCGAGGCCGCGGGAGGCGAGGTTCGCGCGTTCCACTCTTATGACCCGCGCATTGCCGTGGCAACGGCGACGGCCAACGCCTACATACCCGTTTCTTTGCCATTCGACGAAATCGAAAAGCAAATGGCGGAGCAGCACGCCAAGCGATTTAATGAAGTCATTGAGTTTCACGGCATTGACACGGGCAATTCGCATCTCGTCGCCGGGCTAACGCACGAAGAATTGCCCGCGCTGGCCGAAGAGCTTGATGCGGATGTTGTCGTCATGGGCGCCGTTTCCCGAAATCGGTGGAAGCGTTTGTTTATCGGCGCAACCGCCGAGCGCACGCTTGAACACCTGCCTTGCGACCTTCTGATCGTGAAGCCGGACTGGTTCCAGACACCGGCAGAAATATCCGACGAGCGAGCAGCCTGACGGCGTCAGCCAAGCGAGATCCAGTTGGCCGAGCTTAAGCGCTTACCTGCGACCCCTGCCGGCGTCGCCGAATTTCAAGAAGCCAGCCCGCAATATAGGAGAGGATGCCGGCGCCAACGCCGGTGATGATCGCCTCGAGGAAGACAGGGCCGATCATGCCCGGGTGCATCAGGTAGTCGACGACTGCGGTGACCGTTCCCAGGACGACGGCAACGATCCAGCGTTTGTTGGTCTTAGTGAGAAACAGCGCCGCAGACGCCGCCAGCCCGGCAACAATTCCCGTCTGCGAGGCAATGATCCAGTGCGTCAGTCCAAGCGCGAGGAAATTTCCCTGCGTCATCGTAATCAGGCAGGCAGTTGTCGCCTCGCCGATATTTTCCGCCAAGGGGCCCAGTTTCTTCTTCATCGATCCGTCCACTCAAGGTTGCTGCTCGAATAGACCGGCTCAATGTGACATTTATGTCATGGTTCAACGAGAATTTTGAATCCGGCACAGAAAATTCTCCGCCAATCAATTCCGCGGAGGTGCGACAGATCAATGAACGGATCAATATCTCGCGGTAAACATGACCCAGAACTTGTTGGTATCCGTCGCAAACTGATCGGCGTTGTAAAATGCACCCTTTAGCAACAGGCCGTATCGATCGCCGAAAGCACGAGCGGCCGAAACGTCGATTTCCGTCCCCCAGTCGGCGCTTCCCGCCTCTGCAGAGAAATCGTGAAAGACGCCGGTGAGATTCCACTTGTTGAGCTTGTACTTGACCGTCACGTAGAAGTCGTCAACGCCTTGATTCGGCGTTCCCAGGAACTTGTCAGCCCAGCCTTGAAACAGGTGAAGTGTTGATAATGGTGTTACAAACGACGCGCCACCAGAAACCGGGTCTCCGCCAAGAGATTCCCAGGAAAGTCCGACCGATAAGCCGTTTTTCAATTCCCACGTAGCGCCGATATTGAAATACTCGGCGTCGTAATTAACCGGGTTGCTACCCGCGTCAGACTGGGTTGCCAGTTCCGCGACAAGATTCAATTGGCCGTCGCCTGCTTCGAAGCCACCCGTCAGTCGCGCACCGATGGTTGAAGTAGATGTGCGCAAGCCGAGGCCGCCTGAGTCTGAGTCATTGTCGACCAGGTAGAGATACGGCGACACGCTCCAGCCATCTTTAAGATTGATCTTTCCATTCAGTAAATGGGTATTGGTACCCCAGCGACCTGACGGAACATCGTTGCCGAAAATGCGCCGAATTGTCGTCACGTAGTTGTAGTGCACCTCGGCATTCGGCAAACCTTTGAAGGTGAGCCCCAACCCGTCGTAGGTCTGTTCGTTTTGGCGCCATGCGACACCGCCAACGAAACGCTGGTTGTCAAATACAATACGCTGGCGCCCGATGCGGACTTTTGTGCTCTCCGATACATCATAGTCGACGTAGAGCTGATTCAGATCGGGTCCCTTCGGATCTGCGACGACCGGGTAGCGACTGTTGCGCTCCGGACTACTGCCACCGGCGCTATTGAAGTCGTTCAGGAAAATCTCGCCTACGTAGTCGAATTCTCCAAACGCGGACCAGTTGTTGAATGATCCGGTCCTGTAGTTGAGGCGCAACAGACCGGTTGACGCATTGGCGTTATCTGAGAACCCGTCCTGATCGACATGCTCGTAGCGGTAACGGAAACTGACATTGGCCTTGCCGGAGCTAATCGCTCCGGCAAGGGTCTGATCATCTTCCTGTGCAAGCGTTGGAACAGCCAATAACGTTGATGCCATCACCAGCAGCGCAGCAGCGCCACCCGTTTTGCTGATCATCTTCACATTCCTTTCATCGGAGATTCATCGATCAATAGACATCGTGCAACGTGTTGTAGACGTTGAATTTGCCCGTCGGCGTGATGATCTCCGGCCCCTTGATGACGTTCTTCAATTCACGTGTCTTGTCATTGACGACGACTATTGCAGATTCCTCTTCCTGGCCGCTCCACACCGAGAACCAGACTTCATCACCCGCCTGGTTGTATTCCGGCTGCACGATGCGTTTCGGTCCGGGACCAAGATCAGCCCATTCGCCAATCGGCAGGGATACGAAGCCATCGTCAAGGTTGTTGATATCGAAGACAGCAATACTCTGACTCGCACTTTCGTCAGGATTCAGCGGCGCGTCGACCCAGAGATTCGTCGAATTCGGGTGCGACTTCACGAACAGAGAGCCACCGCCCATTCCCTGCAGAATCCGGACCACCTTCCAGGCATTGTCGGGGTAGCCTTCCGGATCCGTGCCCAGGAAAGTGATATTGGCATTGCCGAGCGCGCTGGTTACCCAGACAGGGCCAAACTCAGGATCGATGATGTTGGCGCCGCGTCCCGGATGCGGGATTTTCTCGACATCGACAAGCGCCTCGAGATCGCGATCCCTGGAATCGACAATGGCGATCTTGTCGGACTGGTTGGCCGCCGTCAGGAAGTACCGTTTCGTTCGATCCCAACCACCGTCATGCAGGAATCGGGCGGCACCAATGTCGGTGACGCTCAGGTTCTCTACATCTTCGAAGTTGACCAGCAGAATGTGGCCGGTTTCCTTAACGTTGACGATGAACTCAGGATGCTCGTGCGAGGCAACGATCGCGGCGACCCGCGGTTCCGGATGGTATTCCTGCGTATCCACCGTCATACCGCGCGTCGAGACGATTTTGATCGGCTCCAGTGTGTCACCGTCCATGATGACGTATTGCGGTGGCCAGTAGGCGCCGGCAATCGCGAATTTATCTTCATACCCTTTGTATTTTGACGTCTCGACCGAGCGGGCTTCCAGGCCAACCTTGATCTCGGCAACGATGGCAGGTGTCTCCATCCACAAATCGATCATATCGACCTTGGCGTCTCGTCCGATCGTGAATACGTAACGTCCTGATGCTGACACGCGTGAAATGTGCACTGCGTACCCGGTGGGAAGGATTGCGACAATCTCTTTCGTGTCGCCGTCAATGATTGCGACCTGGCCGGAATCCCGCAGTGTTACTGAAAAGTAGTTCTCGACGTTGCGATCATGCGCAGGCTCCGTGGGTCGATCCTCGGGTGGAATCAATACCGTCCATGATTCGCGCATTTCCGCCATGCCGAATTCAGGCGGCGCCGGCGGTTCCTGTTGCAGGAACCTTGCCATGATATCGATTTGCTCTGGCGTCAGTTCGCCGGAGCTACCCCAATTGGGCATACCTGCCGGTGATCCATAGGTAATCAACGCCTTGAGATAGTCCGTTCCCTTTTCGGCGGTGATATCGGGTGTCAGCGGTTTGCCAGTCGCGCCCTTACGCAGAACACCATGGCAGCCGGCACAACGCTCGAAATAGAGCGTGGTGGCCACCGAATATTCAGCTTCGCTCAGAACCGGGCCACCGGCACCCATGACCTGTCGCGTATCCTCCGGAGCGATCGCCGACGGTGTACCTCGATAGCGAAGCTCACCTTCTGTTGCGCCAGTATGGCGCTCGCCCGCCGCCATATCGCCGGACTCACCGAGCTGTGCGCGCAGTGCCGTAACTTCTTCGACCGAAACCGCGGCTTGCGAATTGCCCCACGAGGCAAAAACGTAGGTAAGCGCTGCGGCCAGCTCTTCGTCGGCAAGGTAACCCATGCTGGGCATCACGCCGTTGTAGTCAGCGCCATTAACCGTGATCGGGCCTGAAAGTCCGAATAGCGCCGCCTGCATGACATCCTGTCGGTTACCCTGGAGGAAGTCCGACTGTGCAAGCGGCGGAAAAGCGCCGGGCAATCCCTGTCCGTTGGGCTGATGACACGCGGCGCAATTGGCGAGATAGACCGCCTCCCCGCTCGCCATCAGGTCACCTACCGCACCGCTCGCAACTTCCGCATCGTGCACGGCGGTATCCGCGGCCGGTGCCGCCGCCTCGTCATTGCTCGCCTCTTGCGCACAGGCGCCTAACGCAAGTGCTGCAATCGTGACTAGCAAGATTCGAAGTTCCACTGAAGCTTTCATAGCCATACTCCTGATTATGCAAATAGCGCCGGCAAATCTATTGCCAGCCATAGTTAATACTTAACGACACGTTCCGGCCCGGCTGCGCCAGGTAGGGCAGTACTGGATCAGTGGGACTCAAGCCACGCACCGTCGACCAGTTCCAATAAGTACGATCCGCCAGGTTGAGAAATCCGGCACGCAAAGTGGTGCGATCACCGATGCGCTGCGTCAAATAAAGATCCAGCACCAAGTGTCCTGCAGGTTTGAACAGCTCACCGCCAGATTCATCGCGATCGTCCCATCCGTCTGTCAGCGTTGCCTGCAGTCGTACGTTTCGCAGCTGGCTGGCTGCAGTCCAGGTCGCACCAATTACCGCCTGTGCGGGCCCGACTGAATTGAGTGCTTCGCCGTTTTCGCGATTCTCGCCACTCGCCAGGTAAACCGAGCCATCAATCTGGAAATTCTCCAGGGCTCCCCACAAGTTGATGTGGCCGCCCGCCTCGATTCCCTCAATAACGGTCTCATCGAGGTTCTGCGATTGAAACAGGATGCGGCCACTCACCGGGTCAGTGCCGAGACGAACCTTGGATTCGATAAAGTCTTTGTAGCGCGTGCGAAAAGCTGATACGTGCAGTCCGGAATTTATGCCTTGCCAGCGTACGCCAACATCGAAACCGTCCGATGTTTCGGATTTCAGGTCCGGATTTGGAATCGCACGATAGTTAAAGAAGGGGATATCCAGGCCAATGTTGGCATCCTCGTACGGCGGCGCCCGAAAGCCGTGCGAATACTGCGCATACAAATCAGTACCCTCGTTGAGGCGATAGATTAATCCGAGTTTGGGTGACAGATCCGATTCCGACAGGGACACAGGACTGGCGAACGGATAGTCCTCGGCATACATTGGATCGTACTTCGGGGAAAGATCGAAGCGGTCAGCCCTGACCGCAGCGATTAGCGACCAGTCGCCCAGCGTTACGGTATCCTCGAGATAAGCGCCCCATTCCTTTGACACGCTGATCGGAAAATCTCGCAGTGGAAAAGCTTCGCCGAGAATGACGTTGGTTGAAGTTCCGTCCTGCATGTTGGTCGACAGGCCATCACGAAACTCCGTGGTCTCCCGTTCGCGGTATTCGACGCCAAACCCCAGTTTGTGAGCACGCAAGTCACCGTACAGAGATTTCTGCAGGTTAAGTTCGATACCTTTGATTTCCTGTTCGAAACTGAAGTAACGATCAATCGACGTAGGAGTGCGCGCCCCACCCCGCTCGTCGAGCGTGGACTGTGTAACGTCGGCAGTTTCGTAATAGCCACGCAAAACGCCACTGTCGACCCAGTCTTCCGGAGATCCGAACTCGTATGCAGCGGTCAGGAGATCCAGCGTGTACTGGTCGTTACCCTCCAGGGCGGTGGTGGAACGATATCTTCCCGTACCCAGTACGGAATTCAGGTCCGAGTCCACGTCCGAATCCTGGTGCAGCAAACTGATACGCCAGGTTTGCCCGGCGCGATCGTCAGCCACGAACTTGACGATCGCCGAACGGCGCTCGTAGTCACGCAAGTCCAGGTTTTCTTCGACCGCTGCAGATTCGAGTGCGTGACCGGATCGCAGGCTGCCACCGATGAGCAATCCCTTCGATGAGTCACCGAAAGCTAACATGCCGGTGCCATGCGACGACTCGTCCGCACCGCGCCAGGTTGCAATAGCGTCGCCGCCAATTGCGTCCTGGCCAGTAAGGTCCGCAGGGTCGGGTGTACGGACCGCGACCACACCGCCGATCGCAGAACTGCCGTAGATTGCCGACGCCGGACCATGCAAGACTTCGACCCGCTGGACTAACCCCGCATTGATAAAATCACGGGTCGCGTTCGAGAAACTGCCTACATCGAATTGGTCGCTTAACGGTACGCCGTCAACCAGCAAGGCAACCCGATTTCCGCCGATGCCCCGAATATTGATGCCTTCGGTGCCGAATCGGGAGCCAGATGCCTCATAGTCAATGCCGGGTGCATAGCGAAAAACGTCGGCGATGGAAGTCGCAAGGTTGTCGTAAATATCATCGCGGGAAACGATTGTCACATTCGCGGCGATCTCACGTATCGACCGTTCCGATTTGTGGGCGACCACGACGATTTGATCGATTGGGGTCCCAACATCTGCATCGTCTGCAGTCGTCTCCTGTGCCATGAGCGGTAGGCCAGGAACCAAAACGATGCACACGAAAAACCGCATCGACCTGCCGGGGCCGGTGCATCTATTGAGTGATTCCATCGTCTCGGGGCAACCAGTGACATGCGAGTATTCGCAGATAAGAACATTGCCAGTAGCTGCCAGGAAAACCATACGTAGGACTCCGTACGGTGCTTGGGCTTGCGCGTATTGGCAGCACATTCCAAAATGACCGAATTCGTGCCCGCCAGGTACTGCTGGGACAGCCGTGTACGCGACGCTAAAACTAATTCACGTGAGTGCTGCGATTTTGACGATTTCCGGCTTCGCCCTGCGCGGCTTCTGGAGACTAGTCGGGTCGACAAATTTGCAACTGCGGCTGGTCAGAATCGCTCCTCACGTGATCGATACGATATTTCTGCTATCGGGAATCGGTCTGATTATGAGCCTGCGGCTACAGGTGCTTGATCATCCTTGGCTAATCACAAAGCTGGTCGCATTGGTCGTCTATGTCCTGCTTGGGACCATGGCATTAAAGCGCGGCAAGACAGCGAACGTCAGACTCGGCGCATTCCTGCTGGCGCTCGCTACGTTCGCCTATATCGTCGGTGTCGCCTTGAACAAGTCAGTCTGGAGCTGGTTCGTCGAGTGAGTCCGCTACCCTTTTGGGACACTACCGCTCGCAATAGCTGTGGCGGCTGCCTTGAGGAGTTGATCGATATCGACCGGCTTGTTCATGATGATGCAGTTTGGCGTCGATTTCGCCTGTTGCACCATTTTCGACGTATCGCCGGTGACAATAAACGAAGGAATGTTCGATCCGAATGCACCGCGAATCATCGCGATCGCTTCAACGCCCGTCGAACCATCAAGCAGGTGGTAGTCGGAAATAATCAAGTCCGGGGCCGTGCTGATATGGCGGATCGCGGTACCCGCTTCCGTTGCGGACTTGGCGGTCACGACGCGAAAACCTTCGGCTTCGAGAAGCAGGCCCCAGGCATTGGCGACATTGACATCGTCTTCGATTAGCACGATTAGCCCGGACAGGCTTGGCGAATCGGCACCGTCGGCCGATCGTTGTCGCGACAGATCGTCTGTAACCGCGCCGACAATCGGCAGACAGATTGAAAACGTGGAACCAACGCCCGGACTCGACCGGACGGCAATCCTGTGTTGCAGCAAGTCGGCGAGACGCCGCACAATCGCAAGACCCAGACCAAACCCCTCTTTGTCCACGCCGGGTGTCTTCACCTGGTGAAACTCCTGGAAAATCTCCTCCTGCTGCGCCTCGTCGATACCGATTCCAGTGTCGATGACGTCGATCCAGATCTCGTCGCCTTCAATTCGACAAGAGAGGGTTAACTCGCCTTTATCTGTGTAACGTATCGCATTCGACACGAAGTTCTGGATGATCTCGCTCAACAGGTTTGGATCAGAGCGGACATTGACATCGCAGCTGTCGGCTTTGAAGCCAAGACCCTTGTGCCTCGCCTGTCGCGAAAATTCGGCAAACAACCGATCGACTAGCCGCTGAATCGGAAAGCTTTCAAATTCCGGCTCGACTTTTCCCGCATCCAGGCGACTGATGTCCAGCAACGAGTTCAGCAGATTCGTCATCGCATCAAGCGAGTGCTGTTGACTTTCCACCATTTCCAGGGCGAGCGACTCCTTGATCGTCCGTCGGAGCGCTCCGTTTAGCAGGCTTAGCGCCTGCACGGGCTGGCGGAGATCATGGCTGGCCGCCGCAAGGAAAGCAGTATTCGCCTTGTTGGCGCGTTCAGCTTCGCGTCGAGCCTCAATCAGATCCTGTTCCATTTCTTTGCGGCTGGTGACGTCACGGATCACGCTGGAAACAAAGCTGCCAGACGCCGACGTAAACGGACTGAGACTGATTTCTACCGGAAACTCCGTACCGTCGGCTCGCCTGCCGCGCAGCTCCAGATTGTCACCCATCGGTCGCAGCTCGGGGCGCGCAGCAAATCTGGCCCTGTGACTGACATGCCGGTCGCGCAGTGACGCCGGTAACATCATTTCGATTTGCTCGCCAAGCATGTCGTCGCGAGAATACCCGAACATCTCTTCGGCCTGTCGATTCACGATCGCAATCTTGCCGTGATGGTCAATGATGATCAGCGCATCCGGCGCTGACTCCAACACGTTTTTGAAATACGCCTCCGACGTATTGTCGGTGGAGATATCCTGGATCGTACTCGATACCAGGATGCCACTTTCGGTCTCGATAGGCGTCAGTGAAATTTGCGCATCGAAGACTCTACCGTCTTTACGGAGTCCCTGGAGATTCAATCCTGACGCGATCGGTCTCGCCCGCGGTGATTTATGGTAGCCCATTCGATGCTTCGCATGAGCCTTGCGCATTCCCTGCGGCATCAGTAGCTCAACATCCTGCCCGGTGAGCTCGCCTGGCTGATAGGCAAACAGCTTCTCTGCTGCAGCGTTCGCCAACACGATATTGCCATCAACATCCACAATGACCGTCGCCTCATTTGCAGATTTGATTATTTTGACGGCGGCTTCGTGTTCAATATCCATCTAGGCATCTACCCGCTTTTGCCGACACTAATGTGGGAGGAATTCGCGCGGCACGCGTAAGATATTCCAACGCGAAGTCAATCCGTTTGCGCGCGTGACCACCATACGCAAAAATACCTAATATCGAATTCGCTACGCCGCGTGTGTCAGGGGCACAGGATCGCAGCATGATGGCGAATATGGTCTTCCATAAACGAGGCAATAAAAAAATAGCCGTGGTCGTATCCGACGTGACGCCGCAGTTCGAGTTCAATCCCACCGGTCGAGCACGCCGCTTCAAACAGATGTGGATGTAGTTCGGAATCCAGGAACTGATCAGACATGCCTTGATCGATCAGAATCTTGTTTGCCGGTTTTGATCCGCTACTCCGTGCGATTTCTGTGGCATCGTGGTTTTGCCAGGCAGACTGATCATTGCCGAGATAATTGCCTAGCGCTTTTTGTCCCCAGGGACAATTGACCGGGCTGCAGATCGGCGCAAATGCCGATATTGATTGATAGGTCTCCGGATTTTTCAATCCAATCGTTAACGCGCCGTGCCCACCCATCGAGTGTCCGGTAATCCCCTGGCGACTGCGATCTGCCGGAAAATTGGCGCAGACACTGTCGGGTAATTCCTTGGTGACGTAGTCGTACATATTGAAGTTGGTATCCCAGGGTGACTGGGTAGCATTCAGGTAGAAGCCGGCACCAAGCCCAAAATCGTATGCTCCATCGGGGTCGTCAGGAACACCGTCTCCGCGCGGACTGGTATCGGGTGCAACCAGAATTACGCCGAGTTCCGCCGCAACTCGCTGCGCACCCCCTTTGATCATGAATGTCTCTTCGGTGCAGGTCAGGCCTGCCAGATAAGTCACGACAGGGAGAGAATCAGCTGCAGCGTTTCCGGGAACGAATACAGAAAACTGCATCGTACAATTGTTGACCTCTGACGTGTGCCGGTAAAAGCCGACCTGTCCGCCAAAACAAGCGTGCTTAGCGATGGTCTCGATACTGGTGCTCATCCCTTATTGATCGAACTTCTGCATAACCAGCGTTGCGTTCGTGCCACCAAAGCCGAAGCTGTTGCTCATCGTCGTGCGAATTCCCGCATTCTCTACCGTCTCCGTGATCAATGGCATCCCCTCGGCTGCAGGGTCGAGATCAATCACGTTGATGGACGGCGCGATAAAGTCGTTTTCAAGCATCAACAAACAGTGAATTGCTTCCTGGGCGCCGGTCGCTCCCAGGGAGTGGCCGCAAAGTGATTTCGTCGATGCAAACCTCGGCAGGTTTTCACTGAACACATCGCGCATCGCTTCAAGTTCCTTGGTATCGCCTACGGGCGTGCTTGTCCCGTGTGTATTGATGTAGTCAATCGGTTCATCGACTGTGGCCTGCGCCATTTTCATACAGCGTATAGCGCCCTCGCCGCTAGGCGCGACCATATCGTGCCCGTCCGAATTCGCGCCGTACCCAACGATTTCCGCATAGATCTTGGCGCCGCGCGCTTTTGCATGTTCGAGCTCTTCGACGACAACCATGCCTGCACCGGACGCGATGACAAATCCGTCACGACTCTGATCATAGGTGCGTGATGCGGTCGCGGGAGCATCGTTGTATTTGGTCGACAATGCGCCCATGGCATCAAAGAGACTGGCCAAGGTCCAGTCTTCCTCTTCGCCGCCACCCGCAAATACAATATCCTGCTTTCCGAGCTGGATTTGTTCCATTGCGGCACCGATGCAATGTGCGCTCGTGGCACAGGCAGAGGTAATGGAGTAGTTAATCCCCTTGATCTTGTAGGGCGTGGCGAGACAGGCGGATACAGTACTGCTCATCGTTCTTGGCACCATGAAGGGCCCGATCTTGCGCACCCCTTTTGCCCGCAGTATGTCGGCACTCGCGACGATATTTGCGCTCGACGCGCCGCCGGAAGCAGCAATCAATCCGGTGCGCGGATCAGAAACATCACTATCGTCAAGCCCTGCGTCTCTGATTGCCTGCGCCATCGCAATATAGGCGTACGCTGCTGCGTCGCCCATAAATCGCCGCACGCGCCGATCGACGTGCTCACTGATATCCAGATCGACACTGCCGCTCACCTGGCTTCGCAAACCGAATTCTTCGAACACCGGGTTGTGCACGATGCCGGACTGACCGGCACGCAGCGACCGAGTGACTTCTTCGGCAGAATTACCCAGGCATGACACGACACCCAGGCCTGAAATAACTACGCGACGCACAGCATCTCCTAAAAATCGTCTGTAGACGTGAACAAGCCAACCCGCAAATCGTCGGCTTTGTATATTTCACGCCCATCCACCGACATCGTTCCATCAGCAATGGCCAGCACAAGCTTGCGGGTGATCATGCGCTTGATCTGCAGGTTGAATGTGACGAGTTTTGCCGTCGGCAACACCTGGCCGGTAAATTTGACTTTGCCTGCACCCAGTGCACGCCCGCGACCGGGGCAGCCTGACCAGACCAAAAAGAATCCTACGAGTTGCCAGAGCGCATCGAGTCCGAGGCAGCCGGGCATGACCGGATCACCTTCGAAATGGCATTTGAAAAACCACAGATCCGGATTGATATCCAGCTCGGCAACGATCTCTCCTTTCCCGTACGCGCCGCCTGCTGTGCTGATGTGCGTAACTCGGTCAGTCATGAGCATGTCCGGCAATGGCAGTCGTGCGCTGTCAGGACCAAACAGTTCGCCATGAGCACACTCGAGCAATTCCTCGTAGTTGTACGAGTTCTTACGACCGGGCGGACAGCCGTCCGGACTCCCGGTTTTTTCAGATTGAGTCATACGCTCTCCGGCGCGTTTATTGAGGTCGTGACCGTTTGCTGGACAGCGGAAACGAGCTTGCAGGGCGCTTATAGTACCGAACCTCAGCCAATGCTGCTGTATTTATGGTGCAGTGCGGCACCGTGGGCTACTACTGGATGCGGACGTCGAACTCGAGTAAAAAGCTCGGGGTGCTTGAACCGGAAGCCGCGTTCATGCCGCCCGAAGGATTAACGCGAAACCCGGTCACGGCCGAATCAACTCCGTCGGGATCAGGTACAGGTATATAGTTAAACGGAGCACCGCCCCCGGGTTGGTTGCTGAACGTTACGTCGGTGGCGTAAGTAAAACTCAAACCGCTCGCAACAACGCCATCGGTGAAGCGGACGGGATCACCGCCGCTTGTACTAACGACCATGGCCGCGCCAGCTGCAATCGCATCGTTGATGATCAGGGTATCGACATCGACTGTACCAAGTCCCTGGTTGGTTACTTCCAGTGTGTAGCGCGATACTGATCCGGGAATCGACTTGGGGTTCGTTACGCCATTGGCAGGATCCGAAATCGTCGCCGCGTTCTTGGCCACGACCAGGATCGGTACGAATTCCTGATCAAAACACACGTCGTCGATGTGCCAGAAGTCCCAGCCGGCGCCAGAGCCGCCCGTCATGCGAAAACGCAATTGCATTACGCTGTGCCGACCGGCAGCGGGCAGGTTGTATGAGCGAGTGAATACCTGGCCCGCGCTGCCACTGCCCGAGAAGGTCTCAAGAGGAATCCAGCCGCCGACATCATCGAGGTATTCGACCACGAGGTTCTCGCCAGTGTCGGGATCTTCACTGAACGCGTCAGAGCCGCGACGAATCCACATTGTCAGGTTCGTGAAATACGGATCGCTCGTATCGAGTGGGACAGAGCTGACGGCAACGACGCCGCCATTTAGAAACATCGAGTTGATTGGCGACTGGGAGGTTGCTGTACTGGCCCCGGCGAAACCGCTTGTGGGATTGATGAGCCAGTTACCGGATAGTCCGCCTTCAAAATCGTCACAGCTGCCAATGGCCAGGGACGGTGGCGCCGCCCGCTCGGTCACAACGACATCGTCAAAATGCCAATAGTCGTAATCAGTGCCGCTGCCGCCGGTCTGGCGTGCGCGAATGGCGAGATTGCCGTGTAACGCGTCGGGCGGAAGCCAGACCACGTCGTTAAAGATCTGGCCAGCCGTCCCACCGCCGTTGTAAAAAAGCAGCTGTGCCCAGGAGTTGTTGGCCCGCCGGTATTCGATGACCAGGTCCTCGCCGCCGTCTGGGTATTCGCTAAACGCGTCGCTGCCATGACGCACCCATATGCTTAGGTCGGCCGCGGGAACTGCCGCATTGAATGTCGGACCGCTGACGGTGACGACCTGGCGACGCGTATAGGCGCCGCGGGTTGGAGAATTCGAGACCTGGCCGCCCGTTAGAATGCCCGAACGGCTATTGTTGGTGGTTGTCCATGGCGCGAGATTGGCACGCTCAAAATTATCGCTGAACAGGACATCACCGGGAGCCGCAAGAGTTGTGCAGGGCAGCAAGAGCACCAGGACGCGCAACAAGACGCGTCCAATGCCTGCTGTCATTGCTGGCGATCGCACTGCGGTGGAAAGCAATTTTCCGGCCCTTCCGAGAAATTTGACATAGTTTAGGGAGCGGATGGGTCGCAGAGACACCACACAGGTCACAAATTCCTGATTTTTAGAGGATATTCGGTGAGAAATTGCCTGCCTGGAGCGGTTCAGGTCTTGTCGTAGTCGATTGTCACGCTGTTGCTGACGGGTACAGATTGGCAGGCCAGTACAAATCCTGCCTCGACCTCCCACGGCTCCAGGCCGTAGTTCGTCGCCATGCGGACTTCGCCGTCCCGGACATGCGTACGGCAGGTGGCACACACACCACCCTTGCACGAGTAAGGCAGGTCGATACCCTGCTCGGCGGCGGCATCAACAATGTTGGCGCTGTCTGGCGACATCTCGAAAGATTTTCGATGACCGTCCAGGATCACGTTGACGATCGCCTCGTTTTCGCCGCTTACTTCGCGAACAGGAGCAGTATCTTTGCCCTTGCGCGGCGCACCATAGCGCTCGTTGTGAATCTGCTCGCTGTCCATACCGAGTCCGGTCAGGGAAGCGCGAACCGAATCTATCATCGTGTCCGGTCCACAGACGAAGACCTCGTCTGCTTGTATGCCGCCGCAAAATGTTTCGAGCAGCCGCGGAATTTTTTCTTCGTCAAGGCGGCCGCTGAATATCTCGAACTCCTGTTCTTCTTGACTGAACAAAAAGTACAGCTGTACCCGCTCCGGGAAACGATTTTTCAATGCGTAGAGATCGTCGATAAACATCGCCGTCCGCTGTCGGCGATTGCCATAGAAAAGTACGAATCTGCTCGACGGTTCGCGCTCGAGGGTTGCCCGCATAATGGAAAGAATAGGCGTAATTCCACTGCCTGCGGCGAACGCCATATAGGTTTTCGCCGCTCGTTCATCAATGTTTGCATGAAACCTGCCGAATGGCGGCATAACCTCGATCTGGTCTCCGACTTTGAGCTCGTTTGCCACGAACTCCGAGAATTGACCGCCAGGCTGCACGCGCACGCCGACTTCGAGCGGCTGTTGCCCCGGTGCCGAGCAAATACTGTAGGTCCTGCGAACGTTCTTGTCATTGATATTGATTTGCATCGGCAGGTGTTGTCCGGGCAAAAACTCGAACTCGTCGAGGTCGCCGTCCGGCACCGCCAACGCCATTCGCATGGAGTCGGCAGTTTCTTGCTGCAAGCCCGCAACTCTCAATGAGTGATATTTACGCATTGCTACACTTAAAATCCGTCAGATGCATTTGAAATATTCGAAAGGCTCCAGGCATTCATCACATTTGTAGGATGCCTTGCAGGCGGTCGAGCCGAATTCGCTGATCAGGGTGGTTACCTCAGACCGACACCGCGGACAAGCGATGACAGGCTTGCCAAGCAACGCCCGCTTGTTCGCGGCGCTATCAGGCGGCGCAATACCGTAGGACCGCAACTTTTCGCGTCCCGCGGCCGTAATCCAGTCGGTTGACCAGGCAGGACTCAATGTCCGTACAATTTGGACGCTGCCGAGGCCCTTTTGCTGCAGATGACTGACAATACTGTCCTCAATAACTTCCGTTGCCGGGCAGCCCGAATAGGTCGGTGATACCGCAACGACTACATTGTCTTTGTCGACGGTTACCTCCCGAACCATGCCAAGATCGATGACGCTAACGACAGGAATTTCCGGGTCAGGCACCTCATCGAGCCACGCCCAAACCCGTTGCACCAATTCGTTGCCGGACGATAGTTTTTGCGGGTTCACGTCTGTGCTACCAGCTTAGCCCGGGGTAGCTGCGCTGCATGGTCTGCATCTCGGCAATGAGACTGCCGAAATGTTCGGTATGAATACCTTGCCGACCGCCTTCTGCCATCCATGCATCTTCGGGCAAACGAATAGTGGCTTCATTAATCACCGTTTTGACATCAGCGCGCCACTGCAACTGCAATACAGCCAAGTCGGGACCGTCGTAGTGTTCGTGGAAAGCCTGGTCGACTTCGTCCCCCGCAAACATTTCTCCGGTATAACGCCAGATGTCATCAATTGCTGTTTGGACGCGCCGATGACTTTCCTCGGTACCGTCACCGAGGCGGATCAGCCACTGCGAATTATAACGCTGGTGGTAACGAATCTCCCGGATGGCACGCGCGGCAATTTCCGCGAGACGCGGGTCGCCGCATTTCTCAACGGCATCAAGCTGCAGCAGGTAGAAAGCATCGAACAGGAATGAGCGCACGATGACGTCACCAAAATGGTCATTCGGTTGCTCGACCAGTTGCACATTACAAAACTCGCGCTCCGGTCGCATAAATGCGAAATCGTCCTCGCTGCGACCATTGCCTTCGAGGTCGCCGGCATAGGTGTAGAACATGCGCGCCTGCCCGAGATAGTCCAGGGCGAAATTCGCGTTTGCCAGCTCCTCTTCCAGTTCCGGGCCATGGGCAACAAGTTCGATCAGGCGTTGCGCCAGAACCAGCACATTATCGCCGAGTCGCAGGACGTATTTGAGCAACGCTTGTTCGTTAGTCATCGCTTTGGCCCGTTAAATGTTCTCGACACCGTCCGGGATTTCATAAAAGGTCGGGTGGCGATAAATCTTGTCTTTGGCGGGCTCGAAAAAGGCATCCGTCTCTGCCGGGTCGGATGCCACGATGTTGCTTGAACGAACGACCCATATACTCACGCCCTCATTTCTACGGGTGTAAACGTCGCGCGCATGGTTAAGCGCCATTTCGTCATCAGCCGCATGCACGCTGCCGGCATGCCGATGACTCAGGCCAGATTTTGCCCGGATAAATACCTCATAAAGTGGCCAGTCTTTGTTCGTCATCAGGATTGCCTTTTTCTAAGCTGCAACACGGGCGGCGTGTTTGTCCGCGTAAGCCTGGGCTGCCTCTCTCACCCATCTGCCATTATCTTGAGCCTCCCGCCTGGTCCGCATTCGTAACTGATTGCAGGGACCGTTGCCGGCAAGAACATCCATGAACTCCTGCCAGTCGATTTCACCAAAACGGTAGTGCCCGGTCTCCTCATCAAGGGCGAGGTCCGGATCTGGCACTTGTAAGCCAATGAATTCGGCCTGCGGAACCGTGACATCAACAAACTTTTGGCGAAGCTCATCGTTTGTAAAGCGCTTGATTTTCCATGCCATCGATTGAGCAGAGTGTTTGGAGTTCTTATCGCTCGGGCCAAACATCATGAGAGACGGCCACCACCAGCGGTTCAGTGCGTCCTGCGCCATCTCCTTCTGCTCGCTGCTTCCGCGACAAAGCTCAACCATGATTTCGTAGCCCTGGCGCTGATGAAAACTCTCTTCCTTGCAGACGCGAATCATCGCGCGCGAATACGGCCCGTAGGAACATCGACACAGCGGAATCTGGTTCATTATCGCTGCACCATCCACGAGCCAGCCAATTGCACCTATATCTGCCCAGGTTAACGTTGGGTAGTTGAATATGCTGGAATACTTCGCTTTGCCGCTGAGCAGGTCAGCCACCATTTCGTCGCGAGAAACGCCAAGCGTTTCTGCAGCACTGTAAAGGTACAGGCCGTGCCCTGCTTCATCCTGAACTTTCGCTAATAGAATTGATTTGCGTCGCAGCGTGGGCGCCCGGGTCAACCAGTTTCCCTCCGGCTGCATGCCGATAATTTCCGAATGTGCATGCTGGGAAATCTGGCGCACCAGCGTCCGGCGGTACGCCTCTGGCATCCAGTCTTTGGCCTCTATTTTTTCTTCCCGATCGACGCGTGCCTGGAACACCGCAACCGCCGCTGAATCATCCATCTGCGGTTGCACGTCACCCCGATTCGATTGTTGGTCCAGCCCTTGTGTGTACATAAGTATCCTTAGCGACGCACGGATCGTATCGGCATCAATGTGTCACATATTTTTCATTTTTTCAAGAAATTATGTATCACTTTGTAGAATCGGCTCACGGGTCGCATAGGATCTCCCGCGAAAAATTGCAATGACCTCGCCAAGTTGATTGGTGACTTCCACATCATAGATTCCAGTTCTGCCACCCCGGCTCACTTCCGCGGCAATTGCCTGCAGGGTATCGCCGGAACGGGCCGGCTTGATGAAGTCGATTGATGCGCCTGCGGCAACCGTAATGCGATCGTAGGTGTTGCACGCAAACGCGAAAGCCGAGTCGGCAAGCGCGAAGATGTATCCGCCGTGACAGATTCCATAGCCATTGACCATGCTGGCCCGGACTTCGAAGGAAGCAACGGCGCTACCGGGCCCTGCTACTTCTACCTGCATACCCAGATCCTGGGACGCTACGTCAGTGCTCCACATTGTGTCGCGGCAGCGCCTCGCGATTTCTTCTTCTGTCATTGCAACAAAATCCTCAGGCCAGTCCGCCGAAGCGGTCATAGAACTCCGGTGCCGGTGGCGGCAGCGGTCCATCCGCCGTCTCGAAGTCGCTGCTCATGAACTCATCTGCAGGTGCATAGATTAGGCGATATAAATTTCGGCACAACTGATACGCTGCCGTCCCATGCCAGCCGACGGGCAACATCTCTGCCGGCAGCAGTGGATCGCGCAGCAAAATGCGCCGGTATTCCTGGATCAGCAGCATTCTAATTTGGAAAGATAGTCTGCGATCGCGTTTCCGTGTACGCCTGACCGCGGCAAACACGGGGCGAAACTGCGTCACGAAACTGTCGTACTGACCATCGATCTCGTCAATATTCCAGCTCCTCTGAACCAGGTTACGCATCGCGTCATGATGGCGACTATCGGCAACGGTACTTTGCATGACCACCAGTTCACGATCGATGCCGATGCGTTTCAGTGTCTCATCCATCGCCTGGAGATCAGCTGCAGGATGCGCAAGCACGCTCGCCGACAGTGCCCCGAAACCCAACCAGCCGAGTTCTTTGCGAACCGTCTCCCGGTCGTTTGCCGCCATTCCTGACAACAGAACGAGACTCCAGTTGCCGTCCCAGGCCTGGCGAGGATCGCCGTAGATTCTCTGGGTTGCTCGTTCAAACTCACGCGCGCCTCTGCTCGTCAAACTGTAATAGCTGCGCCGGCCGACCTGGTTTACCTTCAGCCACTGGTCACGCGTCAGCCGAAACACCGAGGTTCTTACCAGGCGCTCATTGATGCCATAGTCGGCGAGAACCTTGATCAGGCTGCCAATCCAGACAGTACCGCCCCGCGGCAGGATTGCGTCACCGAATATCGTCATGATCAGCGAGCCGGCACGCAATGTCGGTCGAGATCCAAATTCGGATACCAGGTCTTTTGTCGCGCCAGAAAGTGACATTCAGTAATCGACCCGGCTGTGAGTTCCAACAAGGAGTCGACGTTACATCGCGATACCAAATATATCAATTTTGTTTTTTTTGTGTATCTTATATCCCCATCAGAAAAATAGCCGTGCGTGAGAAATATTCGATGAAACTACAAAATTTTGCCGAGAACAGCTGGATCAATGGTGAGGACGAGGGCAAGCAACTCGTGAGCGCCATTGACGGACGCCACGTTGCCGACATTACCAGCAAGGGCGTCGACTTCGGCGGCATGCTCGATTTCGCTCGCCGTGTTGGCGGGCAGAACCTGCGCAAGTTCACGTTCCATGATCGCGCGTTCATGCTGAAAGCCCTCGCGCAATATCTAATGGAACATAAAAAAGAATTCTACGATCTTTCTACTGAAACGGGCGCAACGAAGCGTGATAGCTGGGTCGATATCGACGGCGGCATTTCAACGCTGTTCGTGTATTCAAGCAAAGGGCGTCGGGAGATGCCCAATGACAAGGTCTATCTGGACGGCCCGCCGGAGAAAATTTCGCGCGAAGGGACTTTCACCGGCCAGCACATATTTACCCCGCGTCACGGTGCCGCCGTGCATATCAATGCCTATAACTTTCCCTGCTGGGGCATGCTCGAGAAACTGGCGCCCGCACTCCTTGCAGGCGTTCCGGCTATTGTGAAACCCGCTTCGAGCACGGCGTATTTGACCGAACTGGTCGTACGTCGAATTATCGCCTCGGGCATTCTCCCTGACGGCGCATTGCAATTGATTTGCGGCAGTGTCGGAGATTTATTCGATCATCTGGATTGTCAGGATGTGGTTGCATTCACGGGTTCAAAAAACACCGCAGAGATGCTGCAGCAGCATCCTCGAATTATTTCCGAGTCAGTCCATTTTACGGCGGAAACCGATTCTCTGAACGCCTCGATCCTGGGGCCCGACGCGACGCCCGGCACGCCGGAATTCGACCTCTTCATCAAGGAAGTCACGCGCGAAATGACCAGTAAGGCCGGCCAGAAATGCACCGCAATTCGACGCGTCATAGCGCCCTCGGCGATCGCCGCCGATGTAGTTCGGACGCTGTCAACGGCGCTCGGCCAGGTTCGTATTGGTCATCCTGCCAACAAGGACGTCGATATGGGCGCGTTGGCCAGTCACGACCAGCGCAATGAGGTTCGGGAGCGAATCGCACAACTCGCAGGGGAAGCCGACGTCGTCTACGGCAACAGCGATGATTTTGAAACCATCGATGCCGATGCCGAAAAGGGTTCTTTTTTCATGCCGACCTTGCTCCATTGCGAACGACCTCTGTCTGCACAAGCGGTACATTCGGTGGAAGCGTTCGGGCCGGTCAGCACGGTCCTGCCGTACGAAAACCTGGACGAGGCCATCGAGCTTGCGCGCCTTGGCGGTGGCAGCCTGGCGGGGTCCATCATCACAAATGACAACGCGGTCGCGCGCGAACTGGTTCTGGGCTCGGCGGCCTGGCACGGTCGTATGGTGGTCATCAACAGGCACTGCGCTGCCGAATCCACTGGTCACGGATCGCCTCTGCCGCATCTCGTTCACGGCGGTCCGGGACGGGCCGGCGGTGGCGAAGAACTCGGCGGCATTCGCGGCGCGTTGCACTATATGCAGCGAACTGCCATTCAGGGCTCGCCAGCCACGCTCGCCGCGATCGGCAATCGGTGGATTGCAGGGGGCACAGAGATCGTCACAGATGTCCACCCGTTCAGAAAAACGTTTGAACAACTTGAGTTGGGCGATACCGTGAACACGGACGAAAGAGTGATCACGCTGGATGACATTGATCACTTCGCTAATTTTACAGGAGATACCTTTTACGCCCATACGGATGAAGAGGCGGCAGCGAAGAATCCTTTCTTTGAGGGCCGTGTCGCACATGGCTATCTGATTGTGTCTTTTGCCGCGGGGCTTTTTGTAGACCCTGATTTCGGCCCGGTACTTGCCAATTACGGCGTCGACGACCTGCGTTTTGCCCAACCGGTGAATTACGGCGACAGTCTGCGGGTGCGACTGACATGCAAGCAAAAAACACTCAGAGAAGGCTCAGGTTACGGCGAAGTACGGTGGGATACCGAAGTGACCAACCAGGATAATGAAGTTGTGGCGACTTACGATGTCCTGACGATGGTGGCCACCGACGACGAATGGCGAAACGTTAGCGCCTAAACCTTGAACGGCAGCGCCGTATCCGCCTTGATCTCTTTGAGTACGATGTCTGACCGCACCTGGGAAACGCCCGGCAGACGAAGGATGAAGTCATCGAGAAAGGTGTTGTAGGCATCCATGTCTTCCACTACAACACGCAGGTGATAGTCCGCCTCGCCGCTGGTTGCAAAACACTCCAGTACCTCGGGCTGCCGCGTAACCTCTTTTACAAAGTTATCGACATGTTTGCGTTCATGGCGTGCGAGCGTCACGAGCGTCATCGACGACAAATTGAATCCTGATTTGCGTGCATCAAGGATTGCCGCATAGCGACTGATCACGCCCGTCTCTTCCAGGTTCCTGACACGCCGCCAGCATGCCGAGCTCGACATGCCGACTCGCGAGCTGAGTTCCTGCATCGTCAGACGGCTGTCGCTCTGCAATTCCTGGAGTATCAAACGATCTTTACGTTCAAGCACGATTTCTTCACTATTTGCTATTTTTTCACAAATTTTACCGATTATACCGATTTTTCGGTGATTATTGATTATTTTTTATTCAAATTCGGCAGGATTTGGAATCCGTTCACGCTCCATCTTTGCGATCATATAAAGCTCTGCTGAAGTGAGACGACACCCATGGCAACCGCGGCCAGTGAAATCACGTTAGACAACTATGCACTTGACGATCGTTACCAGCGCGCATCAGGTCGGGTCTTTCTGACCGGCACACAGGCACTGGTGCGACTGCCGCTTATGCAGAGAATGATCGACCAGTCGGCCGGGCTAAACACCGCAGGATTTATTAGCGGTTATCGCGGATCACCACTGGGCGGCTACGACATGGAACTGTGGCGCGCATCCCGTTACCTCAAAGAAAGTAACGTCAGATTCCTGCCCGCAGTTAACGAAGAGCTCGCCGCTACCGCCATACTTGGCACCCAGCAGGTTGAAGGTGATCCCGGCAAAGATGTCGACGGCGTTTTTGGTATCTGGTACGGCAAGGGTCCGGGTGTCGATCGAGCCGGCGACGGCCTGAAACACGGCAATGCGTATGGAAGCTCTCCTCGTGGCGGTGTTCTTGTCGTTGCGGGCGACGATCACGGCTGCGTGTCGTCGTCGATGTCACATCAGTCTGACGTAGCGTTCCTGACCTGGCTGATGCCGAATCTCAATCCTGCAAACGTTGCGGAATACCTGGAATTCGGACTGTATGGCATTGCGCTGTCACGTTATTCAGGAATGTGGGTGGGATTCAAAGCGATCTCGGAAACGGTTGAATCGGCAATGTCGGTGGAATTGCCACCCTACCCGCACTTCAACTTGCCGGAAGACTTTGTGGCACCGGCAGGTGGTCTGCATATTCGCTGGCCCGACTATCCCGGCCCGCAAATCGAAGCGCGCATGGAATACAAGAAGGCTGCAACGCTCGCCTTTGCCGGCGCCAATCCCATTGATCGCACAATATTCGATACACCCGATGCCCGTTACGGAATTGTAACCACGGGCAAGGGTCACCTCGACCTGATGGAGGCACTGCGATTACTGGGGATTGACAGGAAAGAAGCACGGCGAATCGGCCTTGACGTATACAAGGTAGGCATGGTCTGGCCGCTTGCCCATGATGCTGCACTGGACTTTGTACGCGGCAAGCACGAAGTACTCGTTATTGAAGAGAAACGAGGTCTCATCGAAAGCCAGTTCAAAGAGTATTTTTACGACTATCCAGGTAGAAAACCACGGCGGATGGTTGGCAAGGAAGATGAAGACGGCAATAAGCTGGTTCCGTGGGTCGGCGAACTGTCGCCAATTCAACTGGCACAAATCGTTGCGGGTCGTCTCGACCAATCGCTGGGTCTCAATCTGACAGAGCGAGCGCGCAAACTCATTGCAGCAGAAACGCCACGTATTCAGGTTAGTGGCGCAACCCGAACACCGTATTTCTGCTCAGGGTGTCCACACAATACTTCGACGAAGGTGCCGGAAGGTTCGCAGGCGCTGGCCGGAATCGGCTGCCATTTTATGGCTAACTGGATGGAGAGAGACACAGACGGACTGATCCAGATGGGTGGTGAGGGCGTCAATTGGATTACCCGCTCAATGTTTAACGGTGGCAGGCATATATTCCAGAACCTTGGAGACGGCACGTTTTATCATTCGGGCTCGCTGGCAATTCGACAGGCGTTTGCCGCCCGCACCAATATAACCTTCAAGATACTGTTCAACGACGCGGTTGCCATGACGGGTGGGCAACCTGTTGACGGACCGATATCAGTCCCCCGTATCGCGCACTCTGTGCGTGCGGAAGGCATCGAGAGAATCGCGCTCGTATCCGACGAACCGGACAACTTCGATCCCGCTGATTTTCCCATTGGCACGACGATCTCACACCGTCGCGACCTGGACGACATCCAACGGGAACTGAGAGATATTCCGGGCGTGACGATCCTGATCTACGCGCAGACTTGCGCGACCGAGAAACGACGGCGGCGCAAGCGCGGCACGCTTGAAGATCCGCAAAAATTCGTCGTCATAAACGACCTTGTCTGCGAAGGATGCGGCGATTGTTCCACCGAGTCCAACTGCCTGTCCGTCGTTCCAAAAGAGACTCCATTCGGGCGCAAGCGACAGATTGACCAGAATAACTGCAATAAGGACTACTCCTGCGTCAACGGGTTTTGTCCGAGTTTCGTGACCGTCGAGGGTGGTCGGCCACGCCGTCCAGGCGTCATTCCGGGAAGCTTTCCAAGCGACAGAATTAAAAGACTCTCCGCGCCCGTTCAACAGCCATTGGAAAACGGATACGACCTGCTGGTTACGGGAGTCGGTGGCACCGGCGTAATCACCGTAGGGGCGCTAATCACAATGGCTGCACATCTCGAGGGCAAGGGTGCGAGCGTTCTCGACTTCATGGGTTTTGCGCAAAAATTCGGGCCGGTCCTGAGTTACATTCGCCTTGCTCGCGAGCCCGGCGAACTCAACCAGGTTCGTATCGATAACCAGCAGGCCGATGCGTTGATCGGGTGTGACCTGGTGGTGAGTTCGTCACCCCAGGCTTCGCGTACTTACCAGGCTGGCAAGACCCGCGCCGTTATCAATACCACCGAAATGTCCACTGCTGATTTTGTAATGTTTCGCGATGCAAATATGAAAGCTGACCAGCGGGTCGAAGCCGTCGCTGCCGTTGTCGGGCCGCAGAATCTCTCCACGGTCGCTGCAAATCAGTTGGCAGAGAAGCTGCTCGGCAACACGATCTATGCCAATGTCCTGATGCTCGGCTATGCGTGGCAAAAAGGGCTCGTGCCAATTTCTGCGAGCGCGCTGCTGCGTGCAATCGAACTGAATGCAGTTGAAGTCGACAGGAATCAGCAGGCATTCGGCTGGGGACGGCTTGCCGCTGCAGATTATGCTTATGTGAGCCGCGCAGCCCACGGTGAGGGGGAAAACATCACAAGACTCGAATCGCTCGAGGATGTCATCAAACGCCGGACGGCGTTCCTGGCTGACTATCAGGACGAGGAACTGGCACAGCGCTATGCGAACCTGGTCAACCGGGTACGGGACACGGAATCCAGGCTTCATTCCGGCGCCAAAAACACACTAACTGGAACGGTGGCCCGGGCTTGGTTCAAGACACTTGCCTACAAAGACGAATACGAGGTAGCGCGACTGTTTACCGAAAGTGAATTTCTCGACACGACGCGCGAGAAATTTGGTCAGGGTGCGCGCCTGCGTTTCCACCTTGCACCACCCATTCTGAATGGCCGCAAGGATGCGAGAGGTCGGCCGCAAAAACGCGAGTTTGGTCAATGGATAGTGCCTGTATTCAGACTCCTGGCGCGTCTGCGATTCTTGCGCGGCACAAAGCTCGATGTATTCGGTATGACCCAGGAACGAAAAATGGAGCGTAAGCTTATAGATGAATTCGAGGAAAATGTTACGGCGATTCTGGCGCACATGTCGGACTCGAATATCGATCGGGCGATAGACATCGTCAGCGAATACCTGGAAATACGCGGCTATGGTCCGGTCAAGGAAGCGGCAATTTCTGCAGCGCGAGACCGAATTCAGGAGAAGTTGGCCAATTTCATGACGTCACCAAGCAAAGCCGCCTGACGCCCGGTCAGGATTTTCTGCATGCCGCGTGCGATGATTCATCGATGAACGCCAATATGAAACCTGCGCCCATCCAGTACGAGTTCGATTCGGTTCCGGACATGGGAAAGACTATGCCGGTGGCGCCGGGGATTTTTTGGCTGCGCATGTTTCTGCCATTCTCCCTGTCTCACATAAACCTTTGGTTGCTGGAGGATGGTGCAACCTGGTCGGTGATCGATACCGGCGTTTCAATCAAGGAATGCAAGGACATCTGGCGTGATACTTTCGCCGCAGCACTGGAAAACCGTCCCGTAAGCCGCGTCTTCGTAACGCACCTCCATCCGGATCATATCGGCTGCGCTGGCTGGCTCACCAGGAACTTTGGCGCGCCACTCTGGATGACGCGCGACGAATACCTGCTCGCCAGGATCCTGGTCGCCGATACCGGCAGACCAACACCGGCGGCCGGCGATCGCTTCTACACTGGCGCAGGATTCGAGCCCAGCCAGATGAATTTTTATCACAGAATGTTCGGGATGTTTGGCAAGTTCGTTTCACCAGTGCCGGAGGCCTATCACCGGATTCAGCACAACGATTGTGTCGAAATAGGCAATTACGAATGGGAGATAATCGTTGGCAAAGGCCATTCTCCCGAGCACGCCTGTTTTTACAACGAGAAACACAATCTGCTGATCTCCGGCGACCAATTGTTGCCGACCATTTCGTCCAATGTGAGCGTATTTCCGACCGAACCCGAAGCCAATCCATTGGCAGACTGGATCCGTTCTCTTGAGCTCCTGAAAAACAGTGTGCCCGAAGACACGCTCGTTCTGCCGGCTCATGGCAAGCCGTTTCGCGGGGCACATCATCGCGTAGACGCGATAATCACGGAACACCTCGATGCCCTGGAAAAACTGGCAGACGTCTGCCGCGAACCCAAGCGCGCAGTCGACGTGTTTCCGTCTCTGTTCAAGTCCAGAATCGACAACAATAATTTGATCATGGCGACCGGCGAGTCCATTGCGCACCTCAATTACCTGGTAAGCGACGGCCTGTTGATCGTTAGCAAGGACGAAAACGGCGTCAATTGGTACAGTCGGGGCACCGGCTAGTCATCTTAGGTTTTCGAACGATCGCGACACCCGCATGCACTAGCACCGATTGCACTAGTCACCGGCAAAAAAAAGCCCCGCCATACGGGGCTTTTTGCAATCGTGCACGAACACGCTTAGTTTCGGCGTCGATTT
Source organism: Woeseiaceae bacterium (assembly GCA_051007895.1). Lineage (GTDB taxonomy): Bacteria > Pseudomonadota > Gammaproteobacteria > Steroidobacterales > Woeseiaceae > SZUA-117. Next base: position 55,178 of record JBPCYD010000111.1, read on the forward strand.
ATCCGCTGTCCTACTCGGTCATGCCGCCGGTCTACGCGATTGCCGCGACGGTCCAGTTTCCGATCGATACGATTACCACGATTGTCCAGCCGGCGATCAATTCGATCACCTTTGTTATCGAGTCTTCGATCTACGCGGTCGCCGCGATTGTCGAGTCGCCGATCAATTCGATCACCTTTGTTATCCAGCCGATCTGAAAGGCGGTCACGTCCGGCATCCGCAGCTCGGTCTGAGTAACGGTCGAGGCGTGCGTCAATTCGGTCGCCCTTGTTATCCAGGCGTCGGTCGATGCGGTCACCCTTGTTGTCGAGTCTCCGGTCGACTCGGTCGCCACGATTATCCAGGCGCCGATCGATGCGATCACCCTTGTTGTCCAGTCTCTCTTCGATTCGATCGCCGCGTTGATCAATCCGGTCGCCCAAGTTGTTGACCTCGTCCGCCCAGACCGTGCTGCCAAACAGAAAAATTCCGGCAATAAACAAAGCCACTTTGGCCATATCTTTTACAATCCCTGTAATCATGTCCGTTCTCCATAGCTGAATGCAAAAAACGCTGTGTCTGCAGGTTTAACGGGGCACTCGCGTACCCGTTGACATTCGTGTCCCGCCGTTTCGTGCATTATGTTTAATTGGCTGACAGTCGCCTACTCTGGCACAGTGAAGACCAGACGCCAGCAAAGGACCAACGATGGCTTTGACGGATGCCAGCACGACCGTGGCCGATATCGATGCGCTATACCGAAAGCACCGCATTCGCGTGATGCTTGCGATTACGCTGGGTTACGGATTTATCTACACCTGCCGCCTCGGTCTTTCTATCGTCAAGAAACCGCTTATCGATGGCGGCATCTTTTCGATCGAAGAGCTCGGCATGATTGGCGGCGCGCTGTTTTACGGTTACGCCTTCGGCAAATTCTTTAACGGCTTCCTGTCTGATCATTTCAAACCGAGATTGTTTTTCTCGGCCAGCATCTTCGTCTCCGCGATCATCAACCTGTTCATGGGCTGGTCAACCCTGGTTTGGGTATCCGTGATTCTATGGGCGCTTAACGGTTGGTTTCAGGGTATGGCCGCTCCGTCAGCTGTTATCTCGATTACAAACTGGTTCGGCCTGAAGGAGCGCGGCAGGCGTTACGGCCTGTGGAATGCGTCACATTCAATTGGCGAGGGCATTACTTTTTACGTCATTGCAGCTGTCGTATCTGCTGCCGGCTGGCGTTACGGATTCATTCTACCCGGCCTGCTGTGTATCGCGGTTGCGGCCTGGGTTTATTCGTTTCTGCAGAATGCACCGGCGACCATCGAACTGCCGGAAATTCATGAATGGCGCGGTGAAGGCACAGCGGAAAACGCTCAACCCCCGACGTGGAAGTCACAGAAAGTCGTGTTTGGCATTGGCGCCATGTGGGTTGTCGCATTGTCCAGCGGACTCATGTATGTCACGCGATACGCAATCAACAGCTGGGGGATTCTCTATCTTCAGGAGATCAGGGGTTACACGCTGTTGGAAGCGGGCACGTTTCTCGCCGTGAATACAGGCGCAGGCATCGTGGGTTCGATTGTTTTCGGATATATCTCGGACAAGGTTTTTGATGCGCGGAGGCCGCCTGCAAATCTGCTGTTTGCGGTAGTCGAGGTCGGCGCACTATTCCTGATTTTTTATGGCCCGCAAAACAGCCTCATTCTTGGGCTTGCGTTCGCTCTCTATGGCGCCGGTCTGAGTGGATTGATGGCATCCATTGGCGGCCTGTTTGGCGTCGATATCTCGCCTCGCGGTGCAGCCGGTGCAGCAATGGGATTCGTTGGCGTATTCAGTTACCTGGGAGCAGCGACGCAGGAATCCATCAGCGCCATTCTAATCAGCACTGGCACAACCGTGATCGATGGGGTCAGAACCTACGACTTTGATCTCGCCATTATGTTCTGGATCGGCTCATCGATACTCTCGATGCTGCTTGCCGCGTCCCTGTGGAATACGAGGATTCGCGATTGACCAGTCAAATCAGAGTATTGTTGTTCGACCTCGGAGGCGTACTGTTTCGCCTGAATACACCTGCGCGCACTTTCGATCTTGAACAAAGCGAAGAAGACTTTCTGCAGCAATGGATTCACTCAGAATCAGTACGCAGATTTGAACAGGGAACCGTTGATGCCACGACATTCGCTGCGAGTATCGTTAAGGAACTCCGGCTACCCTATGGTGTAGATGACTTTCTGCGGCGATTCAAAGCCTGGCCGGATAAACTTTACCCGGGTACACCGGAATTGCTGGACAGTATTCCGCGACATTATTCGAAGGCATTGCTGTCAAACACAAACGCGTTGCACTGGCATCGCGATGACGTCGCCGGCGCACTGGAACACCGGTTCGACAACGTGTTTCTTTCCTTTATGACCGGCTACCTGAAGCCCGATACCGAAGCGTTTCGACATGCCATGGAATCCTGCGCCTGCGTGCCGGAGGAAATCGCATTTTTTGATGATAATCCGGTCAATGTTGCTGCCGCTGCCGGATTCGGGTGCCATGCGTTTTTGACCAGGGGAATCGGCGAACTGCGTTCGACCCTGAATACGCTGCGCATCACCCATTGAAGCACGGCAGCGGCATTTGCCGCTGCCGCAATTACAATCAGACTTCCACGACCTTGGCGCCTGGCGCGCTTCGGCCAACACTGGCAATACCATTGTCGCAGCCCGACTCAGAGTCATAGCTCTGACTCGTGCCAATCACCTGGTGATTGCCCGCTTTCAGATTAAAGCGGTACTTTCCAGAGCCTGTCTGCTTCTTCTCGAAGCGGCCCTTTTTGTTCGCATTTTTCTTGACGGATTCAATGCCTTTCGCGCAACCAGCCTTCGCACTGTAGCCTTCGCTGGAGAGAATGATCTCGCCATTGCCAGCTTTTAACCGGAAACGGTGCTCGCCCGCCTTGTCTTTATAAACTTCAAATTTTCCTGCCATTTCAATCTCTCCAACTCGATCTGCTAAATGTTTCAGTCCTTGAGGACGAAAGTTACTTTCATGGTCACGCGATATTCTGTCACTTCGCCGTCATCGACAATGACTTTCTGTTCCTTAACCCAGGCGCCTTCGATCTTGTCGATGGTTTTTGAAAAACGCTTGATGCCGGAACGAATCGCGTCCTCGAAACTTTTGGACGACGATGACGTTATTTCTGTAATTTTAGCAACGCTCACTTAGATCTCCTTCGATCACACGATTCTTACAGGCTCGGAACCGATCAGGTCCGAATCTGTTTCCAGACAATTTGTAAATTGATGGTGGCTAGTTTTCTTGGTTTATGTCGGTGTTTTGGCCCGCTTCGCTGCGGGCCAGCACTGGCCGAGGGCGTAAACTACCGTTGATCGAGTCGCGCTTCAAGTTCCTAAGGTGCCGTTTGCTGTTCCCGCACCACTTTCAAGACCATCGCGTCGACACCGGCAGGACCGGACCTCGAGGATCGCGGCCTTAAAAACCGGTCATGCCCGCTCACAGCCGAGCATAGAGGAGAATTTCCCGTTTGGTCATTTATGCACGTTGTGTGCACCGGTGGCCAGCGTGGCCACGTACTCACCGGGTGTCGTTTACCATGACCGAAAACCCTGAGAAATGGTATTCAATAACACCGTCGCTGACGGTTACATTCGTAGCCGTGCCAGCGCGGATGTCCTTGAATGCCTGACCGAGTGCCGTTATGTAACTGGCGTCGACTTTCGGCACATTGTGCGACGTGATTGCAGCATCTATCTCGTCCGCGAGCCCCGCGAGAAGCGCTGCTGAATCGGCATAATCATCAAAACTGGAGCCTTCCAGATGGGTATACAAAGGCGCCAGGTAGAAAGTATCGCCAGTAAACAGCAGCCGGTTTTCGCTATCCAGCAGGCTTATGGAATCCGGCGCATGACCTGGCGTAAAAAGTATCTTCAAGATCCGCCCACCGAGGTCAATGAGTTCTCCGTCGCCAACAAATCTGTCGATTTCGAATGCGTGACTCTGATAGGTCGTCGCATCGAAATCCGTCGGCAGTGCTTTCCATACCCAGCCGTCCTGCAAGAACCCGGCTACGGAGTCGGGCGGACTGCCCAGCGCGCGGTTCTTCGTGTACTCGTTCTCCGTACCATAGATCGTATCGAACAAGTGATTTCCGCCAATGTGGTCGTAGTGAGTGTGCGAATTGAGGACGACAATATCCATGTCAGTCAACTGGTCGACTACATTGCGAATGTTGCCGATCCCAAGGCCAGTATCGAACATCAAGGCGAAATCAGTTCCGATGATCAGAAACGAAATGACTTCTTCAAATTGCCCGGGTTCGTAGATGGCATAAATCTCGTCTTCGAGGCGGTAAACCTCGAACCAGCCATCGTCGATATCGACTCTCTCAAATGCGCTCCATTCCGGTCGCGGTAATTGGTCCCACCAGTTATCTTTGTCAGCACCCCGGTTCTGAACCTGGTCGTTGTTGGCAATTTCTGGTTGCGTGACGCTCGTCGCAGGAACGGGCGCTTCGGAACAGGCGATTAACAAGGGCAGCAAGAGCAGGCAAAGAAAATATCGATTCATACGGTTTACCCCGGGAAACGTCTGCCAGATTCTAGCGTGCGTCAGTTTCTTTGCATACTGCGGCAGTGCCGGTAATACTCACGCGATGCTAGGTTGGGTCGCCAGAAAAATTTTCAGGGTCACCGGCTGGACGATAGTCGGGGAGGTTCCCAATATCAGCAAAGCCGTTTTCATCGCGGCGCCACATACGTCGAACTGGGACGGCCTCTGGCTGCTGATCTATAAGTTCGCCATCAACGTCGATGTCCGCTTTCTCGCCAAAGACACTTTGTTTTGGTGGCCCCTGGGACCGTTGTTAAGGGCCATGGGCGCAATGCCGATTGACCGGCGTAAGGCAGCCACGATCGTGCCGCAACTCGTCGATGCATTCGCTAAAGAAGAACACCTCTTTCTGGCGCTCGCACCGGAAGGGACGCGGAAACGCATGCCATACTGGAAATCGGGATTCTACCGAATCGCGGAAGCGGCGAACGTGCCGGTGGTGCTGGCTTTTATCAACTACGAGCAGCGGCAAATGGGTATTGGCCCGGCGCTACCGCTCGGCATTTCTATAGAGGAAACGCTGGAAGCGCTGCGAGAGTTCTACGCGCCGCATGTCGGCCGCAGACCCGAATTGCAAAGCCCGATCGAGTTTCCGCCCGAGTAGCTACCAGCTAACACGCATACTCACCAACAGGTTTCGTCCGACGCTGTCGATGCCGGATCCATGCACCCGGTAGGTTTGGTCAAGAATATTCTCAAACCGCGCGGTCAACGAAAGCGATTGATTGACCTCCCACGATGCCATGATATTCGCAGTCAGCCAGCCTGGCGTGCCCGTCGGGTCAATGCGACTATCACTGACGTCTCTTGGGCTGAGTCGATCCTGGCTGCCGGCAAAAAACAGGTAGGGTGCGACGAGCAGCGCGTCCGTCAGCTGGTAGCGAAATCGCAGCTGGCCATTCAGTGGCGGAATTCGATCGGCGGGAACCGCGCCGGCACCTGCCTCACGCTGCCTGCCATACAGGTAGTTTACAACCAGCTCGGCGACCGCTTGCGGTGACAGAGACCAACCGGCCGAGAACTCCACTCCATAGATATCTGCTTCTTCGATATTCTGACTCTGCGTAATGTCACGACCGTCACTAGATACGGCGCCGGTCAATACCGAGGCAATACGGTCAGAGTAATGCAGGCCAAAGAGGACGAGATCAAGATCGACCGTTTCTCGCTGATGCCGGACACCGATATCAACCTGCGTAATGCGCTCGGATACGAGATCGCGGTTCGGGATGTTGAATCGATTGCCAGGACGTTCACCGAGCGTGCCGAGATCGAAGACGTTAGGCGCACGAAAACCGTAACCCACGTTGGCGGTAAATTGCGTGTGTTCGGTGAGGTCCGTTATCCAGCCCAAGTCCGCACTGACATCATTCTGCACTGAAGTAGTCGGTGCCGATGCGGCGCTTGCAGCGAGATCAGTGCTGATAGCGCTGAATCGGATACCGCCGGATATCGTGCTGCGATTACCAACGTGACGCAGCACATTGCCGAAAATTGCAGCCTGATCCATGGTGGAACCATCCGGAAAGCGTGCAGCAATCGGATCCAGCTGGCCGTTGGTCAGGTCTTGTTCGGTGCGATCGCTGGCGACGCGGTCATGATAGACCTCCGCACCAGCAACCCACGAACCCATCGTGTTTTCCCCGGCCACGTTCACGGTCAGACCAAACAGGTCGCTGCTGTTCGACTCGTAGCGCCGGATGCTGGATTCAAAATTCCTGGAAACCCGATCGTCGACGATGCGCTGCCAGCCGAAGTCGAAATTCCACGTGGCGTTCATCAGCCAGTCGTGGCGAACATGCTGAATATGCCCGAATATCCGTTGATTGGGCGCGAACAGGAATTCAGAAGAGGCAGGCTCGGTTTCCCCGAAACCTGGAACGAGTTCATCGAATCGCGGGGTAGCGGGCTGTTCGGCAAACTGCAGGTCAAAAAGCCAGCGCTGCTGGTCATCCGGTGTGACCGCGAGAGCAACGCGACCGCCCCTGGATTCGTAGCCGGTTGGCCCCACCCGCGCGCCCTGACCGGTGCGACGATTGCCACTTTGTAGGTACGCACCGCTGACCAGCGCCGCAAGTTTATCGTTACCGAAATCCACGGACGCACGGACGATCCGCGCCAGATCGGCCGTATCAAACGCGACCGTCGCATCCCTGCGAATCCCGCTCGTGGTGAAACTTGGAATTCGCGAGATTGCCTGTACTACCCCACCAACCGCGTCGCTCCCGTAGAGTGATGCCGGTGCACCTCTGACTATTTCAACCCGCTCGAGCGTGCCCGGTGCAACCAGCGCCATGTACTGCGTCGGCGCATTGCGAAAAATCGCGTTATTCAGGCGCATCCCGTCGACCAGGTGCAGGACTTCTGAACCTTTCAGACCTCTTACGATAGCCGCACCCTGCCCTGGCGTCGTTTGCTGCAGAAAAACGCCCGGCTGCATTGCCAGGGCGTCCGTCAACAATTTGGCGGCCGCGAACTCGTCATTGCCAACGATAGACAACGAGGCGGACACCGCCGACGTTTCTACCGGGCGACGCGTCGCGGTAACCTGGATTTCCTCCATCTCTGCGCTGTCGCTGGAATTCTGAGACCACGCAGCGCCGGCGCTCAGCGTCGTCATGAACAGCAAGACAGCTGACAGGAAAGAGAACGGCATGGAAGAGTGCTCGCGCAATTGGAATACCCTGAATGTGGCGATGCAGCGAGGCAATCTATTGGTTTTGTAGTGTCGCGGTCAAGACCATTTGGTACACATGCGTGTCACCTGCTAGTCGCGCTGTTCGATGGCCCACCAGCGCCTATAAATATCGTCAGCCCAGAGACTCTGGAACCAGGCAATGATGGCAAGGCGATCTGCTTCGGCAAGCACGGTGCCAAATCCGGGCATCACACCACCGAATTCAACACCTCCGTTGACGATGGTCTGGTCGAGAACCTCCAGGGGGTGGTGCCAGGTATGCGCGCTACCGTTGAGTGGCGGTGGCGGGTAGTTACCGTTGGCATCGGGCGTTCTCCATTCGCTGGTCGCACTACCATCGGCGGCATGGCAAGTCGCACAGTATTGCTGATACAGGGGTTCTCCTGCAGTTACCTGGCTTGCCGTATACCAGCGCCCGGGCAGCGGCGCCTCCGCCTGGGGCACCTTGCTGCAAGCACCGCACAATATCAGGATGGTTATAATCGGGTAGCGCATACGGCTCGCATTGTGCACATCGGAATAATTAGAATATTCATGCGCGCCCTCCGAATCAGGAACCAGTCGTAAATTTGAACGATATCCTCTGTAACAAGTAGCGACATTCGAAGGTCAGGTAGACAAACCAAACACAGGAACTGCAATGAAAGCATCCGATCTGCTCGTCCAATGCCTCGAAGAAGAAGGTATTGAATACATATTCGGCGTACCGGGAGAAGAAAACGCTGATTTCATGATGTCATTGGAGAAATCCAAAAAGATTAAGTTCATCCTGACACGTCACGAGCAAGGCGCCGCGTTCATGGCGGAGATTTACGGTCGTCTGACCGGCAATCCGGCGGGTTGCCTCGGCACCCTCGGACCCGGCGCCACCAATCTCATCACGGGCGTCGCAGACTCCAACATGGATCGTGCCCCGATGCTGGTGCTAACCGGACAGGGTTCGACTGATCGCCTGCACAAAGAATCTCACCAGATCATGGACGTTGTCAGCATGTTTCGGCCGGTTACCAAGTGGGCCACGACAATCCTCAACGCTGACACAATTCCCGAAATCGTGCGCAAGGCTGTCCGCATTGCACGCTCCGAGAAACCGGGCGCCGTGCACATCGAGTTACCGGAAGACATTGCGACAGCCGACACCACAAAGCTACCGATAAAACCGCGCCGTTTTCGTCGCTCGGTGCCTGACGATAAGATCGTTGATCAGGCCTTCGAGGTAATTGCCAACTCGAAGCGACCCGTGATCATAGCCGGCAATGGCTGCATTCGACGTCGAGCCAGCAAGCAGCTGCGCAGATTTTGCGAGAAGACCGGCATCGGCGTTGTCAGCACCTTTATGGCCAAGGGGTCAGTGGACATGGATGCGCCGTATTGTCTTTACACAGTTGGGCTCGGCAGCAAAGACCGAGTTTCTCTTACCATCGATGACGCGGACCTGGTCATTACCCTTGGATTCGACATGGTGGAATACCATCCGCAGCTGTGGAATCCGAAAGGAGACAAGACGATTATCCATGCCGATTTTCTTGCCGCGGAGATCGACGAGAATTACCACCCTGAAATCGAGTTAATTGGCGATCTCGCACACACAATGTGGATGTTGAACGAACGCGCAGCGAAAACGGACACGCTCGACTACGACTTTGCGAATCAAATTAGCTGTCGCGAGGCAATGGCCGAAGACTTTGCTGAATTCAAGGACGACCAAACGGTTGGCAGCATTCGCCCGCAAAAGGCACTCTGGGATGCTCGCGAGATCATGGGGCCGGGCGATATCCTGCTATCTGACGTTGGGGCGCACAAAATGTGGATAGCGCGCCACTACCAGTGTCATGAACCGAATACCTGTCTCATTCCAAACGGTTTCTGTTCGATGGGCTTCGCGTTACCAGGTGCGATTGCGGCCAGCATTGTGCACCCGGAAAAACGCATTCTTGCCATTGCCGGTGACGCTGGCTTCCTCATGAATGTCCAGGAAATGGAAACCGCCAGGCGCATCAACAGCAACATCGTCGTGCTGGTTTGGGAAGACAATGAATACGGGCTGATTGCCTGGAAACAAGAGAGCCACTTTGGGCGACATACCGACCTGGAATTCGGCAACCCTGATTGGCGTCAGCTGGCAACCGCTTTCCGCTGGAACGGGCATTACATTGACCGCAGTGATGCCTTTTCGGACACGCTGGAGTCGGCGTTCCAGGAATCCGGCCCGAGCCTCGTCGTTATTCCCATTGACTATCGTGAAAACGCCCTGCTGACGAAAAAACTTGGCGAAATTACATGTCAGATCTGAATATCGGTGTGCACGAATCTCTTACGCAATTAATGTTGGATACGCGGCAAGAACCGGCTGGAATGTTATCGGTCAACTCGCCGTTTGACGGTAAATTGCTGGCCGAAGTCCCGACCGGTAATGCGGCGCATGTTGACGACGCCCTGGCCACGGCATACGCGCTGTTCCGCAGGCGCGACGAATGGTTGCCGATTCCGGAGCGAGTCGCGATTCTCGATCGGCTTGCAGACCTGCTTGCAGGACAGCGCGAACAGCTGGCGCTGCTGGCGGCGAGCGAAGGTGGCAAACCCCTGACCGATTCACGTGTCGAAGTCACGCGCGCCATCGACGGCGTCAGGTTGTGTGTTGAAGAATTGCGCAGCCATCGCGGCGCGGTAATTCCGGTCGCCACAACAACGGCAACGAGCGGTCGGACGGCATTTACGCAAAAAGAACCTGTAGGCGTCGTTGTTGCGGTCAGTGCATTCAATCATCCCTTGAATTTGATCGTGCACCAGGTCGCGCCGGCTATCGCAACGGGCTGCCCGATCATCGTAAAGCCTGCAGCCGACACGCCATTGTCCTGCCTCAATTTCGTTCGCTTGCTCTACGATGCAGGCCTACCGCCAGTGTGGTGCCAGGCAATTGTGACGGATAACAATGAATCTGCAGAGATGCTGGTTACCGACGCAAGAGTTGCTTTTTTCAGCTTCATTGGCAGCGCGAAAGTTGGCTGGATGTTACGCGGCAAACTGGCTCCAGGTACGCGCTGCGCGCTGGAGCACGGCGGAGTCGCACCGGCGATCCTCCTCGACGATTTTGACTTCGACACGACGCTGGAGTCGATTACGAAGGGTGGCTTTTACCATGCGGGCCAGGTATGTGTATCGGTGCAGCGGGTCTTCGTACCTGACGCACATGCACACAAGTTCGCAGACGCCCTCGGAAAATCTGCCAGTCAGCTAAGGGTTGGCGATCCAGCCAGGGCAGATACTGATGTTGGACCGCTAATCCGCGCCGCTGAAGTCGATCGTATAGACGAATGGGTACAACAAGCCGTACACGCTGGCGGCGAGCTGATAGCCGGCGGCCGGCGCCTCGACAAAAACTGTTACGCGCCGACCGTCATCCTCAACCCGCCTGCGAACGCAATGCTGAGCCAGCTTGAAGTTTTCGGCCCGGTCGTATGCGTTTATTCGTATAGCGAAGTTGCCGACGCGATCGCGCAGGCGAACAGTCTGCCAACGGCATTTCAAGCCGCCGTATTCGGCAACGACATCAATCGATTAATGGCAGTCGGGCAGCAGCTCGATGCTTCCGCCGTAATGCTCAACGACCATACTGCGTTTCGCGACGACGTTATGCCATTTGCGGGCTTACGTGAGTCTGGACTGGGTACCGGCGGCATTCCTCACACCATGGAGGACATGCAAATCGACAAGATGACGGTTATTCGTGCACTGCCGAGCTGACCGGCAACCCGACTAGTTCAGCATGCGGGCTGGCAGCGGAATGTTGCACAGGTCGATTCGGCCGGTCGGGTCAACAAACCACTCCTCGGCCCGATAGCGTCGCGACTCCACCAGGTCAGTGAAGGTCTGCGTATCGGTGCGCAACAGCTCGATCGGCAGTTGTGCGCTAATGGGCAGGTCGGCGCCAAGGCGCATTGAGAGTATGCGAACCTTGAATGCCGGAGACTCGTAGAATCCCAACGGGCCCTTTCCCCTGGGCAATGTACTCAGCAGCTCCATACCCGATATCACCCTGCCGATTAAAGTCACGTTGCGATCGAGGTGTCTGGGCGCATGACCCGTGACTACGTAAAGTTCCGCGCCGCTGCCACTTTGTGCTGCGTTGCCGCGACCGACGCCAAGCGTTCCATAGCAGTGAGTCAGCCAGGCCCGTTCGCCAGATCGGTCTCTGGCAGCAGGAAACCCGCCGGAAAACCCAACTTCATCCGCGTATGCATCGTTGCTGTCGATGGTAGTGAAATCCAGACCTGTGGCCGATCGGGTAAATTCCGGGGTCAGGGTCTCTTTTGCCCCACCCATTGAGCGCGCGCCGTCAGATCCAGCATGCGGGTCACCCCACTGCACCACGTAGTTGTCTTGCGAGCGATTGACAGCAAGGCCATCGAAATACCGGTCAGCAATAAGCTGTCGCAGATTTGCAATATGCGCAGGCGCGAAATCGGGTGCCAATTCAAAGACTACCTGCCCCGCGTCAAGTTGCAGGTAAACCGTGTTACCAGGTGCGGGCTGCCGCCAGTCGGATGCCTGCGACGCACGCAGTACGCTGCTCATAGTCGGCCGTTCGTCCGCAACGGCGCTGACTGCTACGCATATCGCCAGACCCAACAACAGCGTCCGCATAGTCAGAACCCTGCAAAGACACCCACCAGAACAACGACCAGTATAGGAGGAATTACAAAGCGAATGAGCACTCGCCAAAAGGTAAACATTAATCCGTCCTGAACGTTCAGCTCATCCAGCTTTAACGCTTTTGGCACCAGCCATCCAAAAAAGATGGCTGACAACGCGCCACCAACCAACAACAAATTATTGGCCGCGAGATGATCCAGCGCATTGAAAATATTCTTGCCATCGTAGGAAGGTACGAAATTCAATGGATAGTAGTCTGACCATTCGCCCAATGAAATGATTGAAAGGATCCCAAGTAACCAGGCCGCACCAACCACGTACAGAATTCCTTTCTCCCGCCCGATTCCGAAACGTTCGTCGACCCAGTTTACGGTGCCTTCGGCAAGGCCCAGGCAAGACGATAATGCGGCTGAAATCAGCAAGACGAAGAAAATCGATCCAAATATCTGACCGCCCGGCATCTGCCCGAACGCCAGCGGCAAGGCCTCGAATATCAGCCCCGCACCACCTTCCGGATTAAGTCCGTATTTGAAAACCAGCGGGAATATTGCGAGTCCGGCGATGACCGCGACACCGGTATCGAGAAGAATGACGGCCGCTGATGAACGGGCGATCGAAAAATCCTTCGGCATGTATGCGCCGAACACAACCAGTGATCCCATACCAATACCAATTGAAAAGAACGCCTGGCCGATCGCCAACATTGCCGTTCTGAAGGTGACTTTTGAAAAGTCTGGTTCCAGCAGGAATCTCATGGCGTTCGCCATGTCACCGGCGAAGACGCCGTAAATCACCATGACAATGAGCGTGACAAACAGGGCGGGCATGAGCACCTTTACCGCACTTTCGATGCCAGCCTGAACGCCGCGGCGAATGACCAGGATAATGAGTATGTGAACCGCCGTATTCCAGAAGAGGAGCCTGACCGGATTGTTCAGCAAGCCGCTGAACATTGCGCTCGATTCCTCTGCGCCAACACCTTTAAGCGCTCCGCTGGCAGCCTTGACAAAATAATCCAGTGTCCAACCGGATATGACCGTGTAATAAGACAGGATGACGAATGCACAAAAGATTCCGAGTGTGCCAACAGCACCCCACTTGCGACTCCGGCCAACTTCCTCTGCAACGGCAACATAACTGCCGTTTGCGCTGGATTTACCGCGCCTGCCGATGGTTATTTCCGTGATGAGGAGCGGCAAGCCGATACCAAAGGCGAATGCCAGGTAAATAATCAGGAATGCGCTTCCGCCGTTCTCGCCAAGTACGTATGGAAAACGCCAGATATTTCCCATGCCAACCGCGAATCCAACGGCCGCGAGCAGGAATCCCCACCGCGAAGACCATTGTTCGCCGGAACCGGATGCACCCGCCATATGCTTCTCCCTACTTGTTCTGCTTGTTGTTTGTTCCGCATGCGCCAGGCGCAGTCACAGGCGCCGACGGTTGCCGTATCTTCTCACAATCGCTGCAATTCTTGGTATATCGTTTACTATTCCAGCGAATCTGCACAGCAGAATTAAGACATAAGACAGACCGCTGACCCGGGGGAACAACAATGAAGTACCAAATTACGCTGCTCGCAGTATCCGTTATGACGGCAGGTGCCGCCGTTGCTGACACACTGGTTCACGCCGGCAGGTTGATCGATGGTGAGTCGGACCGCGCGGCCCTGGAAAAGACAATTCGTATCGTTGCCGGCGAAATCGGCGCGATCGAAGACGGCTACACCGCGCCAGGAAACGGCGACACGGTGATCGATTTGAGGGATTCGACGGTTCTGCCAGGACTGATGGATACCCACGTACATCTCACAGGCGAGTACTCAGCGAGCAGCAACCTCAATCGGTTCGTATTGAACGAAGCCGACTATGCTTTCGACGCGGCGCGATACGCACGGCGAACGCTGCAGGCTGGCTTCACCGTCGTGCGCAACCTGGGCGACGCATTTAATGTCACCATTGCATTACGCAAGGCAATCGCGGCGGGTGATATTGAAGGCCCGATGATCATTACTGCCGGCACCAGCCTCGCCTCAACGGGTGGTCACGGCGACAGGACGAACGGTTGGGCCGCGCACTTTGATGCGGATCCAGGCCCGAAACAGGGTGTCGTCAATAGCGCTGAAGACGCCAGGAAAGCGGTTCGGCAACGCTACAAGGATGGCGCTGACTGGATCAAGATTACGGCTACGGGCGGCGTGCTGAGCGTGGCCAAAAGCGGACAAAATCCACAATTCACAGACGACGAGTTTCGCGCCATCGTTAGTTCCGCAGCGGACTACGGCATGCGTGTGGCGGCACATGCGCATGGCACAGAGGGCATGAAACGAGCCGTCCTTGCGGGTGTTGCTTCCATCGAACACGGCACCTATATGTCCGAAGAGGTCATGAAGCTGATGAAAGATCGCGGTACATATTATGTACCAACTATTCTTGCGGGCAACTGGGTCGCCGAAAAAGCCAAAATCGACGGGTTCTTCCCCGAATTGGTTCGACCCAAAGCCGCAGCAATAGGCCCGCTGATTGAAGGTACTTTCGCAGCCGCTTACAAGGCAGGTGTACCGATTGTTTTTGGCACCGACACCGGTGTGTCGCCGCATGGTGACAATGCGCAGGAATTTGCGTTGATGGTGCGTTCCGGCATGCCACCAATGGAAGCAATCCAGTCTGCAACGAGCGTTGCAGCAGATTTTCTCGATATTGGCGCTACGCACGGTCGCCTGGAGGTCGGCAAGCGCGCCGACATGATCGCCGTAAAAGGCAATCCGCTGGACGATATATCGCTTCTCGAGCGGGTCAGTTTCGTCATGCGTGGCGGCACAATCTATAAATAGCCGGGCCAGCAAAATCGGTGCGCCGTTGCTACATCCTTGAACGGTTCGGCGGGGCGTGACGCAGGTCTCGTTTTGAGTCGCCTGCGCTCGTTTTTTGTGAGCCGCTGCACCGCCACAGAGAGCCTCATTCGGTAGTTTTGCAGATTACGCAATGATTGCGGAATTGTTATGGCCGGTAGGTGCCAGCACAGATCAACCAAGTCGAAACGCGGCCTGCGCCTGCTCGCCAGTTGTGCCTGGCTTTACGCGGTCCAGCTGCAAGCGTTCGAAATGGAAATGGGGTCGGTCACGGTGCAGGACACGTTTTCGACGCCGACATGGACCAGCGTCACGTTCCTGCAGCCATTCAGTGCGCGGCCAGTGGTTGTGGCACTACCGACAACAGACGGTGGCGATCCGGCTACTATTCGGATTCGTAACGTCACATCGACCGGGTTTCAAATACTCCAGGTAGAACCGAACGCCAACGACGGGCCGCACGTGGCCATGCCGACTGCTTACCTCGCCCTGGAAACCGGCAATCACCTGCTACCCGGCGGCGAACAGGTAGTTGCGCTCGAGCGTTCGACCACCAGCTTCGCCAATCGCTTCATTGCTACAACCTGGGACACCGTGGCGTTCCCTGCAGCATTCGTCGGCACACCGGCAGTCGTCGCTCAGATACAGACAATGGCGAACGAATCGCAGTCGCCGCCTGCCAATTCCTCGGTACCGTTCATGGATGTTGGCGTGCGCAATGTCAGTGCAGGTTCGATGCAGCTGACCCTCGAACGGGCTGAATCAGTTGCCGGAACTGTGACCGTCAGTGAACGCATCGGCATCATCGCGATCCAGAATGCCACCAACCTTTCCTTCACTGACGCTTTCAGCAATTCGGTGCAACTGCAATCTCTGCTGACGCCCACCAATATTCGGGGCTATGGCGACGGATGTTTCACGAATAGCTATTCAGTTGCGTTTGCGAATACACCGCTGGCAGTCGCTTCAACCAATAGCCGGTCGGGCAATAATGGCGGCTGGGTGAGGCGCTGCAGTCAGTCTGCGACGACGCTCGGCCTGACCGTCGACGAAGACATCGATACCGATTCCGAACGAAATCACATCGGTGAGTCTGCCGGCATTGTCGCAGCGTCAACGGCATTTCACGCGAACTTCGACGTTGACCTGCTGGTATCGAAGAATGTTTCCACGCTTGCCGATCCGTTCAACGGTGGCACCAATCCGAAAGCCATACCCAATGCCGACGTCGAATACGTAATCGGCGTGAGCAATCGTGGCTCAGCATCGCCGGACAACGATACGATAACCGTCACGGACGATATTCCTTCGACCCTGCGCCTGTGTGTTTTAGCCGCCTGCTATACGGGCGGCCCGATTATTTTCGATGATTCCGGATCGCCGGTGTCAACCGGTGTAACCCTGGGCACCATCGAGTACTCGAATAACGGTGGCTCGAGTTTCAGCTATACGCCAAGCCCGGACAGTGACGGGTTCGACGCCGCCGTGAACGCGGTTCGCGTCACGCTGGACGGCGTACTGACCAGCATTGCCCCTGCCGGCCCACCGTCGTTCGAATTACGGCTGTCGGCGCGGATTAACTAATGTGCAGGAATCGCGGCTGAAGCCGCTCCCACACGTCCTGCTGTAGGGATCGCGGCTAAAGCCGCTCCTACGTACTGGCTGAAATTCTCCTGGGATAATTGGTGGTGGGATCGCGGCTAAAGCCGCTCCTACGTGCTGGCTGAAATTCTCCTGGGATAGTTGGTGGTGGGATCGCGGCTGAAGCCGCTCCTACGTGCTGGCTGAAATTCTCCTGGGATAATTGGTGGTGGGATCGCGGCTAAAGTCGCTCCTACGT
>JBPCYD010000112.1:0-4808 GCA_051007895.1 Woeseiaceae bacterium
ATGCCGTTCTGGTGACTCGCGTTCTCACACAAGAGACTGATGCCGTAAAGGACAGTGGCTCAACCAGCACAACGGCATCGACGATAGGCGGAAACCCGGTCAATTTTTTTCGCTACAACTATGAAGATTTTAGTGAACCCGGAAGCATTAGCCTGGCAATGGCGGCTACCTTGACGACCGAGCTTTTTTCGGCTGCTGAAGAGAGAATAATCTGGGCGATTGAGACATCTGACTCGGACGCCCCAAACGTCGGCGTACTTATCGACGCTACTGCCGAAAGGATAGTAAGAGCGCTTGTCAGCGACAAACTGCTTAACCGCTAGATTTTCCTGGCTATCGTCGCTGGCGTCGCAACTTTATTCGGCTCAAAGCGGGGATGTCGTTTGGGCCATGGAATCAACGTCCAAAATCAATCGAAGATTCGACCGAGCCGTTGACTATGCGGTCTACTTCATCGTCGATCGCCGTGTAGACACTTTCGAGCGGAAGAGTAAAGATCACTATCACGATGCCGATAACCAACTTGAACGTGTTGCGGCGAGAATCTTTGGTGTGTGATCACATATGAAGCTAAGTATACAGTTGTCACTGCCTGGCTTGCTGGTTATATCACCGGTGGTATTGTGGGCCGTCGACGCGAAAGCCTTGCAGATGCGGCACCGCCTCGACGCTCGATACTTTGCAAATCGACTCGTACCAACACAGTAGGCTGCACATCCGATGAATCGACTATTCAAACTGCTTGGCATGATGCTGATCGTATCGACAGTTCAGGCAGATACAATTTCAACTATACAATTGAAAAACCGGCCAGCAGCGGAAGTTATTCCCATCGTCAGTCCGATGCTGGCGGCGGATGACGCGATCTCGGGTCAGGGTTTCACGATTTTCTTACGATCGTCACCGGAAACCCTGGCACGCGTAAGGGATATGATCGACTTTCTGGATACCCCCGCAAAAATAATCCAGATCAGCGTCTTTCAGGGCAGTAACCAGGATCTCCGCGAACTAGGTGTTAGCGCTAATATTCAAATCGAAGGTGACGATGTGAGTGTTGATGTCGGCAACGAAATAGACGGCGATGATGTTGCCGGCGGCAGTATCACCTACAGCAATGCTCGGGGAAGCGCCAGCATCAACAGCATCAGTACGCAAGACAGTCTGCAAGACAATCCCATCCACCACGTACGGGTCACCGACGGCACCGAAGCGTACATAGAAACCGGCGAACAAATTCCGTATTTTTACGGCGCCGCCTGGATCGGACCTAACGGGATTGCAGGCGGTATCGAATACAGGGATTCGATAACCGGCTTCTACGTGCTCCCACGCATACGCGGCGACAACGTCATTCTGGAAGTCAGTCCATTCAAAAGCCCACAAAGAAATATGGGCGGTAATGACATTGACACGCAGTCTGCTAGCACCACGATCACCGGACATGTCGGTGAGTGGTTGCTGATCGGTGGCGTAACCGAGCAATTGGAGCGGAAGCAAAGCAACACTGGTACCGTGTTCGCAACCCAAAGCCGAGACAGTGCCGGCATCTGGGTCAAGGCAGATCTAGTTCAATAGATTAGTGAACCTGAAGTGCGGCCATGGGTGGAATTGCCGTGAATCGGATATAAGTGCCCATAAGTGCAGGTGCAAACATCTTGTGCTCCCAATTGCCCGACTTCCTCTGGTTTCCATCGAGCGTTCTTCTGTAGTATCCGCATATGACCACGTATCGAAGAAAACTCGCGACGTTAGCCACACGATTGGGCATCGTTGTTCCGATAATATTTTTGCTGGTAATGATCGCAGGATGTGAGCGAGGCCCGGTCGAACTTACGCTCGCCAAGCCCGCCTCAGAGATTGACCGGGACGTCGCCGATAGCCTGGCGACACTTTTTGCCCGCGAGTCCAGAATTCATTTCAATCTGACTGAAGAAGAAATGTCAGAAGAAGCGGCCATCGAAGCGTTGGTCGCCGGCACAGTCGACGTCGCACTAATATCCAACAGCATGCCGTATCGCGATGGGATTACAACGGTGATTCCGCTGTACCCGACTGTTCTACACATCGGGCAGACTGGAAAGACGGAGCGGCAAGAATTTAACGATTTCGCGGACCTGATCAGGGGATCTGCCGTTTTTGCAGGACCTGAAGGCTCAGCCTCCCGGGTCATGTTCGAACAAAGTGTAAAACGCCTGAACCTGCAGGAAGATGAATTTTCCTACGTGGAGAATCGGCAGCGGCCGGATGTCGTTGTCGTGTTCGTCCCTGTTCAAAGAAACAGTCGGCGGGGCATTTCCTCATTGCGTCTGATCAGCATGGGTCCGCCAGACAGTGTGGGGAAGGGTTCGATCGTGGACTCAGCGACGCTCCTGAATCCCTATCTCCGTCCGTTCATTATCCCGACCGGAACTTATGGTGATGCTACGGTCGAACCGATCCTCACTTTAGCCGTCGATAAAATGTTGGTAGCAAAACGGGACCTGGAAAGTTCGGCCGTCTATGACCTGGTTAACGAACTGGTGCGATTTCGTCCGGCGTTGTCGGCACAGAACCCAGGTTTGTTTCAGAATCTTACGGGCGAATTCGATGCAAGCCGCTCGACGTTCGTGTTACATCCCGGCGCCCAGGCGTACCTGCAGCGAGATGCGCCGTCGGTATACGAACGATACTCCGGTATTGCCGAAGTGGGCGTGACCGTGTTAATTGCCTTAATCAGTGCAGGCTACGGTGGACTGAAACTCCTGCGTATCCGCAGGAAAAATCGGATCGACACGTTTTATTCACAAACTATCAAGCTGCGCAATTCGGTGACAGGGGAAACCACGAACGATGAGCGTCGTGACATTGTGGTCAAAGTTCGTGATCTGCAGAATAAGGCCTTCGAAATGCTGGTCGACGAGAAGCTGGCCGCCAATGAGAGCTTTCGAATATTTATCACGCTCTCGAATGATGTTCTCCAGGAGCTTGGCGAGGAACATTGATTCCCACGCCGCATGAGCAGTGTTTTTGATCCAACCTCAATAGAGACCATTTGATTTGATGAAACGGCTTTTAAAGACCAGTGAATCGCCTTTGAAAGTGAAGGGCCGGTATTTGGCGCGATATAACTCGATCGCTGGCTTCCTGCTGATACTGCTGTCTGGTTGTGCCACCGTTGATTTCGACTATCCAAAAACGGCAACCAGCGCGTTCATCGATACGAGCGAAACCCAACTCGGCCGACAGATTGCTGAGACGCTGGCGGAACATGACGGAGTATCAGGCTTTCTGCCGCTCGAGGACGGTGTGGATGCCCTGGCAATGCGGTTCGCTCTCGCAGAAAGAGCAGAACGCAGCATTGATACGCAGTATTTCCTGATTCATAACGATGTCGTAGGACGCGCGTTCGTCGAAGCGCTCTTGCGGGCAGCGAATCGCGGCGTGCGTGTGCGATTGCTTCTGGATGACATCCATACAGACGGGCTGGACCCCGGACTGGCAATTCTCGACGTCCACCCGAATATCGAGGTTCGTCTGTTTAACCCCTTTGGCAATCGCTCCGTCAAGGCTATGAACGCCGGCAGCCTGGGCCGTCTCGTACGACGCATGCATAACAAGTCTTTCACGGTCGACAACCAGGTAACGATTATCGGCGGCCGAAATATCTGCGACGAGTACTTTGGTGCTCCCGGGGCTGCCAGTTTTGGCGATCTCGATGTAGCCGGCATTGGGCCCATCGTTAACGACGTATCCGTGATGTTTGATGAATACTGGAACCATCGGTCTGCTCTTCCAATGCCGGCACTAACGAAGATGCCCGAGGAGCCGGAACAGGCGCTGGCCGATTTGCAATCGGCTCTCGCGCAATCCCGTACTGAAATCGGTACGAGCAAGTATGCAGCCGCCGTGCGCAGCTCTATCTATGAAACCTTGCATGGCGATAAGAGAGCGATCACATTTGCGCCCTATAGCCTGGTTTACGATTCGCCCGACAAATCTTTGCCCGGAGCAGATGAATCCGCCGCATCGATTGCCGCGTCGTTGCGGGACTCAATTACTGATGTTGAACAGGAGCTCCTGATCATCACGCCCTATCTCGTGCTTCGTAACCAGGAACTCCAGGGCTTCCAGGACCTTCGTGATCGTGACATTGATATTACAGTGCTGACGAATTCACTCGCAGCAAATAATCACACGATCAGCCACAGCGGTTACAAACCTGCGCGCAAATCCTTACTCAAAATGGGCGTTAAAATTTACGAGACGCGTGCCGATGCCAGGCTCGCGGGTGATGAGGGAATCGACAGAGACGCCGCAAAAACCACACTTCATGCCAAGGCGTTCGTCGTCGATCAGCGTCGATTATTCATCGGCTCGTTCAACTGGAACCAGCGCTCGAAGAATCTCGACACGGAAATGGGTGTGATCATCGAGTCGTCGGAACTCGCAACGGCGTTCGCCGAACGACTGCATGCGATTGATTTGGAAAAGACCTACGAGGTATACCTGAACGAGAACGGTCGATTGCGCTGGAAAGGCGTCGAAAACGGACAGCAGGTCATCCTGTCGAAGGAACCGCAAACCAGCTGGTGGCATCGATTCACTGCGAGCTTTCTAAGTATATTGCCAATCAAGAGCCAGCTTTGACATTATCTCCGACGGCGAGCACCGCGCGACCTGGCGCCACTGGCCCTGGCGCCGCCGAAGTTTCTCTGGCGATTGTTGTAGCGATCGTAGCCATTCGACCTGGCACCGAAATCCCGATTCAATTCATTGCGTCGGCTGGTGTCGAACGAACCCCGGTTGCGGCTTGAATCGAATGAGCGGGA
>JBPCYD010000113.1:0-5402 GCA_051007895.1 Woeseiaceae bacterium
CCCTCGGACGCCGCCTGCAGTTGCACACTTAAGCCGCTGAAGTCGACACCCCCCATCAGCAGGCCAATTGGCGGCATCAACACGTCTGCTACAAAAGACGACACGATTTTGCCAAAGGCACCACCGATGACGATACCTACTGCCATATCGACTACGTTACCTCGCATTGCGAAGTCTTTAAATTCGGACATCATTCCCATGGTATTCCCCAAAGTTTGTAAGATTTTTTTTGCCTCGATCACGTCAGATCGAGGCCACGGTAGCAACAATTCTTATTCTGTTTCGCTATTTACCGATTGCTTCGGTTATCGTTTTAGCACCAAAAATAGCGCTTTACAAATTATGTAAACCGTAAAGTACTGGATTATGAGTCATGCACAACTGTTTCTTTTTCCTGATTTGTTGCGGTGCGCCATAAGGTCAGTATTTTCCAAATGCAGAAAGCGGCGGCGATAAATTGTACAGGCGCCCAATACGACTGCCAGCCGGATTTCGGTACACCATCGCAGATAGCACCTTCTGCAAGATTGACGGTGGCAAACGTTTCCCAAATCACCGGCGCAGCCAGGAACAGGAGTCCGGCGACGGGCAAACCCAGCCAGCGCAGCATACTGTGGATATCGGCAAATGGTCGCGATGCCCCCAGCAAAAAAGACGCGCCGGCTGCAAAAGGGGCCATGCCAAGCAGCAACCGGTAAATCTCGTCGCCGTCCGCACCGCATTCAACGCGTTGTACTACTGCCAACCAGAGGAAATACGCATAGATCACCATCCACGCGACCAGCGTACTACCGATTCGGAGAAAGACTTCTGAAAGCCGCATGGCGTATTCCCGTATTGTCAGAGTTTGGCTGCGCTGAAATTGGCAGGTGCGCTAGGCAATCATAGCCTCGTTCTTTTTGACGACCTTGAGAACAATCGAAGAAGATGCGTCCTTTACGGCCGGCAGGCTTAGCAGTTCGCCATCGATAAACTGGCCAAACGAGTCTAGATCTTTTGCGACCACTTCCAGCATGAAATCGATGTTACCGGAAATCATGTGGCACGCCTGAACCTGCGGGTGCTCTTTCGCCCGACGCCTGAAGTCCTCGGCCAGGTCAGGATGTTGCCGGTCGATGTTGACCTCCACAAATGCTTTGACGTTGTGCCCCAGCTTCTTCTCATTCAGGTTAACCGTGAAGTTCTCGATGACGCCTTTGTCGAGCAACGCTTCGACGCGGCGCTGGCACGCGCTTGCGGAAAGGCTGATCTCGTTTGCGAGCTGTGACCAGCTGATGCGTCCGTCTTGTTGTAGTAGGGACAGGATGCGTGCGTCGTATCGATCCATTATGGTGAATTCCTGTGCTAATTGGACAAATATAGATAAAAAGCTGCAATAATTCACTAATTTGTTGCCTAAAACGCCGGCACACTGCTCGAATTCTTGTCTACACTGAATAGCTTGAAAGGATCAAATACGCCAGGAGATTTCAATGTCACATCTTAAAAAGATCGATCACGTTTCATATGCCTGCGAGGCGGGCAGCATTGAGCGCTGGGCATGGTTCCACATCGAAGTTGAGGGCGGCACATTGATCAAGCGAATTGACGATGCCCGACCTGGCGACCCAAACAGCAGCATGAAAATCTGGTGCATCGATTACGGTGACTTCGGGATTGCCCTGATCGAAGGAATCGATCGTGAGCAAAAATCACAGGTCACGAGCTTTGTTGACAAGCATGGCGACCATTCCTGTCAGCACGTGGCTTATGATTGCTACAACCTGGACAACTTTATTGCACACATGAAATCGCTGGGTGGTCACTCTCGTGGCAACGTCCTCGTGCAGAACGATGGTTTCGGGATTCTCAAACAAATGTTTGCCAAAGGCTATGCAAGCGGTCACGCGGGAGAAGCGACTTTCCCTGAATACTGTCAGCGACCCGAGACTGAAGATGAGGCACGAGAAGTCGAAATTACTTTTTCCGACAAGGCTGGCGGTGAATTCTACAAGCAGGTTCAGAATGCAATCGACGACGGCGACACGGAGCCGTTTTTCGACTTCAGCCACATGCCGGAAGACTGGGAGGTTCCGCCCGAAAGTGCCAAGAAGACCGCTAAAGACGCTAATGCAAAAATGGTCGCTGTCTGATCGGGATCAGGTACGCAGGCTGCCGACAAAGTCTTTAATTTTGTCAGCAGCTTTATTTAAGGCAGAGATGTCGGTCAGATATCCGATACGCACCAGGTTCTTCGCTGAGTCGCCAAATGCGGACCCCGGGACGACTGCAACACCGCTGTGATCGAGGAGTCTGTTCGCAAACTCGTCGCCGTCACAACCCAAAGCAGATACATCCACCATCACGAACATGCCGCCGGCCGGTTTGTGCACAACCAGGCCGTCGACTTGTTCCAGTGCCTCGCAGAGGGCGTCGCGCCGGGCCCGGGTCGTTGCTTTGATTTTCTCGAGCTCACTAGGTGGCTCACGAAGCGCATGGGTTATCGCATCCTGGGTGAATTGGCTGACACCGAAAACCATGCTCTGTGACAGCGTGTCCAGATGACGTGCCAGTGCGCGTGGACCGATTGCCCAGCCCAGTCGCCATCCCGTCATCGCATGCGATTTGGACACGCTACTGACGACGACAACATTTTGCCGGGCCTCTGCAATGCCGAGTGGCGAAAAGTGTTCGCCTTCGAAGGTGAGGTCGCTGTATACCTCATCGGATATCAGCCAGATGTTTTTGTTTCGGCACAAATCTGCAAGTTCGACCCATCCATCTCGCGAGAAGACGGTGCCGGTCGGGTTGCCGGGCGAGTTCGCCAGGATGACCCTGGTCCGGTCGGACACGGCCCGGGCAATCCGGTCGATATCGAGGTCATATCCGGAATCTGCTGAAAGTGGCACCGTGATAAATTCGGCGCCACCACCACAAGCGACGCCCTCATACGTTGCGTAAAACGGTTCGAGCAGGAGTACTTCGTCGCCCGGACCTGAAAGACAAAGCATGGTGGCGAAAAGTGCCGCCTGCGCACCCGGGAATATAACGACCTGCCCGAAGTCGAAATCGTGACCGGTTCGTCGCGAGTACAGCTTTGCTATTTCCTGTCGAAGATCGGTTTCGCCTGGCACCGGCGCGTAGTGCGTACGCTGCTTACGCATACCCTCAGCGGCAGTATCGATAATGCTTTGCGGCGTATCAAAGTCCGGATCGCCGACGCCCAGATGAATGATGTCCCTGCCTGCGCGCTCCATATCCACAGCTCGGTCGGTCACGTCCCAAGCCCGCGATCGCGGACCGGACAAGCGCTCGGTTAGCGCGGAAAACTTTAGATCGGGGCTGGACACTATGCGTAACGGACCTGTGGAGACTGCTGTAGGATTGCGGCGACAATAACTATAATTCCTGGCAAATGAAATGGGCGTTGAGTGAGCCAAATGTTCGAGCGAGTGACGTTATCCGGTATGGCTTTACTATTGTCGCTGACAGCGCACGCGGAGCCTGACCTGTCCGGTATCTGGATGCTTGCCGGTCGGGTCACGGAAAGCGAAGTCCAGCTGACCGACGAAGCGCTCAGGATTCAGGCGAACTACGATCTGCTGTCGGACGACCCGAGTCTTTACTGTGAACCCGCCAGTACGTCCAGGGTCTGGGCCAACCCAAACGTCCGCATTGCGTTTGATCAGTCAACCGATCGGATTCTGATCAGCTATGAATTCTATGACCTGCGACGCGATATTCCGCTTGGGGTACCGGCTGACATTTCAGGATACCCGAGCACCAGGAATGTGGATGGCACCCACTTTTCAAAGATGGGTTCGTCGGTCGCATGGTATGAGGACAATCATCTGCTCATAGAAACCCGCAACCACTCGCGCGGATATATCCGGACATCGCGTGGCATTCCCCAGTCCGAAAATTCGGTAACTACCGAAAGGCTGTGGATTGAAAATGGCGATCTGCGTCTTACGCTAACGTATGTTGACGACTTACTGTTCGATGCGCCTTTTGTACTGGAACATCGGTTCGAAAAGCTTGAAAGTTCCGAGTTGCCACTCTACAACTGTACCGACGCGGACTATGACTGGTTCGAGAAACTGAACGCGCCCGCCACTGGAGAATCATCTTGAAGTACATCATGCCGTTCTTGCTGGCGTTCGTTTCATCAGCGTCAATGGCCCACCATGCGACGGTCGCCAACTTCACCCGGGAAATCATTTCGGCTGAGGGCGTGATCGAGCAAGTACGATTTCAGAATCCGCATGCGTCCGTTCTTATCAAGAATACCGGCGATGATGGTGAAGAAATTTATTGGCTCATCGAAACGGGGGCACGAACAACATTGGAGCGAAAAGGCATAACGCTGGATCGCCTTAAAGTGGGTTCAAGAATAACGGCGACCGGTCTCAAGGGTCGCAGGCAATACACGATGTATCTTCAGGAGATTGTCTTCGAGGACGGCAGTACATTTACGCCGGAGCAGGAAGCGGCAGACGCGGAGAATGCCGCCATTCGTGCTGAGCTCGTCGCAATGGCCGATGACTTCGTCAATTTGCGCATGATGCAGGGCTTTGATCACGACATGCCGCTCGACGAGGCCTATCTCTGGCAGGACGAGATGGTTGAGATCATGGTTCCCGCACTGGGTGAAGTCGTTGGTTACAAGACGGGGGGCCACGATCCTGGTCCGGGATTTGCAACATTCCCGCCCGGTGGCATCCGGGCTTACATATTGGCCGGCATGCTGCGCGAGGATGGGCACGCCATCAAAGTATCGGATACGAGAGTCGGTTTCCTGGAAGCAGATTTCGCGTTTCGCGTCGGCAATGCCAGCATCAACGAGGCGGTAACTGACCTCGAAATTCTGGCGGGTCTCGACGCAATTATTCCTTTCGCCGAAGTGCCGGATCCCTATTACGATCCCGACACCCGTTCGATTAATGGCACAATCGTTGCGAACATGGGGACGCGCATGTCATTCACCGGCATGCCGATTTTGATCCAGGCTACGCCGGAGTGGCTGGAACGGATCAACAATTTCACGTTCGCGGTGCTCGACGAGCACGATACCGTCATTCAGGCGGGGCAGATGAACGGTTGGTACAAGCCGATCACGGTCGTTCGCTGGATCCGGGACCAGGTAGCAGAGTCGGGTAAGGAACTTATGCCCGGGCAATTACTCTCATTGGGTAACGTGGGCATTCTCAGGCAGATTCATGAGGGGTCTCCCAGGGGACCGGCCTACCAGAGTAATCAATTCAGGCTTGAGTATTACGGACTGACAGATGGCACGCCGGCAACAGTAACCATTAACATAGACAGATGACCAATCGAATTCGCATTTTTTTGGGCAGCCTCCTAAGCAGCGTTCTGCTCTTTTCGGTGGCGCAGGCTCACCACGGCTGGGGCGGCTACAAGGA
>JBPCYD010000114.1:0-5776 GCA_051007895.1 Woeseiaceae bacterium
CGGAGGTGGTGGTAGCAGCAGCGTGCCGAACCCGGTTACATCGCCACCGCCGGCCGGTGCAACTGTCGACAACCTGAGTTTTACGAACACCGACTTTACCGAAGTGGCGATATCCAATTCGTTCGCCGTTATCGTGCAGTATGGCGACCGGTTCGATATCGAGATGGAAGTGGACACGCAGTACAGCCACCTCGTGACAGTGACGCAGGAAGGTGTCCGCATGAAGATCCAGTATGACCCGAACTTCAAGGGAGATATTCGAGCACAGGTGGCGAAGGGTATCGTCACCTTGCCGAGCCTGCAGGTACTGGAAGTGGACGGATCGGCAATCGTTGACGTTGCGGGTTTCACGCAGTCGTTCCTGCAGATCCGCCAGAATGGTTCGTCACATGTCGAAGGCAACAACAGCCGCTTCGACTTTGTTGATGCCAGCCTGAACGGTTCGGCGCACCTGTCTTTGCTGGGCTTCTCGCCAGTGCCGGCAATCAATATCGAGGCACATGGTTCGGGTCAGGCGATGTTGTCATTGATGGACGGCGGCACGCTGACAGGTACGGCATCGGGAAACGCGAATGTCAGCTTCTATGGTAGGAACCTGATCGTACAATCTAACGCGCTTCAATCAGCGACGTTTACGTGGATGGGGCCGGTCGTACCGTAACTGTTGTTGAATAATCGAGAAGCCCAGGGTGCTGCGCAAGCACAAAAAATGATCTCACAAATGCACGGAACTTGAAGAGTCGAATCGAATTCTTTGGGGTGAATTTATTCGGTTCGACCCCTATTCCGTTCCCTATTCCTGCGATGGCTTTCGACGGAAGATTGAGCAACGCATCGGTCGGCGGATATCGGCGGCGGCTAAGGGACGACCTAGGAGGAAGAAATAAATCTGACACCTATTTCATCTCGGTTACCAAGATTAGCGGCATTGTTTGCACGTGAAGCACTTCACACGGGTAGCGGTGCTTGAGTGATAGGATTGGACTGAGTTTGAGCAACGCGCTATCAAACAGATGGGATAGATGATCACTAAAACTCATTTTCGGTTGCACCGCACTGCTGTTTTCTCGGTTTACCTGCTTTTCTGCGGGCTTTGTAAATTGAGTCTCGCAGCCGGCCCTGGATTGGGCCAATTCAGCTATTCGCAATCAGAACTCTTCCAGCCGCTCTCCGTTATAAATACGCCCAGCGGCGAAGGTTTTGTACATATGGTCGATGGCTATTTGTTCGTTCCCTTCTCGGACGATGGAAACCTTGGCCAAAATGGCGGTTTTGCGTTCTTCGACATCTCGGATCCGACCAATCCCTCTGCGGCATTTGTCTACAACAATGCCGATACCAACGACATGGTGGAACCGCACGGATACGGTTTTAGCGACGGCAAGCTGGTTTATTGCACCAGCAGCGGCATCGTCGTCTGGGATATCTCGGATCCCGGCGACGTGCGAAAACTGAGCTCGCTTGGCCTCGGCACCAGCACCGGTTATGGAAACGTTTGCTGGAGCGTGTCGTACCAAGCCCCCTATGCATATATCGGTACCGGCACGGGCGGTTTGAAGATCGTTGATTTGACCAATCCGGCCGATCCGTTCCTGATTCGCAATATACCCACGTCAGAACTGGGCGGAGTTAATGCGCACAACATTCATGTTGTGGGAAACTTCCTATTTGCAACCGCAACCGCCTCCAAGAAAGGATACTTGACGCTCGATATCAGCGATCCCATCTCCCCGTCGCTGATCGACGCCGATTCAAATCCTTTATTGCCCGACATCTACAGCGCGCATCTCAACGGCAATCGCTTTTATGCACTTGGCAGCGACGGCAATTTTTGGGTGTATAGCCTAGACGAGGCGGGCACGTTTAACCTGACCGCCTACTCCGAATCTTTGAATCAGATTATTCCGGGCCTGAATGGTGCGTATGCCACCAACCAGGACGAATTCGTGTTAGCCGGATATTCCAGTTTGATCGCCAAGTTCAGCGTGGCAGATCCGGGAAACCCACAACTCATTGGAACTGGCACCAGCGGCATCGATGAATCGGACGATGACTTTGCCGTCGTGATGGGCAATCTCGTCTTTGTCGGAAATGACCATGGACAAGGAAGCGCGGTGATCCCGCATGATGCCAACCCAGATACCATCGGGCCTTCTGTGAATATGTTTTCCCCGTTCAATGGGGCGAGTAACCAGGCGACAAGCAGCCGCATCGGCGTCACGATGACGGATATGATCAGCCCGGAATCCGTCACTGACCAGACGTTTTTCGTACGCCCTGTCGGAGGATCTTCACTATCCGGCACCTACAGCATTCAGTTTGACAAGATTAACTTTTGGCCGGATATGCCTTTGGCACCGGACACAGTCTATGAAGTCGTCATTCCAGCCGGCGGCATTCGCGACTGGTCGGGCAATCGCACCTCTTCCTCTTTCCTCAGCAACTTCTCCACGGGTTCCGGCCAGGTTGATCCATCGCTGTCTTTATCGTGCTCGATAAGCGGTGACGGTCCTGGGGAGATAAACACATTCACTACCCTTACCGGGCAAGCCCAGAACGCGACCGGTCCGGTAAGCTTTTCCTGGCAATTCGGTGATGGTCAATCCGACGGTCCCACGACCAACCCTGTGGCGATGCACAGCTATGCCGACCCGGGCAATTATGCGGTGCTGATGACGGTCAACGACGGAACGAATTCGGCGACCTGCTCATTCGTCCAACCCGCACATGCACCGCTGCAGTCGCAACGTCCAGCCCGTTCAACCGGCGTCATCTTCAACCACGACAACCGCCGTAGTTATGTGGTCAATCCCGACAATGATACGGTGACGACGGTGTCCGAGACCGGCGTTAAGATCTGGGAAGTGGCCGTGGGACAGGAACCGGTATCGCTGGCCCAATCCCCGTCGGGCGACATCTGGGTGGTCAATACTGATGACGCGAGCCTTCATATTATCGATGCGGACACGGGCGCCCTTGAACGAATTCATAATCTGCCACGGGGATCGCGGCCCTACGGTTTGGTCTTTGCGCCAGATGGAACAGCCGCCTATGTCACGCTTGAAGGAACTGGGCGGTTGTTGAAACTCGATCCAACGAGTGCTGCCGTGTTGGATGACATTTCGGTTGGCCCATGGCCGCGAGGACTGGCGATCACTGGAGATTCATCACAAATCCTCATTACACGTTTCATCTCACCTGCTGACCACGGCGAAATCGCAAACATTGCGGCTGGTGACCTCTCGCTAATGGGAACCATTCCACTGCTAACAGACTCCGGACCCGATACCGAATCCAGTGGGCGAGGTGTACCTAATTACCTCAACAGTGTCGCCATCTCACCGGATGGCCTGACGGCATTGGTCCCGTCAAAGAAGGACAATACCGGGCGGGGACTGTCTCGGGATGGCAGCCCGCTGACCTTTGAGTCTGCAGTGCGTTCTATGGCAGCTCAGCTTGATTTGACAACTAACTCCGAAGACTTGACGGCAAGAGTCGATTTTGATGATGCGAATTTACCGACCGACGCAGCCTATAGCGAATTCGGCAATCACGTTTATGTCGTTTTGCAAGGATCCAACCGCATCGAGATCCGCGATGGGTATCGGCTTGATAGCGTCCTGGGTGTTATTGAGGATACTGGAATAGCGCCAAGGAGCATTGCGTTTGATAGCCAGTTCCAAAAACTCTTTGTGCATAACTTTCTGGACCGCACGCTGGAAATTTATGATATCTCGAGCGTCTCTGAGTCCTCCGACTTCGTCGCACCAAAACTCACGACTGTGGGTTTGGTTAGCGACGAAAAACTCGACCCCCAAGTACTGGCTGGCAAGCGAATATTCTATAGCTCCGACGATAGCCGCATGAGTCGCGATGGCTATCTGAGCTGCGCCTCCTGTCACCTTGATGGAATGGCCGATGAGAGAGTGTGGGACTTCACTGACCGCGGTGAGGGCCTGAGAAACACAATTTCATTGCTCGGACGCAAAGGAACCGGTCATGGCAACCTGCACTGGACTGCAAACTTTGACGAGGTTCAGGACTTCGAGAACGACATCAGAAGTCATTTCGGGGGAACAGGTTTCTTAACTGACAACCTGTTTGACGATGGCACACGCAGCCAGCCCCTGGGGGACCCAAAAGCCGGGTTAAGCCCCGAGCTTGACGCGCTGTCCGCCTACGTATCTTCCTTGGGCGAAGGACACCAAAGCCCATACCGAAACCCGGACGGTACCTTAACGACCAACGCCGTTGAAGGAAGGGAGTTATTCTCCAGTTCCGCAGGTTGTACCAGTTGCCACTCAGGCCAGGATTTTACCGATACTGAACGGCATGATGTGGGCACCATTCGAAATCATTCCGGCCAGGGTTCGGGGGCACCGCTGAACGGCGTTGGATTCGAGACCCCAACGTTGCTGGGCGTATGGGAAACTGCACCGTATTTACACGATGGCTCAGCCGCAACGTTGCGCGAAGTGCTTGACAGCCCCTCGCACGGCAGTACGGTCGGACTTAGTGATGTCGAGAAAGACAAAATCGTCGCGTATATGCTGCAGCTCGAGGTGGGGGGCAGCAGTCAGCTTGCTAGTCAAACTCCTACGGTCGCTAGGAGTGGCGGCGGATCCGTATCGTACTTTGAAGTGTTATTCATCTTGTTGCTTGCGCGCCGGCTAACTGCCGTTGCAAGAAGGAAAATCGAGGTTGAAGCGCGGGTCCGCTTCACTCGACGCTAGTAAGGCGCGACGGAACCTATTTGGGAAAATCACTCTTTGCGTTTGGGGTTCTTTTTCTAGGGTAACCCGTCCGTGACCGCGCTTGCATATTGGGTAACGTGAATAAATCGTGTACCAAATGAGCATCTGAGCAAAATTCAAGGCGATCCCAGCGGGTTGGATTCGACCTAGCGTACTGATTTGAAATTGTGGCCAGGGGCGGAATGGAGAAGAATTGGTTTGATCCCAAAAATTCCGCTACCGAATGTCACTTTGCAATTTGGCTTCGCGACCGAGCCTAACACGTACTGTATCTGCATAGGCACTCAGCATGAGCCAGCTCGGGAACGCACGAACGAGCTTGGTCGGTCCGTGCACTTTAATTGCACCGCTACGAACTTCTGTGTCTAGCTGCCGGATACCGCGCCAGGCTTCAATGAATCGCCTGAGATTGCTCTTGACGTAAACGTCTGCAGGATATCCAGGATCTTTCAGGCACATCTCAACGACACCATCGCAGTGCACTAGCCAAAAGCGGTTGCAATGTTTCGGGGCGGCAGTAAAGCGAAATGCGATAACGGTTCTTCCTTGCGGCATTCGGGAAGTTTCGAGCCGCCGATGCATACTGAATAGAAGGAACTCGGGGTCAAAATCGCTCGCTGTCATTTCACGGGCCCACCGTTGCCCCCATACGGCAATGCTGTTGGTTATCGGTTCCAACTCCAGGCACGCTGGCGTCGGCTCGTAATCGTGTCCACGCCCCTCGATAGCGGGCTTCTTTTCAATCAGGCCGCAGGTCTCCAATGCAAGGAGTTTTTTCGACAGTAGCGTTGCCGAGATCTTCGGCACGCCTTGGTGGATCTGATTGAACCGGTGACAGCCGTCAATAATTCGCCGAAGGATGAGTAGATTCCAACGCTCGCATATAACTTCTGCCGCAAGTGCCAAAGGACAATACTGACCGTAATGGGACACTTTTTTCACCATTTTGAAGTAACTACACATTTTACAGTAGCGCAATCAACATGGCGGCCGCAAGATACTGCTAACATCCAAATTGTCGG
>JBPCYD010000115.1:0-10789 GCA_051007895.1 Woeseiaceae bacterium
TGGCCCGCACGAACATCGCCGTGGTGTGTGCCGGGATCAAATCGGTGCTGGACATAGGACGGACGCTGGAGTACCTGGAAACTATGGGCGTACCCGTCGTCGGGTTTCGCACGAATACAGTCCCTGCTTTCTACGCACGCAGCAGTGGCTTTCCGGTTGACTACCGCGTCGATGACAGCATGGATGCGGCACGTGCTGTGCGTACCAAAATCAAATTGGGCATTGACGGTGCGGTGCTTGTGACCAACCCGGTTCCACAAGAACACGCGTTGGACGGCGCTGAAATCGACGGCACCATTGCCTTGGCAATCAGCGAAATGAACAAGCTAGGTGTTACGGGCAAAGAGACGACCCCGTTTCTGCTGGCTAAAATCGCTGAAGAAACCGGCGGCGAAAGCCTGCAGGCGAATATCGAACTGGTGCTCAACAACGCCCGGCTGGCGGCGGAAATTGCGCTGCACTACAGCCAAATAATGAGCCCTTAGACACGTGCTGTCCGCTGTCGATCTCGGATCTTTCCTCCACGGCAACGCGACGGAACGCCAACGAATTGCTGCGGACGTCGACAGAATATGTCAGTCGATCGGCTTTCTCATCGTCGAGGACCACGGCGTGCCGCAGCATATCTGCGATAACGCATGGTTAGCTGCCCGCGCTTTTTTTGATCTCTCTGTCGACGAAAAAGTCGCGGCACAGTCGCCTGATACAGCATGCCCGAGGGGTTATTTCCCCATCGAACAGGAGTCGCTGGGCAAGACCCTTGGTGTGGTCGCGCCACCCGACAGGAAAGAGGCATTTAGTATTGGGCCGCTGGTGGCTCCCGACGGCCACGATGGCAGCCCGGATTTCGACTTTTTCTATGGACCCAACATCTGGCCGCAGAATCCGGCTCATTTACAACACGCTCTGATCGACTATTACATGGCGATGGAACGGCTGGGCGCGCAGCTGATGCAGCTAATGGCGGCAGCGCTGGAAATCGAATTTGATTTTTTCGTACCTTTTCACACGCACCACCTGAGTGCGCTACGGACGCTTAACTACCCGTCCTTTTCAGGCGAACTGTCGCCGGGGCAGCGACGTGCCGGTGCCCATTCGGACTATGGCACGGTGACGATACTCAAGCCGGACCCCATTGTTGGCGGCCTCGAAGTGCGCCTGCCGTCCGGCGACTGGATTTCCGCTCCGCTGGTTGCTGACGGTTTTATCGTTAACATCGGCGACCTGATGGCACGCTGGACGAATGATCGCTGGGTATCGACTTTGCATCGTGTTGTAAATCCGACAGGCAATGATGGTGCTGCTTCCCCGCGCCGCCAGTCGATCGCCTATTTCATGAACCCGAATGACGATGCGGAGATCAGTGCCATACCGACGTGCCTGGAAGACTCGGAATCACCAAAGTACCCATCGGTTTCCGCGGGCGGGTACCTGATGGAGAAGTTCTATTCAGCCAGTTAGGGCCGTTTGACTCCCTGGTTGGCAAGCGTAAAATCAGCCCCGCTATGATTATTTTTGAAAACAACCTGTATGCAATGCAAGGTCACGCGAATTCCCTCGCGATCGATTGCATTGCAGTACGTTACGGCGCTCCTGTGCCTGTCGGATATGGATCAAAAAGGGCCGTCGTGCACTAGTCTTCCCGTTTAATAACGCTGGAAGGCTCAATCGAACCATCCAGCGGAATCGAAAAACCCTGCCTGGTTCGCCATGCGGGGTTTTTTGTTTCCCGCGAGTAGTAACGGAATGAAGGGAAGACGAGATGTCGGAACAACCTGAATCAAATCAGAATGGTTCCCCAACCGTAGCGGGAATCTGGAAAACCTATCGGCTTAAAATTGCCGGTACGTTCAGTTTGCTGACAGTAGAACGAGGCTTGGGCGTCGCCGTGCCGTTCGTGCTTGGAGTTGCCATTAACGACCTGATCGCCGGCAGCTTTCGCGGTATCTGGTGGCTGGTTGGACTGGAACTTTCCAGACTGGTGATTGGTGTTTTTCGACGCCTGTATGACACCAGGGTTTATGCTCGAATCTATACGGACATTGCCGATAGCACAGCACAGAATTCGCTGACTCCGGTCAGTCGACGTGCGGCACGACTCGGCCTTGCGCGCGAACTGGTCGATTTTTTCGAGTGGGAACTGCCGGAATTGCTGGCTGCCGCAATCGGCATGGTGGGTGCATTTGGCATGTTGCTGTACCTGTTGCCGCTGGTGGGCGCGATCAGCGTCACCGTAGGGCTCGCTATCGGCGCAATATTCGCGGTTAGCCGCCGCAGGATGTTCGGCCTGAACAAGCTGCTGAACAATGAGCTTGAGCGGCAGGTAACCATGCTTGAAGCAGACAACGCTATTTCGAGACGCAGGCATTTGAGCCGACTGGCCCGGTGGCGAATACACCTTTCAGATCTCGAGGCCGCGAATTTCGGCATTGCAGAATTTCTGCTTGGCGCGCTCATCATTGGTGCCGTCGTCCTTACGGTTCGTGCTGGCATGTCCGTCGGCGAGGTGTTCGCCGTATTGACCTATTTGATCAACCTGGCTGAAAACCTGCTCGTATTGCCCTGGACCTACCAGCAATCCATCCGTGCGCAAGAAATCGGCGGAAGAATCGCGAGCGCCTAATTGAGTGATTTGAACCCGTTGAACTCGCGGTCTAACCTGCCGATGATCTAGCAGCGGACCACGAGATCTTACGGCGCCACTGGTGTCGCGTGGCCCAGTCTTTTCAGGCCGAAACCGGTTTTCGAGAACGTCGCCGCGATGAGTATCGAGAATATCGGGCCCGTCATACAAAAGATTGCCCAGGGTGCGTATTCGACAGTAGGGACACCCAGCGTGGTCGCCATGAATATGGCGGATACGGTCCACGGCAGCAGCGGCTCCAAGATCGTGACCGAATCTTCCATCGAACGGGACAGATTTTCCGGCGCCAGTCCCTGATCTTTGTACGCATCCTGAAACAAGCCACCCACGATGAGTGCCGTAACGCCACCGTGACTCGTGAGTGAAATCATTGTTGCGCCGGATAGCATGGTCGCGAGCACCAAACCGAAAGCCGACCGTGCACGATGCAACATCGCGTGAAGCAGTTTGTTGAGGCCGCCAGAAACATCCATCCCGCCGGCCAGCAGAAACGCCGAGATAATCAAGATCAGCGTTGTTGCCATGGAATTGACGCCGCCGCGATTGAGCAGACCCCGCAGTCTGTCGCTGGGTGCCTGCAAGACCTCCGAACTCACCATGTCAAGATTGAAACCCGATATCGCCGACAGCAGTGCCGAATTGAAGCTGAAATTGTGCAGCGTGACACCCACGATCATGGCCACGAGAGACGAAGCCACCATGGTCAGTGCAGCGGGTTTTCTTCGGAACGTGCCGTACAGGACAACGACTGCCGGTATGAAAGTCAGCCAGGTAAGATCGTATATCTGATCGATTTCAAGTAATAGCTGGTTGCTGTCAGTGGACGCTGTAAACTGGCCGACATCTGTGTTGATGCTGGCCACGAAATACACAACGAGTGCCACAACGAAAGACGGGCCGGCCGTATACACCATGTTGCGAATGTGATCGTACAAATCTGCTTTGGCTCCGATTGCGCAGATATTGGTTGAATCAGATAGTGGCGACAGCTTGTCACCGAAATAAGCGCCTGACACAACTGCGCCAGCAGTTGCCGCCAATGGCGCTCCCATGGCGGCGGCAACGCCCATAAGCGCGACGCCGATTGTGCCTGCCGAGGCCCACGACGACCCTGTCAGCGACATTGTTGCCGTCACCAGGAACGCGGTCAGAATCATGAATTCGGGATTGACCAACTGGATGCCGTAGAAAACGAGCAGCGGGATTGTGCCGCTGAACATCCAGGTGCCGATCAACATGCCAATAGACAGCAGAATCAACAGCGCAGGCAGAACAGAGGCAAGCTTTTTGCCGGTCGACACCTGTATTGCTTGCCAGTCGTGGCCGTGTCGAACTGCGATGGTGCCTGCAACGGCCGCCGAGATCAGCATCACGATAATAAGCAGCTCGGTTCCCATCGGAAATACGGCGGCCCCGCCCACCAGGCAGATGACCATCGTGGCCAGCGGCAAAATCGCCTCAATCAGGCTGATTTTTCGCGTCATGAATTCATTTCCGCTGACCGTTTGCGGCTACCTCGAAAGCTTGTAGCAGGTCAGTCCAGAGTTCGCCCGGATCCTCCAGCCCGACGAACAGACGAATCATGCCGGGCGGCACACCGAAATCGACGGCCGCATTGTTTGCGCCGACCTGGCTGTGCGACACGGCGGCCGGAACGACCAGGCTCTCATACCCTCCCCAACTGACTCCAAGGCGAAATAATGCTAAAGCATCGCAGAATGCCGGAATGTCGATGCCGTCGTGCAGCTCGAAACTAAAAAGACCGCCGTAGCCTTTTAGCGGGGAAAAATTCTCTCTCTGGATGCCCGGGTGGCAGACACGCTTTACGTGCTCATGGGCGACAAGTTTTTTCGCTATCTGCAAGCCGCTGTCGTGATGCCGCTGTATGCGCAGCGGCAATGTACGTAAACCCCGTATCAGTCTTGCTGCATCTTGTGCAGACAAGGCAGCGCCGAGATAGGGCCTGACATCCTGGTCTATGCGCTCAATCAGTCTCTCGCTTCCTGCGACGACGCCTGCGACGGTATCGCTGTGCCCGGATATATATTTGGTGGCGGAATGCACAACGAGGTCAACGCCGAGCTGCAGCGGATTCTGGTTGATTGGCGAGGCCCAGCTGTTGTCCGCAATCGTCAGGACCGACTCCGCGCGCGCAAGTGCAGCCAGAGTCGCAAGATCCTGCTCTTCGAACATCCATGTGTTCGGACTCTCGAGGTACAGGAGTTTAGCGCCCGGCAGGTTCTTCTTTACATCGTCGACGTCAGTACCGTCGACAAAAACGGTTTCTATATTAAGTCGTGCACAAGGTCCACGAAGCAATCGATAGGTATCTGCGTAGACGTTTTTGATACAGACAACTCGATCTCCGGGCCGCACGATACTCAGTATCGCATTGCTGATTGCCGCCATGCCGCTGCTGAACGCGAGCGCTGCTTCACTGCCCTCAAGCGCGGCTATTTTGTCGTGCAGAATTGTATTGGTCGGGTTATCAACCCGCGAATAGACAGCCTGATGCACTTCCCCAAGGTAGCGATCGACCATTGACTGATAGGTGTCAAAGGTAAACAGCGATGTCTGGTAGATGGGTGGCGCAATAGCGCCTTCGGCATAGGACGGGTCATGCACCAGCTGTGTCTCGATAGACAGCGTCTTGTTCTTCTTCAGCATCCGGTTTGGTCTGGTTTCTAAGCCAACGTGGACTCTACACGATGCGCGCCTCCTTTGGTCCCGCTCGGGAAGCGTCTGCCCACCCTGTTTGATGGACCTCTGTGCCGGGCAACCCGGTTCGGAATTGCCAAACCCGTTCCTTTCCAACCCTCGCAAAAGCCGCTATAACAATTCGCATGAACGCGGGCCCCTCAATCAAGTTTCTCCTGTCACTGACCGGAACGCCGGTGCTGCTGTTCGTATCGCCGTCGATTACAGTGTATTTATCAAGTCAGGCGGAGCTGAATCACGATCTTGGCGTCATCTATCCGTTCGTCGTTACTGCCCTGGCGGTTTTCGTTCTGGCGGCCGTCTACTACATGATGATCAAGCCGGTCCTGGGCCGCCAATCTGGGCCCGGGGCTCTGACCACACCGCTCGCCGCCTATTATCTTGCGGGGCCGGTGTTCCTTGCATTCTCGTTGCTGCGCGAGATCCCAATGCCGCTGTTTGACCAGCTGGCTGGCGTCCTGGCAGCCGGCGCATGCTTAAGCATTGGCGCTTCATTGCTGGCCTCTCGCACAAACCGCCAAGGTATCGTTGGTTTCTTCGCGGTTCTGAGCGTCGCCTTCGCAATGTCCGAAACCTATCGCCTTGCGTCGGGCATTAGACAGCCATCCCAGGATATCGAAACAGCCGATACCGAATTGACGGTGACTGCGCGCGGCGAGACATTGCCTAACATTTACCATCTTATTCTCGATGGTTATCAGAGCGATATATTTTCACTGATCCTGACCGATCAATTGAGATCTGAACTGGCAGATTTCACCTGGTATTCCGAAGCGACTGCCTTGTATGACCAGACGGTATGGTCAGTTCCGTCTGTCATGCTGGGCGCGGAATACGATTTTTCGTTAAGTCACGAACAGTATCAGAGCGACGCGTTCAACAGCCCGGCATCGATGTTGCACGAGCTGCGCGATGCGGGTTACCTGACGGTTGCATACAGCAGGAAACTCTATCAATTCGACTATGACCTGTTCGACGCCATGACTGAGCATTTCGACAACGTGGATTCAGCTGCACTGGACGACACAGAAGATTTCGCCACCTTGTGGGTTTACCGCAATATGCCTGCTGTAATCAGAGACGCGATGGCGAGAAGAAACGTTCTGATCAGTCCGGCAGACATCAAAAACCTTGGTGCACAGACGTTCCTGGCAGATTCTGCCGCGCTCGAATCGAAATTGAGTTTCGACAATATCCTCATCGACGAGGAGCGCCTGCCGGCCACCGGAAGATACACTTTCGTGCACCTGGGCATTCCGCATGACCCATTCGTGCTGGATCAAAATTGTACGGAATCACGATCCAGCAATGTCGTTGCACAATCACAATGCGCCGCGCTTCTGGTGACTAAATTCCTCGATCGGCTCAAGCGCCTCGATCGCTACGATGAGTCGTTGATCGTCATTCATGGCGACCACGGCGAGCGCTACCTGGCTAACGGGACGAACCTTAAGGAAATCGAGCATCGATCTCACCGAACCTTGCTATTGATAAAACCGCCGTCTCCGGAATCTCCGCGGGAGTTTGTAAACTCCACCATAAAGGCGACATTGGTCGACATCGCGCCGACCATTTACGAATTCATAGGCAGGGAATCTCCGACTCACGAAGGACTATCGTTTTTACGGGACGAATATGACGCCTTTGCGCGGCGCGATCGAACCTATAGCGTCGCCAATGGAGAAAGCTCCTTGCGACAACACAGGATCACTGGGCATACCCTTGTTTTTGAAAATGACCGGCAACTACCGGTCGGCACTCACGACATCGCTACATTGGTCAGCACTGCAGCGCCGGCACCGGTTAACCAGGTTGTTGAAGCTGAAAACGGCACGCTGACCAAGAACACCAGCGTCGACTCTCGCCTGCCGGGCTCGAATGGATCGTATACAAGCAACGGCAGTATCAAGTTCCGCTTCGAATTGACGGAACCAGCGATCGTCCAGCTACAGGCTCGATTGGTAGCACCGGGTGCCAACAATAACTCGAGCTACGTCCGTATTAACGACGATGAAGCCGAAGTCTGGCATATGAATATTTCCAAAAACTGGAATTGGCAGGCTTTTGATTCTTCGTGGCGGCTGGCACCGGGCAAACACCTGTTGTCCATCGAATCTCGTGAGCAGGTCTTTCTGGACCAGCTTAAGCTGGTCGTTGAAGAAATCTAGTACGGGCAGTTGAGATGCGCTCGAGTTGCAGCTCGACAGCAGGCCGCGGTACGATTCCTGCCATCCAGCCGGCACCGGGTTGAGCCCGCCAGACATTCGACGATCAAGCATACGGTGCATCAAATTCAATGTCATTGATAAAGGAATTCGTCTCGCTTTGGCGGATTCGTTTCCGCACGCCGAAGGAGGAACGCAAGGTCATTTTCTATTCGGAACACGAGAGTTATATCTCGTACTTTGATGGCCTCATCGATGCACTCAAATCGAAACACCTCGATCCTTTTTGTTACGTAACCTCCGACATCAAAGACCCGATACTGACGGCTGACATTCCTGGGGTGCATGTCTTTTACGTGAACAGAATGTTGCCGATGTTCATGAAATTCGTAAACTGCCGCGTTTTCGTCATGACGCTGACAGACCTCGACAAGTTTCACCTGCAGCGTTCCGTGAACCCGGTCCACTACGTCTACGTTTTTCACGCGATGAACAGCACCCACATGGCTTATCGGCACGGTGCATTTGATCACTACGACTCGATACTTTGCACCGGACCATATCAAGTCCGGGAACTGCAGCGCGACGGCGAATTGCGGTCAATTGGAAAGCGCGATCTGATTGAGGCAGGTTACTCACGGCTGGAACGAATTCATGACGCCTGGTCTGGGCAACGGTCCGAAACACACGCATCGTCCGCACGCACTGTCCTCGTTGCGCCATCCTGGGCAGCGAGCAATGTCCTGGAGGAACATGGCGTCGAGCTTGTGACCGCCCTGCGCAATGCCGAATTCAAAGTGATAGTTCGACCTCATCCGGAAACCAACAAACGCTACCCTGAGTTAAGCAGGAATTTGCAGCAGGCGTTTTCTGCGGATGACGGCTTCCAGCTCGAGCAATCGGTGCGCACAGACGATTCAATGTTGGCAGCCGACGTATTGATCACTGACTGGTCCGGCATCGCACTGGAATATGCGTTTGGCACTGAGCGTCCGGTCCTTTACATGGACGTACCGCGCAAGGTCCACAACGACCGCTACGAAGAGCTTGGCATTGAGCCGTTTGAAGCCAGCATGCGTACCGAACTCGGAATTGTGATGGCGCCAGACCAGATCGACCATATTGCTGACTTTGTGAACCAGTTAGTAAACAACCGACAGCGATTTCGGGACCAAATCGTTAGACTTAGGTCCGAGAATGTATTCAACTTCGGTCATTCCAGTGAAATCGGCGCGCAGCACATTTGCGAGCTATTGTCGTTTGACGCCCAATCGCAGAGTAATTGAGCATTGAAGAAGAAAAAATCAGTCTATATCGGGATGAGTGCCGACCTTGTCCATCCCGGACATCTGAATGTAATTCAAGTCGCTCGAGAGTTAGGCGAAGTCACGCTGGGGCTGCTGACCGACGAGGCGATCGCGACCTATAAACGCCTGCCCTTCATGTCGTTTGAGCAACGTAAAATTGTTGCCGAGAATATAAAGGGCGTTAAACGCGTCATTCCCCAGGAGACCCTCGACTACGTACCGAACCTGCGCAAGATCAAGCCGCACTACGTTGTGCATGGAGACGACTGGAAAGTCGGCGCACAGCGCGAAATCCGGCAGGCGGTAATTGATACGCTTGCTGAATGGGGCGGCCAACTCATCGAACCATCCTATACGCCGGGAATCTCGTCGACGGCATTGAATGTCGCAAACAAGGAAATTGGCACAACGCCGGAGATTCGCATGAAGCAATTCCGGCGCTTGCTTATGGCGAAGCCCCTGGTAAGAGTGTTGGAAGCTCATAGCGGACTATCGGGATTGATCGTTGAGAAAGCGCGTGTCGAAATCGACGACCGGCCGCAGGAATTTGATGCCATGTGGCTCAGTAGCCTGACGGATTCAACACTCAAGGGTAAACCGGATATTGAATTCGTCGACCTGACTTCCAGGGTCAGTACCATCAGCGACATACTCGAAGTTACAACGAAACCTGTTATCTATGATGGTGATACGGGCGGCTATCCCGATCAATTCGCATTAACGGTGCGCCGCCTGGAAAGGCTCGGCGTATCTGCAGTCATTATCGAAGACAAAGTGGGCCTTAAGAAAAACTCTCTGTTCGGCACAAGCGCGCAACAGACGCAGGATAGTATCGAAGGCTTTTGTGAGAAGATTGTCGCTGGCAACAATGCCCGGGTGACGGAGGATTTCGTCATCATTGCGAGAATTGAAAGCCTGATTCTCGAGGCCGGTCTCGATGACGCATTGCAACGAGCGGCAGCCTATATTGACGCTGGCGTATTCGGAATCATGATTCACAGCAAGCAGGAGGCTCCCGACGAAATTCTCGAGTTTTGCAGGGAATACTCGAACAGGGGTTTACAGGCACCACTGGTCGTCGTGCCAACGACCTATGACCGCATTACCGAACAGGAGCTCATCGATGCTGGCGCGCGTGTCGTTATATACGCAAACCACCTCCTCCGGGCGTCGTATCCGGCCATGGTCAGAACTGCCGAAACGATATTGCGGCACGGGCGCGGCCATGAAGCCGCAAAAGAGTGCATGTCGATTAAAGATATTCTGAGTGTCTTCGACGGAGACCAATGAGTGCTCTCGCCGACACTATTTTACGACGCGCTTCGCGCCGCAGATATCGACTTCTTCACCGGAGTCCCAGACTCCCTGTTGAAAGATTTTTGTGCCTATGTGTCTGATCACGCAGGAAAAGATGAGAACCTGATCGCGGCAAACGAAGGCGCGGCGATTGCCCTTGCTGCAGGCCACCACCTGGCAACAGGGTGCTGTGCGCTGGTCTATATGCAGAATTCAGGATTGGGCAATGCGGTGAATCCGCTGGTGTCACTGGCCGATTCCGACGTGTACTCAATTCCGATGCTAATCGTGGTTGGCTGGCGGGGTGAACCGGGAAAACCCGATGAGCCACAGCATGTAAAACAGGGACGGACGACACTCGAACTCCTGGATTGTATTGGCATTGCGCACGAACTTCTTCCGACAGACGCTGACCAAGCGCGGGAACTCGTCGTTCGAGCAACCGAATACATGAGACAGAAGCAGTCACCGTTCGCTATTGTCGTGGCAGATGGTACTTTTGAAAAGTATGGGGCGGTCCCTGAGTCCCCCGATTTCGAAATGAGACGCGAAGACGCAGTTCGTGGCATTGCCACCAAAATCGGCAAATCCGCTGTCATCGTAGCGACAACCGGTAAAACTGCCCGGGAACTTTTCGAGTATCGAGCAGAGACTGGCGG
>JBPCYD010000116.1:0-4669 GCA_051007895.1 Woeseiaceae bacterium
TCGTTCTCCTTAAATTGACGCCAGACCGATTCGGCCATTTCGGCACGGTGTGCCTCATACTTTTCTGCTGTATCCAGTTTACCGCCAACCTCGGGAATGATGTCGAGCGAGACCACCATCTTGGTCCAGACGAGCTCGAACCAGTTGTCGTGCGGCAAATGGCAGTCTGAGCAACTGGCGCGGACACCCGAGATATTGCTGAAATGCGAGGAGGCCTCGTATTCGGGTTTGATAAAATTTTCATGCGAATGACAGACGTAGCAGAACTCAGTTGTACTGGTTTCATGCAAAACGTAATTAGTCATCCCCAGCGCGATAGCCCCGAGCGCGAACGCAATGATGCCCCCAAGCGGAATGCCAAGTAGCCACTTTCTTTTCGGTCGTTTCCAGATGCCGGTCGAGTTATTGTTGTCAGAGTGTGCCATTGCTGTTCACCGTCCCTGCGCTGAATATATGGGTAGTTTCAGGGATAACCGTGCAGTAGCAATCGTGGTTATCCGAAGTTTGAACTAAACACGATGCGGCTCACGCGAGATGTTGTGCCGCATGTCATCGCGAAAATTATTAACACCCGAGAAGAATTCCCGCATCAGAATTACCCAGAGATAGTAGCCGAATTCTGTTAGGCGCAGCTCGTTCGAATTTTTCCGGATTGCGCCAATTGCGCGCAA
The DNA here is from genome assembly GCA_051007895.1 of Woeseiaceae bacterium. Taxonomy (GTDB): domain Bacteria; phylum Pseudomonadota; class Gammaproteobacteria; order Steroidobacterales; family Woeseiaceae; genus SZUA-117. The sequence continues at coordinate 672 of JBPCYD010000116.1, forward strand.
CCCGGCAAGGTCACTCCACATCACCCGGCCGAACTGACCAGCGAAACGTCTTTCGGCAACGTCGAGATCCAGTTGACCGCCAAACATGCGCATCAAGAGGAAATACCGCATTTGCTCGACACTGGTCAGCCCTCGTTTTTGCACCGTCCCCGGATGACCCTCGCTGACGAGCCGCAAATAGTTGTTAATTGAGAACGTATTGGCATACATGCTGCCATCGACATAGCTAAACGAACCACTACCCAGGCCGACATACTCCTCTTGTTCGACGATGTATTCGTCAAACATGCCGGGACGGCGCGAAAAACACCAGGCAGACGAACGCTTGTATCCGGCCGCCAACATATGACACACGATGATTTCGTAGAATCTGCGTTCCCTGGAATGATCCACTTGGCCGATCTGGCGAGCCATCGGTCTCGAGGTCGATGCAGTCGTCATCAATGGATACCAGGAAACCTGGTCGACCGATAAGCTGCTGGTCAGAATGTCGAGATCAGCCTCCAGTATTGCCTCGGTCTGGTGCGGAAAGTTGAATATCATGTCGACATTCAGTGTATCGAACATGTCGCCCACACTTTGCAGGTGATCACGGATCTCGTCGCCGCTGCCGTATTTTTCATAGCGCTGCATTTCTTTAAGTAGCTCATCGTCAAAACTCTGCACGCCGACCGAGAGTCTTTTGACACCGGCGTTATGCAGCCGCCTCAGTTTGTGCGCATCGAGATCATGCGGATTGGTTTCAATCGATATCGTAGATATCGGGTGCTCCTCCGAAACGAGTTCGATAGTCTCGGCCAGTGCCTCCGGCATGACAGTAGGCGTCCCTCCGCCAACGTATAACTCACCGAAGCGGTAGCCGCGCTCCGAGACGCTCCTGATCTCCTGTTGCAACGCGTCGAAATACTGAGTGGCCCGGTCTTGACGGAACTCGACCCGATGGAACGAACAGAAAGGACACAACACCACACAGAACGGTATGTGCAAATAGAGAAGATAGTGCTTGCCGGACTCAGGGTCCGGCAATTGAATCTCTCCGGGTGCAGACCCGAAACTCATCAGTCGCTGGTTGAGGTGCCGGACGTAACGGCTGATCAGGTTTTCAATCATCAGGGGCTGCCGTTCCCGGCGCAGGGGCTTAAACTACTGCGCGTACAAGGGTGCGATATCGATGTAGATCCTGTAACTGGAGATCAGGTCGCTCTCCAATTCGAACACGTCGACGAACGGCACAACAACTTCTGTGCCGTCGTGCCGTCGATAACAAACCTCACCTTCGCACGCCACGCAGCTGTCGTCACGCCAAACCCGGGTTACGCTATGTGACAGGCCGGAAATAGTGTCGAAAAAAGCCTGGACCGCTTGCCCGATCGCCGCCCTGCCGCGAACGGCCGGCGCTGAACCGAAGCGAAACTCGCCATCCTCAGTGATAAAACCGACGAAACGGTCGGCGTCCATAGCGTCAATAGTCTGAAAGAGCCCGTCGAGAAAACCCTCTGGTCGTGCGGCCACATGCATAACACCAACTCCATCGTTGAAAATTACCGCAGTAAAATCATCTACTGCTGTGATGCATAGTAGTGCAGCAGGGCCTCGACGTCAGCAGCGGTCAGTGGATCCATCTTTTCCTTCATCTTTTTGTCCTGCGGTCTTTCGCCGGCAGCATATTGAGCAAATGCGACGCGCAGGTAACCCATCCACTGGCCAGCTATGATGCCGGCTTCGTCATCCGCATTCGATCCGCCTTCGGAATGACAGCGATCACATTCCTGTTTGTGCAGCGCTGCGCCGGTCTGCGCGAGCGCTGCGTCAAATTCCTGTGCGGCCGGAACAAACGGGAGTGCCGCATAGTGCTCGGCAATTGCCTCGATATCGTCGTCGCTCAAATCAGCGACGATCTCACACATCGTAGTCAGCGCGCGTTCTGTATCTCCCAGTCGGTATGCGCTCTCCGCGCACGCCCGTTCATTGTCGCGATAGACGTACAGGGCATCTGCATGCGTAAAAACGTCGATACCACTGATGGTCGGCATGTCATCCCACTGGCTGACACCATCCGCGCCATGACAATCGTTGCAATTGACGATCGTCGCCTCGAGATCCGCGGCGCCCGCAACCATGAACGCAGACAAGAAGAGCACGGTAATGCCCATTCGGAAAGCGAATTTCATAATTGAGCTCCTGTCATTGGTACGTAATATCAGCCGGTTACATTGTCAGACCGATTGTCGGCAATCCAGTTCTTGTTTCATATGGTAGATCAACCGACTTCGAATAGGTAAATCCCGCAATGCGATAGGACTGCGACATTTGGTACAAGAGTGTTATCAGAATAAGAAGCTGTGGCTATCGGTGTGGCGCTGGAGCGGCGCTTAGACGAAAATCTTCGAGGGGAAAACAAATGCTTGCGACCATGCGAAGCGGTGCCAGGTTGGCGATAATCATGTTTGCGACGTCCATGTTATTCGCATGTTCAGGCGATGACGGCAGCGCCGGTCCGGCAGGTCCCGCTGGTCCTCCTGGCCCGCCATCGCCGCCACCGCCGCCGACCAGTGGTGGTGGCATACCCGTCGACAGCGCAACCAAGATCAATATTGAAATAACCGGGGTCACACTGGCGGCTGGAACCGACCAGCCAGTCGTCGAGTTGCAGCTCACCAACGATCTGACCCAGGGCCTCACGGGTCTCCCCGCCGGTGATATTCGCTTCATGTTGTCGCAGCTATCGGCCGCTGCGCCCGGCAGCGGTGAGTCAAGCGAATGGCAGTCGTACGTCACCAGAGCAAGCAACAATGTTCCGGACGCACAGGCGACCACGGAGACCGCATCGGCCGGAACATTTGTTGACAACGGTGACGGCACATATCAATACACGTTTGCAGAAGCCGTGGACGACTATCCCGCCGGGCCCGTTTTCGATGCGAACAAGAGCCATCGACTAGGTATCGAGATCCGCGGCCAGGCACCGATTTCCAGCAATGGAATATACGATTTCGTTCCGGCGGTTGGTGGACCAGCCATGGACATGTTTACGCGCAACGTCGTGGACAACGATACTTGTAATGCCTGCCACGATGTATTCGATTTTCACGGCGGCCCGCGCGTTGACATTACTTATTGCGTCACTTGTCACAATCCCTACTCCGTAGACGAGGACTCGGGCAGCTCGGTCGACATGAAAGAAATGATTCACAAGATCCACTACGGCGAGAACCTGGCAAACGGCTATACGGTTATTGGTTTTCGAAACACCGTGCACGACTATTCAACAGTGGTTTTCCCGCAGGACGTACGCAACTGCCAGACCTGCCACAACGATTCCAATACCGACACGCCGGATGCGAGTAACTATTTTGAGGTCGCCAATCGGGCCGCCTGCGGGACCTGTCATGATGACATCGACTGGGAGAACAACGGCCACAATGGCGTGTCATTCTTCGACGACACTTTGTGTCTCGATTGCCACGGCCCGACGGCAACGGCTGCAGGCATAGAACCTCGCGTCAAAGAGGCACACAGGCTTCCCGTGCAGGAAGCGGCGCAGAATTTCCAGTACAACATTGTTGCGGTTACCGACATGGCGGTCGGCCAGATGCCGAGTGTGGATATCTCGGTCACCAATCCTGGCACGGGTGACGCCTACGACCTGTTGGCGGATCCGGAGTTCACGACCTGCGCTGGCGGGGCGAGTCGCCTGGCAGTAAGCATTGCCTGGAATACCGACGACTACACCAACACGGACTCCGGCAACAGTCCGGCACAACCGATTTCACTGAACCCGCTTGCCTGCTTTGGCAACCCGCCCGCAACACCGGTTGCAGGCAGTCCGGGTGTCTTCCGCGTTACATCCACAACAGCGATTCCGGCCACCGCGACGGGCACCGCTGCCGTTACGATTGACGGCCATCCGGCCGTTGTCATCGACGGCGCGGTCAATCGTATACCCGTCACGAATGTCATTGAATATGTTGGCATTGATGGCGCAACAGCAGCGAGCA
>JBPCYD010000117.1:0-9980 GCA_051007895.1 Woeseiaceae bacterium
TAGGTAACCTGAACTTTGTCGCCCGCCTGACGGACGTCGGCAGCAGTTGCACTTAACCTGATTCGGGTTGGTGAGTGGGATTCGTCAAGTGCTCCAAAATTGATCCGTCCGAGGGCAGTGTTTTTCAGACCTTCACCGGGAATTGCAGCAGGGATCAGATGTTTAACGATGTAGCGCGCATAGGTCGTATTGCCGCCCGGGAAACTAATAGAATGAACCGCCTCTTTGTCATAATCGGCCAACGCATAGCCTTTCATTCCGGGCAGTTCCAGAAGGTAGGCGCCGTAAGCGGAAATTACGTCACAACCGAAGCCATAATTGGATATCGCCAGGATCGGATCCAGATACTTGCTAACGCCGGGATCCAAACCGAGTTTTTCGTCCAGGTACGTTTGATACGTCATGCTATCGAGCCACGGACCCAGGCCTTCCATTTCATGAACCGTTTCAGTTCCTCTGAACGCACGCAACATATCGCGCCGCATGTCTTGCGACCATGGGGTCCTGTTCAACTCGTCGTTCCAAATATTCTTTTCCCAGTGGGATCTATTCCCGTCGCGGAACAGGTGGCCAACGTCAAGCCGTTGCTCGCCCCAAAACATTGATTCGTAGCTGTCCCGAGCTGTTTTAAGACCAAAATCAGTATCCGAATCGGCGAACTCGTAGTCAGTGGGCATGCCCACAGCTCGCCAAACGTCGTCAGATAGTGTTGTCCGTCCCGTCGGCGTAATGAACGCATTCGATCCCTGTGGCCCGAACAATCGGTGTCCGTCGACTTCGAATTCATTTTCCTTTGCTTCGCCGCCGAACACCGGGTGGTTGTCGAGAATCAAACATGATTTCCCGTCGGTCTTGGCGTGGAACTGAAACGCGGCGCCAAGTCCGGAGAATCCGCTGCCGATGACTACCAGGTCAAACGTTTCCCCCGTTGATTTCGCTTTAGCCAGGAGGCCTTTTTTATCTGCATCTCGCACGACATGGGAGGCGTCCCTGACGGCACGGGTATTACCATTCGACGATGCGTAATCACCAACACCACCATATCCGGTCCATGCGTCACTTACGGCAGGCGTAATGCGGGTGGCTACATCCTGACTCCACGAAGGCTGACTGAGCAATGCGCTGCCAGCTCCAACGAGCACGGAACCGACAAAGTCCCGCCGGGTTATCGGGCGGTCTATTCCCAGGAGCTCGTCCTTTTTCTGCATATCTATTTCATCGAGTATCTGCACAAGGGATAGGAAATTCTATCCCGTTGGTGACGCCACGTGCATAACATCATGGCCTCAATTCTTCACAGCGCTGCCTGACCTAGGGCAAAGGGCATTGCGTTGACCTTCTCCACCCAGGGTAGCCATTCAACAGGCACTCCTTGGTACGAGGTAAGCGTCTTGCAATTGTGATATATAATATATTATTTTCATGCCTCTAATGAGGGGAGCTCCCGATGATGACGGTATTCACCAGGTGCTGTTTGTTTGTTGCTGTAGTGTCGATATTGTTGGTTTCTTCTGGCGTGGAGACCACGGCAAACGCGGCAGAAACAGTGGATTCAAAGCTGTACCAGACCCTGAAATACCGAAGCATCGGACCCTTCCGCGGTGGCCGTGTGACGGCAGTAGCCGGGTTTGAAGGCGATCCGCTGACCTACTATTTCGGGGCAACCGGCGGCGGCGTTTGGAAGACAACGAGCGCCGGGGCGGCATGGGAAAATGTCTCTGACGGATTTATCAACACCGGTGGCATCGGCGCGATCGATGTCGCGGACAGTGACCCTAACATCGTCTATGTGGGTACCGGCGAGGGGCCGGTTCGCGGCGTAAAGACCTCGCACGGCGACGGCGTTTACAAATCAACAGACGCTGGCAAGACATGGGTTCAGATGGGCCTTGCGGCAACCCGGCATATCAGCCGGATTCACATTCACCCAACGAACCCGGATATCGTCTTTTTAGCAGCACAGGGCAACCCGTGGGGGCCAAACGAAGAGCGCGGAATTTACAAATCCATAGATGGCGGCGTTACATGGAACAAGATTCTGTACGTCAACGAGGATTCAGGGTTTGCCGACATGACCATGGATGCCACCGACCCGAACTTCCTGATGGCGACAAGCTGGGATTTCCGTCGCAGGCCATGGGTTGTGAAGAGCGGCGGCCCAGGCAGCCGCGTTTACAAGACGACGGACGGTGGCGCGACCTGGAAAGAGATTGAAGAAGGACTTCCCGAGCTGAAGGGCAAAATGGGAATCTCGATTTCGCCCGCCAACCAGAAGATTGTCTATATCGCGATCGAGGCCAAAGACGGACAAGGTGGCGTCTACCGATCAGAGGATAGTGGCGAAACTTTCAAGCAGGTCAGCGACGATCCGAATACGTGGGCGCGCGCCTGGTATTACATGCACATAACCGCGGACCCAAACGACGAGGATGAGGTTTGGGTCATGAATGGTGTGCTGATCAAATCCATCGACAGTGGCAAAACATTCGAGACCTATGAAGCACCGCATGTGGATCACCATGCCATCTGGATCAATCCGTCCGATAGCAATATCATTATCAACGGCAATGATGGTGGCGCCAACATCACGATGGACGGAGGCCTGACCTGGTCATCGCAGATGAACCAGCCGACCGGGCAGTTCTATCGGGTGATCACAGACAACAAATATCCTTACCGCGTCTATTCGTCCCAACAGGATTCAAATGGCATCACAATAGCCAGCCAGAGTATGGGCGGCGGATTTCGGTCGGGCGGCATAGGCACCAAGCACTGGTGGTCAATCGGGTCGGGCGAAAGTGCGACGATCGCCTTCAATCCGGACGATCCGAAATATGTCTATACGACGTTTTTTGCGAGCATGTTAGGCGAATGGAATCGGGATACGCGACAGTATCGCAACGTACGTCCTTATCCTGAGCGCGTGACCGGCGAGCAGCCGAAGAACCTCAAATATCGCGGCAATTGGAACGGTCCGGTGATTGTCTCACCGCATAACCCGGACCAGATTTACTATGGTTCGCAGTTCCTGATGGGCTCGACTGATCGGGGCGTTACATGGGAAGTATTAAGCGACGACCTGACCCGCAACGACAAGGATCATCAGGGGCTTGGCGGCTACCCAATCTCAAACGAGCAAATCACAGCCGAAAGCTACAACAATCTGTTCGTAATTGCGGAAAGCCCGATTGAAAAAGGCGTGATCTGGACGGGTTCGGATGACGGCCTGGTGCACCTTACCCGTGACGGCGGTCAGACCTGGGCCAATGTAACGCCAAGGGGACTGCAGGAAGGCATCATCAACGTGATTGATGTGTCTCCGCACAACGCGGGCAGCATGTATTTCGCGCGCGCCGGGTTCAAAATGAACGACTTCACGCCCAGCATTTACAAAACCGATGACTACGGCGAATCGTGGGAAAAAATCGTCGACGGTATTCCGGAGAATACTTTTGCACGTACCGTTCGTGTCGACCCGAAGCGACCCGGGCTTCTATACGGCGGTACAGAAAACGGTTTGTTCGTTTCGTTTGACGATGGTGACAACTGGCAAAGCCTGCAACAGAATCTGCCGCAAGTACCAATTACCGATTTATACGTGCAGCAGGATGATCTGGTGGTCTCAACACAGGGCCGTTCATTGTGGATTCTCGATGACCTGACACCGCTGCACCAGCTTTACGACGGCCTGCAAGACTCAGATTCTGTCCTGTTGAAACCGCGTAATCCGGTTCGAAATATCTCGAACGGTTATCCGGATGCCGGACCCGGCGAGAATCCGCCCTATGGCCTTCAGGTTCACTATGTCTTAGCTGAGGAAACGGATACGCCCATCAGTTTTGAGATCCTCAATGACATAGGCGAAATCGTCCATACGGATAGTTCTGACGTGAAAGGTACGATTTGTGGTCGGGGTCAGGCGGCGACGCCACGTCCGCAGACTATATCTGGAAATGCTGGTGACAATCTTTGGGTCTGGCGCATGCAAATGGGCAAATTCGAATGTTTGCCGGAGATCTACAACGTCTCCAGGAACATGGACGCCTACATGGCTGCGCCCGGTAACTATTCAGTCCGCATGACCATTGGCGACATTGAACAGGAACAAACCTTCAGAATCCGCGTCGACCCACGACTTGGAGGTGACACGCCAGCGAACCTTCAGGAATATGCGGACATGGACGCACTTTCCTCGTCGCTGATGGCGGCCGCGAACGCAATGGGACAGGGGGTCAAGGATCTGCGCCTGATAAAGAAACAACTGGCGCTCATCACCGAGCTTGTACCGGACAGTGACGTAACGGAAACAGCGGCCGCACTGGATGCTACGATCGATACCTGGATCGAGCTGATACTGCAGAAGGAGTTGAAAACGTTTCAGCATGTTTATCAGCATGAAGGACGTTTACTAATGAAGGTCAAAGACCTACTGGGCAGAATGCATGGCTCCGATATTCCGCTGACCGATGGATTTAAAGACGTAACCAGTGATTACCTTGCCGTGTGGGCGGAATACGCTGAGGAACTGGCGCGCATCAGGACTGAGGAAATCGCAGATTTCAACGTTATAGCCAACGCGGCCGGCATTGGGGCGTTGCGAATTCCGGAAGGCGGCCAATCAGAATGAAGTGCTGAGATGCGCATAGCCGACATGAATTGGCAGCAGGTTGAAAGTTATCTGCTACATGACGATCGCTGCGTACTACCGGTAGGTTCAGTTGAACAACATGCTCAGTTATCTCTGTGTGTTGATGCAATTTTGTCCGAGCGAGTTGCCGTTGAAGCGGCGGAACCGTTGCACGTTCCTGTTTACCCTTGTATGCCATATGGCCTCGCGCCATATTTTTCCGCGTTCCCGGGAAGCATGTCGCTTCGTGTTGAAACGCTGTTGGCTGTGTTCCGCGACTTGATCGCCTCGGTTCGCCGCTCGGGTTTTCGACGTGTATTGATCGTCAATGGCCACGGCGGCAACGCACCGGTAGCAAACCTCGCCAAGGAATTGATGGCCAACATGCCCGAAATGTCGATCAAGTACCATCCTTGGTGGTCGGGTACGCGAGTAACCGAAGCGAGCCGGAAAATTGACCCAATAGGGTCACACGCCAGCTGGATCGAAAACTTCCCCTGGACGCGCCTCGCGAATTCGCCTGCGCCAGATGGGGAGAAAACGCTCGTGGATTACGCGCAACTTGACATGTCGAGCCCGGAAGAGACACGCACCTTGATTGGCGACGGAAATTTTGGCGGTGCATATCAGAAAGCGGATAGCGAGATGTTGGAAATCTGGAAAGTTGGAGTGGCGGAAACCCGCGCAATATTAGAGGGACCCTGGCCGGATCATGGCGAGTGATGCAGATTTTTCTGATCGAGTAGTGCTGGTTACCGGCGCAGCGCAAGGTATCGGTGCCGCAGTTGCAAAATCTTTCGTTGCTACCGGGGCTATTGTTCATGTGGCGGACATTGATCGAGAAGGTATTTGCAAAACGGCGGATGAACTTGGTATTACGGGTTCTGCACTGGATTTATCCGACCGGAATGCCAGCGCAGAATTGATTAGGACAATCAGCGAGCAGAGAGATAGTTTAGATATTCTGGTGCATGCGGCCGGTGGTGTTCGCGGTCAGACTGGCAAGCAGATCGAAGCGGTATCAGAGCATGACTGGCGGGTAATTTTCGCAGCCAATGTCGACAGCGCTTTCTGGTTGGCACAAGCAGTAGCTCCCGTCATGAAGAAAAATAAGTGGGGTCGCATTATCAACATTTCATCCGGTGCAGGCCTAAGGCCAAGTTTAACGGGTATCCAGGCTTATGCCGCCGCAAAACATGCCCTCGTGGGATTGACCAAACAATTGTCTCTGGAACTTGCGCCGTTCGGCATCACAACCAATTCTGTCGCCCCGGGCCTGGTGTTGTCTAACCCAAGCACGCAAAAACAGTGGGCAGAATATTCCGAAGCGTATCGGCAGGAGTTGCTGAAAAACACTCACACCAGGCGCTTGGGCGAGCCGCAGGATATCGCTGCAGCAGTACTATATTTTGCGTCCGAGGGAGCAGGTTGGGTAAGCGGCCAAGTTTTGTCAGTTGACGGAGGAAGGTCTTGAAACGGCTGGCCGGAATTTTTCGGGTAGTAGCGTTCTCGTGGTTTTGTATCGGTGTTGCACACACGCAAGTCGAACAACAGGAAGTCATTGTTGAATACATTGCGCACGCCAGCTTCCGTATTACTGTGCCGTCCGGCGAAAAGTTGTTAATCGATCCGTATGGCAGCCGCATCTGGATTGGCTACGACTACCCGGAGGGTATTGAGGCTGATGCTGTGTTGATTACGCATCCACACTATGACCACGACGGCGGGATTTCCCGAGGTCAATCAGCACCGTGGCATGACACGATGAACGTGTTGCGTGAGCCGGGTCATTACAAAGTTGCCGGAACCGATGTGATTGGTGTGGCAGGTAAGCATGCGGACCCGTACGGTAAAGAATTTGGCCAGACCAACACTATCTGGATTCTGGAAGTTGCTGGAATACGAATCGCTCACATCGGTGACAACGGCCCGGTGTCCGATTCGGCAGCAGCACAAATCGGAAAGGTCGATGTTCTTATGATGCCCATTGATTCCGAATACCATATATTGAAGGAACAAGAAATTCAGACGATCCTGAAACAATTGTCGCCAGAAATCTTGATCCCAATGCACTATCGACTTGCAGATCTTGAACCCGACATCGACCAGCCTGATGGCCTGGGTGGAATCGACGACTGGTTGGATGGCAGAGACAACGTGCGACGACTGTCTTCACACGCCACAACAATATCCAGGCAGGGATTGCCAGGTACCCTGGAAATTCTCGTGTTCGAGCATTCGCCGCAAGTCCAGCGACCTGAAGATTAATTTTGACGCATCAGGAGATCGTTTCGCTGACTGGTACAGCGGCCAGGTCGGAAAGAATATTCTTTAATCATAAATTTCAGGACGACAATATGGCCAATCACCTACTACGAAGTCACCGTCTTATTGGAATTGCAGTGCTCGGCATACTCGTGTCTGCGGCGGTAACAGCGCAAGACCCGGACCAGGCACGCCAGGGTCCGTACGAGCGTCTCGCGATTATCAATGCAATGGTTATTCCCGGGCATGGTGGCCCTGCATACGGCCCGGCAGACATCATTGTCGAACAGAACAAGATTGTGCAAATCATTGGTTACAACGGCGTCACCGGGCGCCCGCAATCTACGCCCCTTCCGGAAGCGGACCGGGTGATTGACGCCAGTGGTATGTACGTGATGCCTGGACTGATTGACCTCCACACCCATATCCGCACAGAGCCCCTGCCGCTTCAGTATGTATACAACATGAAGCTGGCGCATGGGGTCACGACGATGGTCAATGGGTCAGGGCGCGGCTGGGAAGCGGCCGTGGAACAACAACGGCTATCGAACGAAAACAGGATAACGGCGCCGCGCATGTACCCGATCCGGGATTGGGGACCGTCCCGCTCCCGGGACCCCGGAAACGCACCCGCAGCAGACGAAATCGAGCCCTGGCACGATCCCACGCAAGTTCCAAAGTTGATCAGGGAGGTAATGAAAGATACACACGTAGTGCGCATTGGCAGCCTGGCGTGGAACGCGGAACTCTTCGGCGCAGTAGCGAAAGCGGTGTACGATGCAGGCGGCATTACGACAGTGCACCTGCCGCCATCCGATATCGCGATTGTGGATGCGGTGACCGCGGCAGAACTGGGAGCCACGATGCTTGAGCATCACTATGGCTTTGGCGAAGCCGCCCTCAAAGGTGGCAAACAGGATTTCCCGCCTGACTACAACTACCTGAACGAAGCACATCGCTTTCGCGAGGCAGGAGAGATTTGGCATGACGCATCGGAAGACGTTTTGTTCGGCGAGATCGTCGACAGGCTGGTTGCCTCCGGCGTAACGCTGGTTCCCGACATGAGTGCATATGAAGTCAATCGCGACTTGAACCGTGCGATGGGCTTGCCATGGCACGACCGATTTACGCACAGTCAACTGATCGACTGGTATTTCGCGAACCCGCAGAATCACGCCTCCCACCACTGGGACTGGACATCGAAGGACGAGCAACGCTGGGCGGAACTTTACCGGAAATGGCAGAAACTCATTTTTGAGTTCAACAAGCGAGGTGGCCACCTGGGCTACGCATCCGACGATCCCTTCCTGTGGAACACCAGCGGTATAGCGAATATCCGTGAGTTGCAACTGATTCACGAAGCCGGCCTCAATCCGCTGGAGGTGATTCGCAGTGCGACCTACAGCAGCGCAAGAACGCTACGCCGGCCAGATTTGGGGCTCATTCAGACTGGTTACGTGGCCGATCTGCTTATTGTCGATGGCAACCCACTACACAATCTGCGTTTCTTGTATGCGTTTGGTGCTCTGGATTCTGCCGACGGTGACGTGGTACGTCGCGGTGGCATTCGCTGGACCATCAAAGACGGAGTCGTGTTCGATAACAAGATACTCATTGATGAAGTGATGGAGATGGTGATCAGGTCGAAAGAGGGTTGGACGAACCCTGTACCGGCGCTGTTTGAGCCTGTGTTGCAATGATCAGAGCCTTACTATTAGCACCGCGGAGTCGCCGTGACTGAACGAGAGGACAAGTTCAAACTCTGGGATCTGCGCATCGAGGTCGTTGGCGACACCGCCGTTGCTCCAAATGGTATAGGGACCCGAGCGAAGGTCCCGCCCGATCAGCTGGTGGAAAAATGCGGGGCTCAAAGAAGTCGCCGTTGCTACCTGTTAGGCGTTGATTGGTGACCGACGATCGATCAACGCACTGCCGCAGGATTGCCGTATGCCAGTTAGATCGAACCATGACGAACAAGAAATTAGGGCGGAGGACGAGTTCCCGCTATTTCTTGAAATAGTGGTTAACTAGCTAATCTAAAAAGAGTTATTGGTCGGGGTGAGAAGATTTGAACCCGCTCGAACTTGCGCTGACGTAATCGATTGGCAGTGAGAATCTATTGAGTGGGCCCCTGCCTCCCGAAGATAGGTCTTGTATGTCAACTGATTGTTTTTAATAAGTAATCAGGAGGTGCCCACGGACACGATTGCAGTACTGTGCTTAACCGTGCAGGACTGACTCCCGCAAAAGTCCCGCAGTCAGAGGTGAGATTCCGAAAGACTGCGATTACTGCAATTTTAGCCACCGACTGAAACCGACATCGACACCGGCTGCACGCATGCATACGGATTTGTAGACCTCGACCAGGTCCACGGCTTGCTCATTCCCGGCGTCACAATCTGCCCGGTACTCGCTCCAAAATGCCTTGATCTCATCCTTGATGCCTTGCTCATCAACTGTCTCAAACTGCCCGTTTCTGTAGACGACTTGGCCGGCAACCATCGTCATCCTGACTGAAGAGCCATTCTCGGAGAACACGAGCTGCCGAAGCAGGTTATTCCTCGGGGTAAATGATAGAGAGTCAAGATCGAGCAAAACCAGATCCGCTTCTTTCCCAGATTCAAGGCTGCCAATGTGATTTACCTGCCGCATCGCTCTCGCCCCGCCATTACACATTGCTCTAACGTAAAGTTCGGCGTCGGGCCAGGTGTCATAGTCGGGGTCTGTAATCTTCTGCAACAATGCACCGGTCCTTGCGTTGTTCCACAAATTGGAAGACTCATCGACAGAGGGTTCATCCGTACCAAGGCAAACAGGAATTCCATAGTCATGTATCGCTTTGAACGGCATCACGCCGCTACCGATCCGCAGATTGGAGATCGGGTTGTGTGCGATCACCGCGCCGGCTTGGGCGATCGCCTGCATGTCCTCGTCGTCGATCCAGACACAATGTATGAGTATCGTATTGTCGTTGAGTGCGCCGACATCCTCGACGTAGCGAACGAAAGACTTGCCGTGCAGCAGTTCACCATGCACACGTTGCGTCTTTGTTTCCAACACGTGCATGTCGAGAGACATGTTGTTTGTG
>JBPCYD010000118.1:0-5658 GCA_051007895.1 Woeseiaceae bacterium
GTTGAATAGACTTCCAGGTTGTTGACGATGGTATTGCTGCCGACGCCGCCAAATGAAATTCCGTTAAGTTCGTCGCCATTGCCGACGGTAGCACCGGTGTGTTTTACGCGAACATATTCGAGGCGACCTGAACTGTCTTCATCATTCGCCCCGCCATATTGGGACTCATCCAGGCCTGCCGCCCCTTCGGCGTCAACGTGGCACTCGCCGGCGAGCACAAAACTGGCCTGACCGCGAGTTCCGGTATAGGCACACTTATTGGTAACGCCAAATCCGTTGATGACAACGCCACCCCACTGCTGCACATCTTCGGGTCCTACCGTACCGTTGACGTCGGATACCGATGTGAGCGTTATTGGCGCGGACTCTGTACCAACGGCGAAAATCTGTGAACCGCGATTAATGATGATGAAGTCGTTGCTGGTCTCGAAGGCCAAGGTTGCACCTGCCTCGATGGTGAGTACCGGACCGTCACCACCACTGGCTATCCCGGCCGTCGCAAGCTCCGCATCGGTGCGGTGCGTTTCGCCGACGAATAAACTTCCTTCAAAGATGTGGGCACCCCCATTGGGTAGCACCGGTACGTTCATGTCGACCGTCAGATTATTGCCTGCGCCAACAAACGATTGCGAGTAGGTGCAGTTCGTACCATCAGACACACCTTGAATGGTTTGGCCACCGCTGTTTACGTAGGATGCGCAGAGATCGTTGTCGTTGCTGCCGCCGCCTGTGATTATGGTGTTGTTACTGTCGGTGACCGCGGTCTCCGGTTGGATATTTATGTCACCGCTGTCGCATGCCGAGAGCATGATGCCAGCCATGACGAATGTCAGGAATTGCTTGTACTGCATTTGGTGTCTCCAGCCGATGGTTATCGGGCCATAGGTAATGTTGGTGTCAATCTGCGAACAGCTGCACAGGTCGATCCCCGTTTGAATGGCGACAGGTTAGGGTTTGCATATTTAATCTGCGTGACAGAATTATTAAGAAATTCTTACAGGTGAGATTGCTGTGGCGCTGCTGCGATTCGCGCGGTGTATTGCAGATTTATGACAGGTGGACACGCTCGATTAGCGCGTGTATAGAAAATGTCGCGACTTTAGGTGTTCCGAACAGGTCGGTATTCGTCGTTAACATTATATCGCTGACCAGACATCGTCTGTCTGACGAATCTATTGGCGCTATTGATTCCCAGGCGGAGCTTGCTGGCTTGAGCGTATCAACACCTGCAGATCATCGCGATTCATCAACCTGCCTTTGGTCACGACGGCGGCAATCTGCTTGGTGTTTCTGATGTCATCCAGGGGGTTGGCATCGAGCAGAAGTAAGTCAGCCTGTTTACCAGCATCGATGGTGCCGATCCGATCCTGTATCGAGAAAAACTCGGCGGGTCGGACGGTGGCTGATTCGAGCGCCTCCAGCGGCGTCAATCCCGATTTTACCAACATCTCCAGTTCTGAATGCAGGCTATAGCCGGGAATAGAAAGAAAAATCGGCGTGTCGGTGCCGGCACCGATCGGCACGCCGGCTGCATGCATACGATCGACCAGGAATACACTGAACTCGCTTGACGGGGACGGCGGCTCATTCGTTCCCGGTGCCATGCGAATGCCGGTCTCGGCCCAATCCTCTCTCACCGCCTCCGGAATACGCGACAATGCCTCTTCCCAGTCGTCCCGTGCATAAGGCGGCGCCTGGTCAAACGAATTCAGGCGCAGGGTTGGCACCATCATCGTGGCGTTTAGAGCCGCGATGGTTTCGTCACAGCGCGCTTCATCGTAATTTGCGATAGCCGGATTTCTCTGCAGGCTGTGAAGAGACGAGCGCAACTCAAATCCTGATACGCCTCCTTCGTTCTTAAGCAACTCAAGTCGGGTTTCATGCAGCTCGGGAGCGTTTGCGGCGCAATCCAGCTCGATGTTGCGCAGGTGCTCGATAGAATCAACCTGTGGGCCCGCTGTGCCCGCACGCATGGACAGCGGCACATGCGAATCAATAGGCAGCTCGTGCTCATTGGCCGCCTCAACCATTGCATCAAACACCGCCGGGCTCACCATCTCGTAGATCTTGATGAAATCCACACCTTGAGACTTTAATTCGGCAATGGTTGCCTTTGCCTGTTCCGGCGTGGCGTTCTGCGTGCCAATCTCCGGCCGTGAGTCCCCGTCGTAAACGACGAAGTTGCCATCGAGCAATGGTCCGGCAAAATAGACGCGCGGCGCAAGTGCGTCTTCCGCACGCATTTTCTCTACAACCGGCAGGATCTTGTGCATCAGGCCGCCAGTATCCCGTACGCTCGTGACGCCGTAGGAAAGAAACAGCGCTGACATACTGTCGTTGAAGCGATCGTCGTAAGTCAGGTGCACATGAAAATCCCAGAGTCCGGGAATCAGGAACTTGCCACGTCCGTCGATAACAACGGCTACGTCCAGTGCCGCATCGGCCGGCTGAATAGCGACAATTTCGTCGCCATCGAAAACGACGGATTGATTTTCTCGAATGCCATTGACGGCATCGATAACGGTAACGTTCGATATTGCCGTTCCGCTGGTATCAGGCGCCGGTTCCGAACACCCGATCAGCGTCGCCGTAAAAAGGACAATTAAAAAGTTGCGCATCAACTATGGCTCCAGGTCCACACGGAAATTGGTGACGAAGGTAAGGAAGTTCGATATCTCTATAATATCTTCTCCGACATAGCGAATGGTGTGTGAATTAAGTCGCTCGACATTTTTCAGATAACCCAGCAGCTCCACTGGCTGATAGTGTTTCAACGTCAGTTCCAGCTCGATGGGTGTTTCCAGAACGTAGGGTTCGAATTCGCCGATGCGATCGATTGCGGACTTTGTTCGCGTTCGTATCACCTCGTAGCCCGCTTCGGGAGTAAGCGTTTCTGCTGAGTGAAAACCCTTTGCCCACTTTACGACAGCACCCTCGATATCGCCTATTAACACCTGGTTCTCCGCAACGGCCACATCGTCGCCGGAAACCATGATCACGGGAACCCCGAAATGTCCCGCCGCCGCGGCCGCCATGCTGCCCTCGGTCATCTCGATGCCGTTGAGTCGCAGCCCGGTGATGTTGGCGCTGGACATCGTATGCGCGCGTACGCCGCGAGTATTGGCGGTGCTTGAGTGATACCCAAGGAAAATCACGCCGTCGAAAGTATCGTCAATGCCGGCCATCATGCTGAGCTCCCGCGGCCAGGAACGAATGATCGTCACGTCGTCCGGCAGATCATCGATCAGGAGATTCTGGCCATTGCCATGTGAATCACTGATCACGAACTCGGTTGCCCCGGCTGCCCGGGCAGCATCAATAGCCGCGTTGACCTCCGCGGTCATGAAGGCGCGAAATCGTTCATACTCGAATCCGCCCGGGCTCAGCTGATCCCCGGATACAGCGCCGACAACACCCTCCATGTCTGCGGAGATGTAGATTTTCAGGCCGTCCTGCTGCGCCCACGCGCCGGTCGTGAAGAGCAGGGTTGACATCAGGAAAGCTATTTTGCGCACGATCACATTCTCACTCCTAAAAGTTTAACGACGAACCGGCAGTATTATTTGTGAAGGATGCTCGGCCGAATGATGCACGCTGTTCCGCGCAACGACGCCTTCGGTTTCGTCGTAATTATTGCCGCCGGTGTTTAGATTACGCATGTACTGGGGAAACTTGGAGGATGCGACCTCGACCCGTATTCGGTGTCCGGCGGCGAATTCGTAACTGGTCGACATGGCGGTAGGATTGAGTTCGTAAACGTTACCACCTTCCATGAAGACTTCTTTGTCGTAACCTTCCCGGTAGCGGGTGCGAAGAATTGTGTCGTCTACGTTATAGGCCGTGCCGTCCGCGTGTACGTCAACCAGTTTTACCGTGAAGTCGGTATCCCGGGCATCTGACGATACGTAGAGTTTCGCGCGTACGAAGCCCGTGACGTCCATTGACTCTTCGAGCACATCCGATGTGTAGACGAGCACATCGGCACGCGCTTCAATACCGCGTTGATCGAAACTGCCGCCCAGTGACGCATCGCGGTTGCAACACACGCCACCGCCGAGTGAAGGGACCGGGTTCATCGGGTCGTAAGTGAACGAGTCGCTGGTGGCACCACTGGCAGTATCCATCGAGATCGTGCCATCACCGAACACGCTGTTGGCCTGTCCGCCGCTGTCGAGATACAGGGTTACGGCTGTCGAATTCTGTGGCGGCCATGTTTCATCCGACGCCCACTCATTGCGTCCCATAGTGTAGAACTGCACGCGAGGCGTATCCCGGTGAAAGTTGTTCTTCTCTCCCTTCAGGTAGTTGTCCAGAAACGAAAACATCGTCTCGTAATAAGGAAAGGTTGCATTGCCAACATTGAGGTCGCCCGCGATCAGGTCTGTATGTTCCGGCGTACGAAAAAAACCGCAGTGCAGCGTTGGCGCAATGACCATGTACTGCCCGTCGCGAACGTTTCTGTCACGCGCGTTATTGCGTACGTGATTGTAGAGGGCGAGATTCGGGCCCTGGCTGACATCGAACCAGCTGTTAAACCAGAATGCCGGCACGCCGAAGTCCTCATTGTCATGGTACAGGCCGCCTTCGTACCAGCCGGCGTCATTGGGTTTGCGGGACATCAGTGCGGCGCCCGGACCATCGTTGCCGTCAGCATCTTTCAACCAATCTACCGCCGGTAACTTGCGCATGTGCTTGGCCCAGCCCATTTCAGGCATGGCAGCTGCCAGGTCGTAAGCCTTGCGTAGTCGCTGCAGTTGCTCCTGCGACAGCCCCGCTGGAAACTGGGGTCGAAGGTTCTGCTGTACGCCATAGAGCCACACGGTAAACAGGGTCTGGTGCACACCGCCTTTGAACCAGTTGCCCTGTTCGTAGTATTCGCCCACCCTGCCGATTCCTGCGCCGGATGCCATCGGTATCATGGCAGCGTGTGCCGGATGGTTCTGTGCCGCCAGGGCCATCTGCCATTCTGCGGTGGACGAACAGCCCCACGTTGCAATTTTTCCGTTGGACCAATCCTGGTCTTCGAGCCAGGTCAACGCATCGTAACCATCCGTCCGCGGTTTTCCGAGTATTTCCCACTCACCCTCGGAGTAGTAGCGGCCGCGTTCGTTCTGGACGACGAACGCATAGCCGCGCTCGAGTGCTTCGTTTGCCATCGCCAGTGACGAACCGGAAATCGTATTGAAGTTGTAAGGCGTCTTAACAAATATGGCGGGGAAGGGTCCGTCGCCTTTTGGTAAATAGACATCTGTCGCGAGCGCGACACCGTCTCGCATCTTCACCATGATCATCGTATCGGCTTCGCTGAGCGCTTCGAATTTTGCGGCATCAGGATCGTCCTGGGCAAGAGCGCCCAGTGGCGTGACAACGATCAACAATGAAATGATAGCGCCTTTTAAGGCGCACGCAATACGAATCATGCTTCCCCCCGAACCTGCTGTTTATGTTTTAAGGTAAGCATAGGCGGCTCATCCGGTGCCGTCAAAAGATCCCTGATAGACTGCGCGCACTGGTTGCAGTTAGCACAACAAATCGGAGATGTTCATTGAGGTATCTATGCTGGATATTCATTGTGCTTCTCACTGCGGGATGCGCGGTGGGTTCCGGCGGTGTAAACGCACCGGAGCAACGAGACAAGCCGTATCTGATTCTGCTTTC
>JBPCYD010000119.1:0-2788 GCA_051007895.1 Woeseiaceae bacterium
GATCTGGTCTCCGGCCTGCTGAGCGAACACGGTAAACTGACTTTCTCTCAAACCGCCATCGCCGCTGGTTGCCGGTCGCACTTCAACAACCTCGAGGTCGGGATCAGCAAGCCAGTCAGATTTGTCGATATTGCGCATCAGTGCAGAAACACGTGTATTTGATTCGGCAAGGCCCACTATTTCCAGCTTCCTGCCCGTTTGCTTGACCTCGCGCAGATGAACACCGTCCGGCAGAGTCCGCACCATCTCCTCGAAGACGTGGACAATGCCCGGTCGACTTCGCTGCAACTGCTCGATGATTTCCATACGCGCGAGCAGCCCGTCCTTCTTGTCCTCGAGATCGATGATCTCTTCAATCAGTTTGTCGAGCTCCGAGATTTCCGCTTTTAGCAAGCCATTTCGATCATCTTGATGATTAATGATCGCGCTGAAAATCCAGGCGCCAAGACCAATGAAAAGCAGCGCGACAGCGGCGGCACCGCCCAGTGCAATAAAGAACTGGTTGCGTCGCTGCGTGCGAAGTTCTTCGCGCCAGGGCAGCAGATTAATGCGTGGCATCTTAGTCGAAACTCCTTAGCGCTAATCCAAATGCAGTCAGCAGTGCCGTGGCATCCTTGCGTACGCCCTGCGATTTGGCTTTGGAGGAGATTTTCATGTATCCAAGTGGATCGCCGATTTCTGTCGGGATTCCAACTTTACTGGCGATAACGTCGGCTACGCCGGGAATATTCGCGCACCCGCCGCAGACGAGTATCTGATCAGGCTGATCGCGACCACCACCGGAGGCCAGGAAAAATTGCAACGAACGGCTGACCTGTTGAGTCATGTCGTCGATGAAAGGATCGAGAACTTCGGGCTGAAAGTTGCTCGGTAAACCGCCTTCCTTTTTGGCGCGGCCGGCATCTTCCAGACTCAGTCCGTAAGTTCGCATGATTTCTTCGGTGAGCTGCTGCCCGCCAAAAGAAAAATCACGTGTATAAATGACACGAAGGTCCTGCAGCACGCTGAAAGTCGTATTACTCGCGCCGAAATCAACCACGGCGACAAGGTGGCTCTGCCCGCCGTCCGGCATCTGATGCACCATCAGCGAACAGGCATTTTCCAGCGCAAACGCTTCGACATCGACGACGCGAGCGGTAAGTCCGGCAGACTCGACCGCGGCGCGGCGCTGATCAACATTTTCGGTACGGGTGGCAACGAGCAGGACATCGTTCATGTCCGGGTCCGCTGCAGACGGGCCCATAACTTCGAAGTCGAAACTCACCTCTTCCATCGGAAACGGGATGTACTGGTCAGCCTGGATCTCAACCTGTCCCTCGAGTTCGTTTGGACCTAAGTTGGCCGGCATCTGAATGACTTTAGTGATAGCGGCGTCGCCGTTTATCGCGATAGCCACGTCTGTCGCTTTGCTGCCGGAGCGTTTTACGCAACGGCGTATCGCCTCGCCGACCGCATCCGGATCGACAATGCTCTTTTCATTAATAGAGTTTGGCGGCGTAGCTTCGGCCGAATAGCATTCGGCCCGGTAGCCTTTGCCGGACTGCATCAACTCGAGCAACTTGATCGAGGATGTCGTTATGTCAAGCCCGATTATCGGCTTTGAACGTGACCCGAAAAGCACATTTTTTCCCTTCTAAGTCCGTAGCTTGCGCAAAAAATTTGGTTTACCGTCTGAGGTGG
Source organism: Woeseiaceae bacterium (assembly GCA_051007895.1). Lineage (GTDB taxonomy): Bacteria > Pseudomonadota > Gammaproteobacteria > Steroidobacterales > Woeseiaceae > SZUA-117. The sequence continues at coordinate 1,681 of JBPCYD010000119.1, forward strand.
CCAATTTAACTATATATCTTCACGGATATAAAGTGTCTATGTCCCAAATTGCACAATGCCTTCACTATGTATAATGCTGGCCAAGTCGATCCAGGGGGCCAAGGAGCGCAGATGCGGGGATTCAGGGTCGCGCCGGAGAATGTGGATTCGGACTGCGAGTGCTGCCACTGCTGCCACACGGCCCGTAAGCCGCGTGATCTGGCAACCCCGCTGTCCTAGGATCCGACTTCCCGACGACGTATTCCTGGCCCGTCGCTGGCTCGAAAGTCCCGTAGACCGGTGGCTTTGCGTCCCCGCCTTTCGGCGAGTTTGCCCAAAAACCGCGGCTAATATGCATAATCGAACCCCCGGAGGCAAGGGAATATCTCCGCTTTTCCGATGAAACTCAGACAAAAAATCATCCCCGCTTTGCTGGGTCTGGCAATCACCGGAGTCCTCGCCGCCCTGGCGGTCATATTTGGGGCGTATTACTACCTGCTGCCGAGCCTGCCTTCTGCAGAAACCATGCGGGATGTGGAGCTGCAGACCCCGTTGCGGGTCTATTCACGGGATGGGCGCCTGATGGCCCAGATCGGCGAAAAGCGCCGGACGCCCGTCGAATACGAAGAAATTCCGCAAGTTGTTATCCAGGCATTCCTTGCCGCAGAGGACGATCGATTCTTCGAGCACCCTGGGTTTGACTACCAGGGCATTATGCGCGCCGCCCTGAATCTGATGATCACCGGCTCGCGCAGCCAGGGTGGAAGCACAATTACTCAGCAGCTGGCGCGGGTGTACTTCCTTACGCGCGAACGCACGTTCATTCGCAAGGCAAAAGAATTGATTCTGGCGGTCCAGATCGAAAGCGAGTTTTCCAAAGAAGAAATCCTCGCGCTGTATCTGAACAAGATTTTTCTGGGCCAACGCGCCTATGGAGCCGGCGCCGCGGCCGAAGTGTATTTCGGTAAGCCACTGCAGGAAGTCAGTATTGCCGAGGCAGCTACGATTGCCGGCCTTCCGAAAGCACCGTCCAATCTGAATCCCGTTACAAATCCTGTCGCGTCGCGCGAGCGACGAGCCTACGTCTTGCGTCGCATGTTCGAACTGGATTTCATAGAGCGGGATCAAT